>CAYSIK010000138.1:0-5206 GCA_964431045.1 uncultured Flavobacteriaceae bacterium
TTTTTGACGAGAATTAAACATGAGTATTCAGAAAAAAGAATTTAAAAAAATTACCACCCATGTACTGCTGGAAATGAAGCAGAAAGGGGAGAAGATATCCATGCTTACGGCCTACGATTATTCTATGGCAAAGCTGGTAGATCAGGCCGGAATCGATGTGATACTTGTGGGTGACAGCGCCAGCAACGTGATGGCGGGCCATGAAACGACATTGCCTATCACACTGGACCAGATGATTTATCACGCCTCATCGGTTGTGCGTGGTATTGACCGTGCTTTGGTGGTGGTGGATTTGCCTTTCGGCAGTTACCAGGGAAACAGCAAGGAAGCCTTGGCCAGCACCATTCGTATAATGAAAGAAAGCGGTGCACATGCCGTAAAGATGGAAGGCGGCGAGGAGATTATTGAGAGCATTAAGCGCATTCTCACTGCTGGGGTTCCGGTGATGGGGCACCTGGGGCTCACTCCGCAAAGTATTTACAAGTTCGGCACTTATACAGTGCGCGCCACGGAAGAGGAGGAAGCCGAAAAACTGATTCATGACAGCAAGCTGCTGCAGGAGGCCGGATGTTTTGCGCTGGTACTGGAGAAAATTCCCAGCAAGCTGGCCAAACGCGTGGCTGAGAACTTAACCATTCCGGTTATTGGAATCGGAGCCGGTCCTCAGGTGGATGGGCAGGTGCTGGTATTGCACGATATGCTGGGAATTAATACAGAGTTTAAACCTCGTTTTCTGCGCAAGTATGCAGATTTACACGGCATTATCACTTCAGCAGTGCAACATTACGTGGCGGATGTGAAAAGCCGGGATTTCCCCAACGAAAAAGAGCAGTATTAATATTAGCCGTTGGCCTTTTTGTGGTCGGCCAGAAACTGTGCCAGACCAATATCGGTCAGCGGATGCTTGAAAAGCCCCAAGATGGCGCTAAGCGGGCATGTAACCACATCGGCACCGGCCTGCGCGCTTTTTACTATATGCAACGCATTGCGCACGCTGGCGGCCAGAATTTGGGTTTCATACCCCTGAATGGAATAAATTTCTGCAATCTGCTGAATCAGCTCCATGCCGTCCCAGCTGCTGTCATCAATCCTGCCGATAAATGGTGACAGGTAGGTAGCGCCCGCTTTGGCAGCCAGAATGGCTTGCCCGGAACTAAAAACCAGTGTACAGTTGGTGCGGATGCCTTTTTGGGTAAAGTGGGAAATGGCTTTAACACCATCCACAATCATCGGAACTTTTACCACAATATTCGGATGAAGACCTGCCAGCCTTTCACCTTCTTCAACCATGCCTTTGAAATCGGTTGAAATTACCTCCGCGCTCACATCGCCGTTTACGATGTTGCAGATGGCTTTGTAATGGTTGAGCACATTATCGTGTCCGGTAATGCCCTCTTTGGCCATCAGGGAAGGGTTGGTGGTTACACCGTCAAGAATGCCGAGTTCATTGGCTTCGCGGATCTGGTCGAGGTTGGCTGTGTCGATGAAGAATTTCATGGTGCTGCGAAAATAAAGATTGCGCGCGCAGCTCGCGAATGTGGACAATCGGAATTTATCACCAACTTTTCACCCGGTACAACATATGCAGACCTCCGAATACCTGACTGAGTCCGTAGTCATAGCCCGTTCGGTTGGTGCTGTTTAGGCGCATGCCGGCTTCCGCTTTAAAATGAATGCGAAATTTGCGTGGTTTGTAGTGAAAGGAGAGTCCGAACTGTGGCATGTAGCGGGTTTGGGGCCACTGCCGTTCAGGAACCACAGCGCCGCTAAAAACTTCGGTACCGCTTTCCTTGAAAATCCCCTGAAACCCAAACCAGACACCCGGGTTGAAGCGAGGCTTGTCGTTGAATTTGAGTTCGCCTACGGCATTTACTGTCCATAGTCTCAGGCTTGCCTGGTAAAGTGTGCTGTTGCCTGATCGGATGTCGGGACGGTAGTTAACTTCACCAAATCCCACGGATATATTTGTGTTAAATAAATAGGTGAGCGAGCTGTGAAGGGAAAGTCCTGCCGAGTAAGCGTTGTTGATTCTGTCGGAAAAATAACTGCCCAGTTCCTGATTGTCGTAATAGCGGTAGAAATTGGTTTCGCCCCTGCCGTATACCCCAATGCTAATATCCTCCGGTATTGGATTCATCTGCGCCTTGGCATGCAGGGCGAAGAGCAATGCTGATATCAACCAAATTCTTTTCATTTTTGTTCGAAGTATTTTCGGTAGCGTGGTTTTCTGATGCCCAGCATCAATAAAATGGCAGGGTACCAAAAGACTGTAAAAAAACGATTTTTTCCCGAGAAATACACCCTGTCATAGATCAAAGTTTGGTTATTTTTTCTCACAACGGCGTGAATGTGTTTCCAGCTTTTCAATCCCGTAGGAAGAATGTGGCCCTCATCCACAAAGCACCAGAATTGTTGTTTGCTGCAAACCTGTGTAATGGCTCCTGTCCACAAGGTAGATGTAAACAAAGATTCTACCCGCATTCTCATTTGAGCTCCGGCATAAATTCCGTCAAACTGCTCTATCTTTAATGAAATGCCCGGGGGGTTGAGTGTTTCCAGCAGTTTTTGGTTAAAGCCATCCCTGACTTTCTCGAAATCGCAATTCACAGAAGTTTTCAGGGTAATGGGAATCATTTTTATGCCAAATAAAACTTTTTTAGGGTGATTTGGTTTTTATTGTACGGTTTTTGCAGTAAAAGATTAAACAGAATATGTCAAATTGGGTTTCGGTAACGCGCACAGCACAGTTTAATTCAGCACACAGGTTGCACGTGGAAGCTTGGAGTGCGGAGCAAAACCGTGCGTTTTTCGGATTGTGCAACAATCCCAATTACCATGGCCACAATTACGAATTGCATGTGACTGTTTCCGGGCCGCTGGATCCTGTTTCGGGATACCTGCTCGACATGAAAACGCTGAAAGACTGGATCAAAGAGGATGTGGAAGATGCCTTTGACCATAAAAACCTGAACCTGGACACTGAAGAGTTTAGAAGCCTGAATCCCACTGCCGAAAATATGGCCGTTGTAATCTGGGAAAAGCTTAAAAAACGCCTTCAGCCCGAAATGACATTGAAAATTAAATTATTTGAAACCCCCCGAAACTTTGTAGAATTTGATGGAACACAATCATAATCACAATCACGATATGCTGGGCGACGACCACGTGGGTACCAATATGGAAACTCCACTCAGACCCGATGCATTTCAAATGGATAATGACTTGAAAATAGAGCTCATTGCCAAGCATTTTACCGAAATCATGCACATTCTCGGCCTGGATCTCAGCGATGAGAGCCTCAAGGGCACGCCACTGAGGGTGGCTAAAATGTTCGTGAACGAACAATTTAAGGGTCTTGATCCCGAAAACCGTCCGCATCCCACCTTGTTTGAAAATGGTTTCAAATACAAGGAAATGCTGGTGGAAAAGGATATTCACTTTTTCAGCACCTGCGAGCACCATTTTGTACCCATCATGGGAAGGGCACACCTGGCCTATGTGAGTAGCGGTAAGGTGATTGGATTGAGCAAGCTCAACCGCATCGTGGATTACTACGCCAAGCGCCCGCAGGTGCAGGAGCGCATGACCGTGCAGATTGCCAACGAACTGATGGAAGTGCTGGAAACCCAGGATGTGGCGGTGATTATTGATGCACGGCATTTGTGCGTGGCCAGCCGCGGTATTAAAGATATTACCAGCGCCACGGTAACTTCCAGCTACCATGGGAAGTTCAACGACCCTCAGGTGCGTGCCGAACTGCTTAAATACATTGAAATGAACGGCTCTGAATAAGGGTTGTTTTTCTATAGTGTTGTTTGTAAAAAAGGCGCCATGGGCGCCTTTTTTAATGGGTTTGTAATAATGATTTTATGTCCTAAATATCAGCTTTTAAGGATTTGTTTTGATTAATGAAACAACGGTATTGTCAATCTTCAGAAAGTACAAACCATCCTGTAGTCGGGAGAAATCTGTTTTTTCTATGTGTATGCCTTCCCAGATTAATCGGCCGCGGCTGTCATAAAGTAGGCAGTATTCACTGCCCTTAGCGTTCATCAATTGTATTTTGGATTCAAAAGGATTTGGATAAGCCTGAATGCCGACTGCACGGATAATATTTTGGGTGCCTGTTTTTTGACAGGTGGTGGTGTAGTTTTTGAAAAACTGCCACATCAGGTAGGTGGCGCTGAACTGGTTGCTCACGTTTACTCCACCGGTTGAAACGCCTCCCGGCCAGGAATGCTCGCCATCATAGCTTACATATTGTTCAATCACTGCATTACAGCTGCAATTTGCATATTTGAAGTGATCATACTTGCTGCTGTTTTGATATAATGTATCTTTCAAAATGCCACATTTGTAATGGCTGCTAATGACCTTGAACACACTGTCTTGTGGCGGAAAATAGGTCCCGGTAGCACCAACGGTCACACCTCCGAAATATTTGACATTTTGGTCTAAATAGGAGTGAAAGCTGATAATCGGGATGGCCCTGGAAGGGTTCCACGGGTAATAAACCAAGTCGCCGGCTACGGGAGCAATGGCGGCAAATCTATGCGTTAACTGATTGGCAAGCCGGTAGCAAAGCAAAGCGCCATTGGAAAATCCTGTAGCATACACGCGTGTAGTATCTACGGAGTTGCCTGCAAAAAGGCTGTTCAGCAATTTGTTTACAAAACCCACATCATCAATGTTGAGGGTGGTGGCCGGAGCGCAGCAGCCACCTGCATTCCATGTTCTGTTTCCTGCCACTTTTACGCCCTCAGGGTAAACCACGATAAAACCGGCGCTATCTGCTTTTTGCGAAAGTTTAGATTGTAGCTGAATGGACTGATAACCGATTGGGCTTCCTCCGTGAAACGCCAGTACCAGCGGGTATTTGGTTGAGGTGTTGTATCCGGTGGGCAGGTGTGTCAGAAAGGTTCGCCAGCGCCCGCCGGCAAAAATGCTGTCGTAGGTATTGGTCTGACAGATTGCGGCACTGTTCAAAAGCAATAAAAGAACAAGTGACAGAAGTGTTTTTTTATCAGCAATAGGCTTTGATTATGGTTAATCATAAGATACTTTTTTCAAAAATACGATTCTATGCGCATTTGGGCAATCCATACCCTTTGCAGGAACCGGTTTAATATCAAAAAAGGCGCCTTATGGCGCCTTTTTTGATATTGAAAATTCTCAAAACCCAACCCCAATGCTCATCCCAATCTTG
>CAYSIK010000139.1:0-5170 GCA_964431045.1 uncultured Flavobacteriaceae bacterium
TATTGGGCAATTCGCGGCTGCGTGCGCCTGTTGCGAGAATGATGTTGGTTGCTTCCACTGTTTCAGTCTTGCCGTCGGCGGTAACTGCAATTTTACCTTTACCGGCCAGTTTGCCTGCGCCTTTGATAACAGTGATTTTGTTTTTCTTCATCAGAAATTCCACACCCTTGCTCATGTTGCCGGCTACACCGCGGCTGCGCTGCACCATGCCTTCAAAATCAGCCTGGTGAGAGCCAACGGTAATGCCATAATCTTTGGCGTGGTTGATATAATCAAATACCTGGGCGCTTTTCAGCAGAGCCTTGGTGGGAATACATCCCCAGTTCAGGCACACACCGCCCAGTTCAGATTTTTCGATGATGGCAACACTTTTGCCAAGCTGTGAGGCGCGGATGGCTGCTACATAACCGCCGGGGCCGCTGCCGATAACTGCAATGTCAAATTTCATGTGAATGGAATATTGCCGCAAAAATACGGGAAATTGTTTTTTTACACCCTGTTATCCTAAACAACCTTTTGTCAACGTGATCAAAACGAGAGATCCGGCCGACCCGGGGAACCCTCCTTTACCCCTGAATCGTAAGCCGGACCTCATTTTAGATGCTGTAAACCTGTGGGGAAATGACGCTTTTCAGTATCAAATAATCACCATCAAGTTTAATTAATGTGTAAAAATAGTAGAAAAATATATAAAAACAAACTAAATTAGCGAAATGAAAACAAAACACGTAAAAATTTCAGATGCCAGAAAAAGAATCAGGGTGCCTGAAGACCATAAATTGATTTTATGCCTAGATGGAGGGGGTATGCGTGGAATTTTGAGCATTCAGCTGCTCAAAAAACTTGAGGAAATAACAAAAATGCCGGCTTATGAACTTTTTGATATGGTTGCAGGCACCTCTACCGGTGCCATTATTGCTGCACTGGTTGCCAAAGGCAATACAGCCGGTGTTATTGAGCAGCGATATGATAGTATGGTAAAGGAAGTATTCAGTCCGCTTTTTATGGGAAACCGGTTTTTCAATCCTCCCAGGTTTACCAAAAAGGCTTTTAGGCGTTTTGCTGCCGAAATATTCAGGGATATGACCCTCAAAGACGCAGCCTTCACCCATAATACAGACCTGCTCATTACGGCAAAGGATATGGCTGCCGGGGAAGAAACTTTTTTCACCGCCTTCCGGCTATCAGAGGACCAATGCAGCGGCACCTATGCCAATGTATTGCTCCGCGCGGCCCTGGAAGCTTCCATGTCTGCACCTACCTACTTTGCTCCGCTGGAGCGCTTTGTGGATGGAGGCACCACTACCTACAACAATCCATCCAGCGCTGCCATTATCGAGGCCCTGAACTATAGCGGCAATTCGGATTATCAATATGGAAAAATTACCGTTATCAGCCTGGGCACCGGCATCTCACCCCAGTTTATACAACCAGGAGAAATCAAAAACCCCAAAGGGCCTGATATTGTTTTTTGGCTCAACTGGCTGATGACAGAAATGGGACAGGATGCCTCTGACATGCAGACCGATTTGCTGCGCTCACCCCGATTCAGGGATTTGATAGATTACCGACGGTATCAGATATCCTTTGATTCCATAGCCTTACAAAAGCTTCCTGACTGCGCCTTCTCCAACCCCCTGCACGGATTTCATTCCTTGCATGAGGTAAATGATAAAACCCTGTATGATATGGATATGTCCGACATTCAATATTACGAACTGGTGAAAATTATTGGCAGGCAAATGGGACTGTATATTCAGCAGAAAAATGGTTTTGCTTCAGACCTTGTGCTAAAAAATAAAGTACGGGATGAACTGGTAACAGCCCGAGGCGATGTCGCTTCCATACTGAAACAAATGAGCAACCACCAGTGGCTGCAAAATCAGCCGCTGGATTAAAGACTCAGTGCCTTGTTTGACGCCCTTTTACGGTCGTTTTCGTCCAGCAGAATCTTGCGCAGGCGGATGCTTTGGGGTGTTACTTCCACAAATTCATCTTCCTGGATATATTCCATGGCTTCTTCCAGCGTAAACTCGATGGGAGGTGCCAGTACAGCATTGTCATCTTTGCCTGCCGCGCGGAAGTTGGTCATTTGCTTGGCTGTGCAGATATTCAACACCAGGTCGCCGGGTTTGATATGTTCGCCGATAATCTGACCGGTATAAACTTCCACACCGGGGTGAATGAAATAGCTGCCCCTATCTTTCAGTTTATCCATGCTGTAGCCGGTTGAAGTGCCCTTTTCCTTGCTGATCAGCACGCCTGAAATACGACCGGGCATGTTGCCTTTGAAAGGCTCATAACCCTTTAAGCGATGACTCATAATGGCTTCGCCCTGGGTGGCGGTCAGCATATTGCTGCGCAGCCCCATGAGTCCGCGGCTGGGGATTTCAAATTCTATGCGTACCATGTCGCCTTTGGGTAGCATGCTCAGCATTTCGCCCTTTTTCTGGCTTACCAGTTCGATTACCTTGCCGCTGGATACCTCGGGAACATCCACGGTGAGCACTTCTATGGGTTCGCACTGCACACCGTCAATTTCCTTAATAATTACGCGGGGCTGACCTACCTGGAGTTCGTAGCCCTCTCGGCGCATGGTTTCCACCAAAATACCGATATGCAACACACCGCGGCCATATACTATGAACTGGTCGGCGCTGCCCGTTTCTTCCACCCGCATGGCCAGGTTCTTTTGGGTTTCTTTCATCAAACGGTCGCGCAGATGGCGGCTGGTTACAAACTTTCCTTCCTTGCCAAAAAACGGACTGTTGTTAATGGAAAAAAGCATGCTCATGGTGGGCTCATCGATAGAAATGGGTGGCATGCCTTCCGGATTTTCAAAGTCGGCAATGGTATCGCCAATTTCAAAGTTTTCTATGCCTGTAACTGCGCAAATATCACCTGCGATTACCTCCTGGGTTTTGGCTTTGCCCAGACCGTCAAATAAATACAATTCCTTTACCCGTGATTTCTGCAGGGAACCATCCCTTTTTACTAGTGTAACGGGCATGTTTTCTTTTAATGTGCCTCTGTTTAATCTGCCAACGGCAATACGGCCCGTGTAGTTGCTGTAATCAAGGCTGGTGATTTGCAACTGGGTAGAACCTATCGTAACCACCGGCTCCGGAACTATCTTCAGAATGGTATCCATCAGGTAGGTGAGATCCTGTGTGGGGTTTTTCCAGTCGGCACCAAACCAGCCCTGCTTACCACTGCCATAAACGGTGGTAAAGTCCAGCTGCTCTTCGGTAGCACCGAGGTTAAAGAACAAATCAAATATATGGTCGTGGGTCTGGTCGGGGTCGCAGTTGGGTTTATCTACCTTGTTGATAACCACAATGGCTTTTTTGCCCAGGCTGAGTGCTTTCTGCAGCACAAAGCGTGTTTGGGGCATGGGGCCTTCAAAAGCATCTACCAGCAGCAGAACACCGTCGGCCATGTTGAGTACGCGCTCTACCTCGCCGCCAAAATCGGCGTGGCCCGGGGTGTCGATAATGTTGATTTTGGTGCCCTTCCAGTTCACACTCACATTTTTGGCCAGAATGGTGATGCCACGCTCACGCTCCAGGTCATTGTTGTCGAGGATGAGCTCGCCCACCTCCTGATTGTCGCGAAACAAACTTGCCTGATAAAGCATTTTGTCTACGAGTGTGGTTTTTCCGTGATCTACGTGGGCGATGATGGCGATGTTACGAATGGGCATGCTAATGAAAAAGTGCGCGAAATTACTGCTTATTTACCGCATTTCGGCCATATCCGGCAATCATTTCGGGAATATGTGGCATTACAGCAGGTTATTTTTATTGAATTTTGCAAAAGCGTAGAAAATAAACTATTAAAAATTGCAACTGTGAGCTTTCAGATTGGCAATTAACGCTAATATGGGCCGGTTGATTCTCCTCATTTAGATTCAGTAGGTAAAAAACAATTTTGTACCCTTCCTCCATTTTGATTTTTCGCAATACCCACTTTCCCGTTCGCGCTTGTTTTGTCATATGAAAAATGGATTTTTAACGATTTGCCTTTTATGTGCATCACAATGTACCCGGGCACAGCAGCTTTTATCCGTGTTGGATGATTGCCGTCCGTTGAAAAATGCCGTGTCTGTGAACCGGCACAAAGTATGGGATGATTTTACGGATGAAATTCCGCTGCAAAACAGATTGGTGGTACCCGGATTTACATGGAAATGGGGTGGATATGCCTTTGACACCCTATTTGTAGGGCAGGGAAGAATTATGGCAGAAAAACAAGGTGCTCTTATTAATATTGGCATGTTTGAAGACCTCTGCGACCGAGGCATCGGAACCGATACATCACACTCTCCCATTACATACAAAATCTGCCGCCGTATCGGAAGGCGCATCCTGAAAATAGAATGGGAAAATGCAGGATACTTTGAGGACTGGAGTTACCGCGGAATCTGTGACCGACACCTGCACTTTCAGCTGTGGCTGTATGAAAAGGACAGCCGTGTTGAACTGCACTGCCGCCGCGAAATGTGGTTTAGGCAAGCCGCTGCAGACCTCCGACTAGCAGAAGTGCGTTTGCTGCTGCCCGAAGGACAGAAGATCTTCGCCATGTCGGCCAATTGATATAGCTGCTATCTTTGCGCTCAAAATATGAAATATAAAATTTTCTCAGCCTTGTTATTTTTACTGTCCCTGCAGCTGCAAGCCCAGCCCGGCACGTTCAGTCACGACAATGCAGCTTATGCCGACCGTGCCGCCGGACGTGCCATAGCACCGGATTCATTATGGGATGATCCCACGGCAGAATGGGATTCTGCCATACTAACGTTCCGCCTGAATTTTCCATTCATGGCTGATGGATACAACCTGGATACGTTTCTTATTGGCGATGGCTACATTACCAGTGTGGATGAAAGCTTCGGCATTGGCAATTTCAGTGATCTGGTAGACAAAGGTCTGGGCAGACAGAATGGCCCTAAATCAAAGATTACCCTGCACCGCATAGGTACGGCACCCAACCGGGCAGTTGTTATACAGTGGGCCAACCATGGCTTTTTCGGCGATTTCGACCTGCGCGGACAATGCACCGATTCCGGCCACATGCAGCTGTGGATCTACGAAACCGGCAATAAGGTGGAAAGGCGCTTCGGCAATTCCTATATCATGGATTTTTCTTCCACCATGGCAGATTACACCCT
>CAYSIK010000140.1:0-5029 GCA_964431045.1 uncultured Flavobacteriaceae bacterium
GCAGAATTGGAATCTGGGGCTGGAGTTTTGGCGGCTATATGAGCAGCCTGTGTATTACCAAAAGTGCCGATGTTTTCAAAACAGCCGTGGCGGTGGCTCCTGTAACCAGCTGGCGCTATTATGATAATATTTATACAGAACGTTTTCTTCGCAAACCTTCTGAAAACCCTGCCGGATATGACGACAACTCTCCCATTCAGTTTGTGAAAAACATTAAAGGGAATTATTTGCTCGTACACGGCACCGGCGATGACAATGTGCACTGGCAAAACAGCGCCGAAATGATCAATGCCATGATTAAGGCAGGCGTGCGCTACGACGCAGAAGTGTATCCCAACCGGAACCACGGTATCGGCGACAGAAACGCGCAATACCATTTGTACCGCAGAATGGCTGAATATCTCACGGAGAAACTGTAAATCTGTTAAATTTCGGGATGTTTAAGTTTTTTAAAACCAAAAGTAATTTACAGTTCCTGTTTGAAGGGCTCGCTGTATTGGGTCTGATTATCAGCCTTATTATGCAGTATCAGGTCGACTTAAAACAGTATAAATGGAATAAGAAAGTAGAAACTCTCCACTACCTCCAGGAAACAGAAGAAAAAAGACAAAAACTGCGTTTTCTTAGTTCAGAGGTGAACCTAATTAAATCTTCGGATTCATTAATTAAGCGATTCAATCAGGATACAATTTTTAATGCAAATATTATTGAGCGCCTCAACCTGTATGAATCTATCGCCATTGGTTACACCTCCGGTATTTTCGACTTAGAGGTTATTAATAACAGTATTGGCACAGGATATACTCATTTTTACAGCAAGGTTAAACCCATCATTGAATTTCGCAGATTACAGAAAAAAGCACCTTCACTCTTCAACAATTATCAGCAAATAGTGGAAGATTTGAACGCCACATATAATAAATAAACCATACAATAAAAATGCATAAAGTTTTTTTAACAGGTCTGTTCCTGTGGATTTGCAGTACTTTATCTGCCCAGAAAATTTATAAAACTTCCTACAAAAGTGAGGCTGACAAAATCATCTATGTAACCGAATACAAGAGCGAAGCGGATATGATCGTGTATGAAACGAAATACAAAAGCGAAGCCAAGCCTTACAGCGGTATTTGGTTTTGGACCGAATACAAAAGTGAGGCCGACTGGCAGGTGTATTTTACTAAGTACAAAAGCGAAGCCACGCTCAAAATTTATATTACCAAATACAAAAGCGAAGCGGGGATGAAATAAAACCATTCACGGAAATCTGTGTTTATTTAAGGAAATTCGATTTACCATGAACCTCAAACCCGGAGACAAAGCCCCCGCATTCAGTGCACCCGATCAAAACGGGAACACCCTTACCCTGAAAGATTTTGCCGGCAAAAAGCTGGTTTTGTATTTCTACCCCAAAGACGACACCCCCGGATGCACGGCTGAAGCCTGCAGCCTGCGTGACAACTACGACGCGCTGATCAAACAGGGATTTGCCATATTGGGAGTGAGCCCCGACAATGAAAAAAAGCACCAGAAATTCATTGCCAAATACGAGTTGCCTTTTAGCCTGCTGGCCGACACCGACAACAAAGTAGCCACCGATTACGGCGTGTGGGTGGAGAAAAGCATGTATGGCCGCAAGTACATGGGCATTGCCCGCACCACCTTCGTGATTGATGAAAAGGGTATCATCAGCGAGGTAATTGAAAAGGTGGAAACCGCCAAACACGCGGC
Organism: uncultured Flavobacteriaceae bacterium; assembly: GCA_964431045.1. Lineage (GTDB taxonomy): Bacteria > Bacteroidota > Bacteroidia > NS11-12g > UBA955 > RGEC01. The sequence goes on from CAYSIK010000140.1 coordinate 1,729, forward strand.
ACAAATCCTGAAATAAGCGAATCACTTGCCGAAAACGCACCTACTTCCCTACTTTTGCAGTCAGGGTGGAAAATGCTTTTCATAGCGTAGGTATTGTGGGCAGCGGCAGCTGGGCCACTGCACTTGTTAAAATTATTTCCGAGAAAAACAATGTGGCTGTAAATTGGTGGATTCGCAACAGCGAAACCCTTGCCTACATTCAGGAATTTCACCACAATCCACGCTATTTGTCATCAGTAGAGATTGACCTGCAAAAAGTATCGCTGCACAACGATCTGCAATCTATGATTTCCGCCTGTGATGCAGTGATTCTGGCTGTTCCATCGGCATTTTTGCACGAAGCCCTGAAGGATATATCCCTTCCCAAAGACAAAATCTACATTTCAGCCGTAAAAGGCGTGGATCCCGCTACCCGCCTGGTGATTGCACGGTACCTGGAAAACTGTCACGGCATTTCTCCCAAAAATATTGGCCTGATTACAGGCCCCTGCCACGCGGAAGAGGTGGCGCTGGAAAAACTAAGTTACCTCACGCTGGCGGCTACAGACAGTGCGTTGGCCGAACGCATAGAAGCCCTGATTCGCTGTCGCTACATCAATACCAGCACCAACAATGATTTGTACGGGGCAGAATACGCCGCCGTTCTGAAAAATATCTATGCCATTGGTGCCGGCATTGCCCACGGGCTGGGCTACGGCGATAATTTCCATGCCGTATACACCGGCGCTGCAATCCGCGAAATGGAATCGTTTTTGGAAGCCCTGCATGAAACCCACCGCGATGTGAAGGATGCTGCATATCTGGGCGACTTGCTGGTAACCTGCTACAGCCAGTTTAGCCGCAACCGCACCTTCGGAAACATGCTGGGTAAAGGTTACAGCGTAAAAAGCGCACAGCTGGAAATGAACATGATTGCCGAGGGTTACTACGCAACCGGCAGTATTTACCCCATTTGCAAGGAAAACAACATCCATGCGCCCATTATTGAGGCGGTTTATGAAGTTGTATACAATGCCAAATCACCGGGGGGCATTTTTAAGAATCTCGCAAAAATGATGAATTGAATTGGTTCATAACCAATGACCGTTTCATTCTAAATGACAAAAAGTAAAATTCATTACTTTTTTCTTGGCAGCCACACCAATTCTGCGGCTCCTTCCAGCTTGTCGAGAAATCTTGCCAGGGTAAACAAGTAATCGCTGAGGCGATTCAAATAGGTTATGATAATGCTTTCAATGGTTTCATCTGCCAAAAGTACCACCAACCTCTCGGCCCTGCGGCAAATGCACCTTGCTACGTGGGCATGTGCCCCGGACTGAGAAGCTCCGGGTAAAATGAAATTGCGCAGTTCCGGCAACTGCCCTGTCATCCGGTCAATTTCTTTTTCTAAAAACAATACATCTTCATCAAACAATTCAGGCAGAACAACTTTGCTGTTCGGCGCGGAAGCCAGGTAAGAACCCAGGGTAAACAGGCGGTCCTGAACAGATGCAATGGCATTCGTAACTTCGGAATCCTTGGTTGAGCTTCTGATTAATCCCAAATAGCTGTTTAATTCATCCACGGTGCCATAGCTCTCAACCCTGATATGGTGTTTGGAAACCCGATCGCCGCCCAGCAGGGCAGTTTTGCCGTCATCTCCCTTTCTTGTGTATATTTTGAATGTCATTATGTGTTGTCTGCGAAGTTTACAAATTTTAATGGCATTTTGTTTTAAAAAGTTACAAAATTCAACAATATGAACTATCTAATCATTTATTCAAAGTGAAAGTGCGGGTGTATGTACCAACATCTGATTATTTCGAGAATGGAACCTCAGCCACTGTTAATCGTTTCATTATCTACAAAAAAGTCAATCATCAGCCGTTAATTAATATCAATAATATTCATGTGTGGAATATTAATGGATTTTAAGTTAATGTTAAATATCCTTGTCATCAGTTAATACAATCTTCACATCTTGTTTAATATTCATTTACCCTGCCATAGTTGTATTGCAGGTAAATCAAGACACATGAAAAAACAACTATTAAGTATTTTATCTGTAGGAGCGCTCTTTGGCAGCGCTTCGGCCCAGCAGTTTTTCGAGAAAGTAAATTATCTCGGCGCGTTGGACAAAGATCCTAAAAAAGACTGGACCGTTGGTTGGACCAACTGGGATCCCAAAAACACCAGCTATGGAGCCGTTACAGACTCAACAACCCTGAATGATGCTTCAGGTCAAAAAGACATTACTACCACTGTAACACTGTCTGCTTCCAAAGTGTATTTGCTGAAGTCTCTGTTGGTAGTTAAACCTGGCGGAAGACTCATCATTCCGGCCGGAACGGTAATTCGTGGCAGAGCCAATACCAATGTAACGCCGAAAGAATATGCTACTGTGGTGGTAGAAAGAGGTGGTAAAATAAACGTTCAGGGGACTAAAACCAATCCTGTTGTATTTACTTCAGCCAAATCCGTTGGTTCACGCGAAAGAGGTGACTGGGGTGGAATCGTTATTTCAGGCTATGCAGTAAACAACCAGGGCACCAATGTTCAGGTGGAAGGTTTTAACAACATCGCGTTCAATAATACACTTGCCTTTTTTGGCGGTGGTGATGATGCAGATAACAGCGGTTCTTTGGAATACATGCGCGTAGAGTTTGGAGGTTATGCTTTCGAACCCAACAAAGAAATCAATGGTGTTACTTTCGCTTCAGTTGGAGTTGGTACCAAAGTAGAAGGCATTCAGGTTTCTTTCAGTGGCGATGACTCTTATGAGTGGTTCGGAGGAACCGTTCGCTGCAAGCGTCTTATTGCCTACAAAGGCACAGATGACGATTTCGATACCGATTTCGGTTACCGTGGTGCTGTTCAGTTTGGTATAGCTCAAAAAGACACTACATATTTTGACTTAAGCTGGAATGCTCCTTCGGGTGCATCAACCTCAGAAACTTTCGAATCTGACAATGACGCAGCAGGTTCAGGCAAATTACCCCTAACCAATGCAGTATTCAGTAATATTACTTGCGTAGGACCTGTTCCCATTGGCAAAACATGGTCTTCTATGGGAACTACCACCAGAAACGCGTTTCGTCGTGGTGCCCGTATTCGTCGTAACAGCCGCTTGTCTATTGTAAACTCTGTTTTCATGGGTTACCGCAACTTTATAATGTTTGACGGAGACAGCACGCTGACAGCTTCAGGTGTTCTGCCTAACAATACTGTGAGCAGTACCAACAACTTTATCCGTAACAACTATTTCTGCAATACCGCAGCGGCCGCTCCTAAAACTACCACCAACACCGGTCTGGTAGAAATC
>CAYSIK010000141.1:0-4840 GCA_964431045.1 uncultured Flavobacteriaceae bacterium
AATTCTATTTTTCAAAGAATACCCCAGTTGCACAGCAAAACCTGTACTGCCCATGTTTTGCTCGCCCTGCTTCATTCGGGTTAGATAGTTTTTGTGCACATAACGGCTGTAATCCGGGTTAACCGCATATCCGTTTCCGGTTTGCAACTGCGTTACACCTGCTGATATGCTCCATTTTCCTGCAGACACCTTGTAGAGCGGGGGGGGCGGCATATGTAATGCTACCAAAGCGGCTGCGGGAGGCCGTGTAAATGGAATCGCACGAATACCAAAAGGATTTGGAAGATTAAGGCCGCTCACTATGATTTCCGGTATAGATTCATCGCCGGACTCCAAAGTTTCTGAGGCCTTAGGTTTATTATCACCGTTTGGTATTTCAGTCACTGCGTTTTTTAAATTTCCATCGGTCCGCACCTGAATATCAGCATGAACCGACTTATCTGCGGCCTTTTCTGTCTCAGCCTCAGCAGGCTGCAATTCGCGGGGCTTGATTTTATCGTTTGGTTGTTTGACAACAGTCTCCTGAGTCTGAATCTTTTTAACTTCCTTAGAATTGCTGAATCCAACCCACAAACCGACAATTCCGCCAACAAATAAAGCGGCCGCAGCCATCCACCATAGCATTACACGGCGGTTCTTTCTGCGATCCAGCACACCCGCAATACCATCCCAGGCGCCTTGCGGCACCGGTGGCTCGAAGGACCGGAACAAGTCCTGAAGCTGTTTGTCGGTATTTGGGTCTTCGTTTTTCAACGTTTGTTTTTATTCATTATCAGTTCTTTGAGCATTGCGCGCCCCCGGCTGAGCAGGCTTTTGCTGCCACCTTCGGAAATTCCCAGCTGTTCGGCAATTTCCCTGTGGCTCATATTGTCAATGGCGTACAGGTTAATAACCAGCCGATACTTTTCCGGCAGGGCAGCAAGGGCAGACAGTACCTCGTCCACAGATTCGCGCAGTGTTTCCTGAACTTCCTCCTTTTCATCCGCCTGTTCGGCAAGCGGAATGGAATCCACTTCAACAAACTGAGGTCCGGTACTCCGTTTGCGGAAGCGTGAGATAGCCAGATTGATAAACAATCGCGTCATCCAGGCTTCTATGGCACTGTCTCCCTTGAAGGTGCCGATAAACTCAAAGACCTTTACAAAACCATCCTGAAGCAGATCGTTGGCATCCGCAGGATTGCCGGAGTAACGCAGGCAGTAGCCATACATTTTCTTACCGTAGCGCATAAACAGTGCTTCCTGTGCGCGGCGGTCTCCTTTTTTGCAACCTTGTATGATGTCCTCATCCGTTAACAAGTAGTTTCAATATTAATGACGCAACAATGGGTGAATGGTTGCAAAAAAAATGCTTTTTCTGCAATTAAGCCGTGAATTTAAGGGCAAAGCAGACCTGCTTAAATCGCAAAAACTAAATATAGTCATTTTTTACCACATTTCCAAATAAACCGGATTGCCGGGGGCGTATTTTTGCATTGTTTTGAGAGTTGATTTCCCAATAACCATCTGTTGTCTGCTGCTCTGCAGCATTCAGATACACAGCATATGGGCCTCAAAACTGACCGACTCAACCAAAATTCGCATTATGCCGGTTCCTACGCTGGGGTATACACCGGAAACGCGCGGCTATGCCGGAGCGGTTTGCCAGCTTGCCTTCAAATCGGACCCAGCCACAAGATTATCAGCGGTTAAGACTGAGTTTCAGTATACACAAAAAAGACAAACCATTCTGGAATTGGCCGGCAGTATTTTTCTGCCCGCTGAAAAATGGCTCATCAACTTTACCGCGCACAGCAGCCGTTTTCCGGATTTCTGGTGGGGTGTGGGTATTCACACACCTGAAATCAACAAAGAAGGCTTTAATAGCCGACGGAATTGGCTGGAATTGGCCATACTGAAAAATGCAGGAAGGAACTGGTTTATAGGTCCGCTCCTAAAGCATCAACAGCGCAGCCATATTGAATTTAATCAAACAACAGCGGCATCATTTATGAGCGTTTCCGCAGTGGGATTTCAGCTCCTGCACGACGGACGCGACAACATGCTCAATCCCACAAAAGGAAATTATTTGGACATACAGCTTACCCGCAATAGTGCCGGCAACGCGGGCACTGGCTGCAGAACTGCGATGGACAGCCGATTTTATAAAAAAACCGGCAAAAGCAACATTCTGGCGGGAAGAATGGCTTTTTCCCACTTGTCTACAAACACCCATTTTTTTGACCTTGCTTTAATGGGAGGCGACCGAAACCTGCGTGGTTATTACCTCGGAAGATTTAGGGACAGGGGAATGCTTGTTTTTAACGGCGAATTGCGAACGGCAATGCGCAAACGCTGGGGAATGGCGCTGGGCGTGGCCGCAGGCACAGTATTTACAGAACCTAAAGATATTGTTAAAAACCCTTTCAAACCCGCGTTCAATGCTGGACTTCGCTTTCTGGCCGATCGCAGGGAAAGCATCAACCTGCGCATAGACTATGCCATTGGGGCAAAGGGCCAATCCGGGTTTTACTTTGCCTTCGGTGAAGCATTCTAATTCCAATCCGGTTTTGTGACTTACCTTTGCGCTGTCATGCAGTTTGACCGCCAAAACCTCAGTAACCAAGAGCTGATCAACATTTACCGGTATCTGGTAAAACCCCGTGTCATCGAAGAAAAAATGCTGATTCTGCTTCGTCAGGGCAAAGTAGGCAAATGGTTTAGTGGCATGGGGCAGGAAGCCATTTCTGTGGGAACCACACTCGCACTGCATGAGGATGAGTACATTTTACCCCTTCATAGAAATCTGGGTGTATTTACCACCCGCAATATCCCGTTCCGCAAGCTTTTCGCCCAGTGGCAGGGAAAAAAATCCGGGTTCACCAAAGGTAGGGACCGCAGTTTTCACTTTGGTACCAACGAATACCACATCGTAGGTATGATTAGCCACCTGGGAGCCATGCTGGGCGTAGCCAATGGCATTTCGCTGGCCCACAGGCTCAATAAGGAAGGCAAAATATCCGTGGTATTCAGCGGTGATGGTGGCACCAGTGAAGGTGATTTTCACGAAGCCTTAAACGTGGCTGCTGTGTGGCAATTACCGGTCATTTTTCTCATTGAAAACAACGGCTACGGCCTCAGTACACCCAGCAATGAGCAGTTTCGCTGCAAACAGTTTATAGACAAAGGCATAGGTTATGGCATGGAAGCCATTCAGATTGACGGAAACAACATTCTGGAGGTGTATAACACCCTGAGCAAACTCACTGAGGATATGCGCCAAAATCCGCGGCCTGTATTGCTTGAATGCATCACATTCCGTATGCGAGGCCACGAGGAAGCCAGCGGAACCAAATACGTTCCCCCTCACCTGTTTGAAGAATGGAAAAAGAAAGATCCCATTGACAATTTCGAGGCCTGGCTGCTGAACGAGGGCATTATTACCACGGAAGAAACCGAACAAATACGCCAAGAATTTCTGGCTGATATAGATGCGGGACTTGAAGAAGTATTTGCGGAACCTGAACCTGTGGCCAATGAAGCTGAAGAACTTGAGGACATGTATGCTTCGGTAAACCTTAACCACACTGAACATACCGGAAATGAAACAGAAAAGCGCCTTGTGGATGCCATCAGCGACGGGCTGAAACAAAGCATGCAAAAGCATCCCAACCTGGTCATTATGGGGCAAGATGTGGCCGAATACGGCGGTGTCTTCAAAATAACAGATAATTTTTACACTGAATTTGGCAAGGAAAGGGTGCGCAACACCCCAATAACAGAAAGTTCCATCCTGGGTGCCGGTTACGGCCTTTCCATCAAAGGCTATAAGGCGGTGGTGGAAATGCAGTTTGCCGATTTTGTAACCTGTGGTTTTAACCAGATTGTAAACAACCTTGCCAAAAGCCACTACCGGTGGGCGCAACCCGCCGATGTGGTGGTGAGAATGCCCACAGGCGCCGGCGTGCAGGCAGGACCCTTTCACAGCCAAAGCAACGAAGCCTGGTTTTACCATGTGCCGGGTTTAAAAATCTATTATCCGTCCAATCCCTTTGATGCAAAAGGTTTGCTGGCCACTGCCATCAACGATCCAAATCCGGTGTTGTTCTTTGAGCATAAATTTCTTTACCGCAGCGTAAGTGGCATGGTACCCGATAACTATTACTCCTTACCAGAAGGCCGCGCTACTGTCCACAACCACGGCGATGAAATTTGCATCATCACCTACGGTTGGGGTGTTCACCAGGCAGTAAAATATGTAACTGAAAACCAAATCCCTGCAAGGATTGTGGATTTACGCACCCTGTTGCCATGGGATAAGGAAACTGTTGCCGAACAGGTAAAAGCCACCGGCAAGGTGCTGGTGCTCACCGAAGACACCCTCACCGGCAGCATTGCTTCTGACATTTCTGCCTGGATTATGGAAAATTGCTTTCAATGGCTGGATGCGCCGGTAAAAAGGCTGGGAAGCCTGGATACGCCCGTTCCGCTGGCAAAAACACTGGAAGACGCCTATCTGCCATGGGACAAATTGGGTGCGATTATTCAGGATCTAAGAGATTTTTAATCAAAACAAAATCATGCAGTGGGAAGAAGCCATTCTGGAAACCTGGCAGGTGCACAACCGAAGCATGGTTTTTCTGATTGAGAATTTACCTGATAAAGCTTTTGAAACAACCCTAAGCAAACGCGGAGGAAGAACCATTGCAGCGCAGCTGGCACATTGTATTGATGTGCGTTTTTACCGTATGGAATCTTTTGTAAAGAAAAACCAACTTGATTTTATGCCATTCGAAAAGGGTTACGTTCCCGGTAAAATGGAATTAATGAAGGCTTTTGAAGATTCGGGTAAAATTATGGAT
>CAYSIK010000141.1:4850-5025 GCA_964431045.1 uncultured Flavobacteriaceae bacterium
GAACAGCGAAGGAAAAGCACCGCATTTTGCAAGGGGAATTGTGGTAATGATCGGGTATTACATATCGCACGAAGCGCACCACCGTGGCCACGCCCTGCTTACCGCAAAAACACAGGGCATTCCATTGCCTGACGCCTTAAAATGGGGTGTATGGGAGTGGAATAAATTGTAGTTT
>CAYSIK010000142.1:0-4965 GCA_964431045.1 uncultured Flavobacteriaceae bacterium
CCCAGGATGCACCGGCATTTACCGATACCACCCATCACAGAATATTGCTTATCGGGGATTCAGAGGCCGAAGGGCTGGTTTATCCGCTGAATGATTACTGCATTGCCAATAACCACAAGCTCGTTGGTTGTGTGAAATGGTATTCTGCCACAGTATTCAATTTTGCCAAATCCGATACCATTGTGAAGATTGTCAGAAAATTCAATCCCACCTATGTGATGGTTGTAGTTGGCCTCAATGAGATTTATGCCCGCGACCTGAAGGACAGGGAAAAAGCAGCAAAATTGCTGGTCAAAAAACTACAGGGCAGGCCCTATTGCTGGATAGGTCCGGCTAACTGGGTGGAGGATTTTGGCATTAACAATGTGTTTGCCCGCTCGGCCGATCCAGGAACTTTTTATCTGACCAAAAAACTCACACTGCCCAGGGCAGGAGATGGCAGGCATCCCAATGTGGCCGGCTATCATAAGTGGATGGACAGTGTGGCTGCATGGCTGAATCATTCGGCGCGCTGGAAATTAAAAATGGTTCCGCCCAAAAAACGCTATCAACCGCTGAAAAGCCCGGCGATTTATTTCAATGCAGTTAATTTCAGGGGGTATTGATGATGAGCCAGTTTTCATTTGAATGGCTGTTGCCGATTTTTAGTTGGGATAATATCAGGAATATTTTTGTGGAATTATCGCGCAGCAGCACCCGCGAGCCTTGGTTTTTTACCGATTTTACCTTTCTGGCAACCTTTGGTTTTTTTCTGCTGATTTATGCCATTATCTATAAAAAAGAGGCTGTACGGAAAGTATATATTATATTGTTTTCTTTGTTTTTTTATTACAAAAGCAGTGGTCTTTTTCTGGGTCTTTTTGTGCTGATGATTGTCAGTGATTTCTTATTTGCGCTGCTCATTCAAAAGGCTGAGGGTGTCAAAAGGAAAATATACCTGGTGTTGGGATTGGCTTACAGTTTATCATTTCTCTTATATTTTAAATATACCAATTTTTTTATTGCTAACTTTAATCAGTATCTGGGCACACATTTTACGCCACAAAATCTATTTCTGCCCATAGGTATTTCCTTTTACACATTTCAGTCCGTAAGCTATATCGTGGATGTTTACCGAAAGGAAATTGCGGCTACAAAAAATATGGTGGATTATGCATTTTATATGACATTTTTCCCCCATCTGGTGGCAGGCCCCATTGTGAGGGCCAAAGATTTTCTGCCTCAGATATACAACTATACCATCATAGACAGTGTGGTTTTTAAGGAGAGCTTTTTCAGAATCATAACAGGACTGGTTAAGAAATTATTCATTGCCGATTACCTGGCTAAATATGCAGACCTTGTATATGCCTCACCGGGCGTGTTCTCCGGTGGTGAAAACCTGTTGTCCATGTATGCCTATACCTTTCAGATTTACTTTGATTTTTCGGGTTATTCCGACATTGCGCTCGGTCTTGCCCTTTTGCTCGGCTACAGACTCAAGGAGAATTTCGACAACCCCTATGCATCTGCCGATATTACTGCGTTTTGGAGAAAATGGCATATTTCTCTCAGTTCCTGGCTGAGAGACTACATATATATTCCGCTGGGTGGCAATAGAAAAGGAGAAATAAACCGATATATATTTCTGATGGTAACCATGCTGATTGGCGGTTTCTGGCACGGTGCAAGCTGGACCTTTGTGTTCTGGGGCTTTGCCCATGGCCTCGCCCTTGCTTTGCACAAACTTTGGTCGGGGTGGACCGGTAAAATTTCAAAATCGTCAAATTCCGCGGTGGGTCGTTTTTTGCAGGTGCCCAAAAAAATGGTGTCGGTGTTGCTCACATTTCACTTTGTGGCCTTGTGCTGGATTTTCTTCCGCGCCTCCGATTTCAATATGGCGTTTGACAGCATTCTTACCATTGTCCATAAAACCCATTACAGCGATTTTACAGGCTTTTGGATGGCCAGAAAAGAAATTCTCATCATGCTGGTGGTAGCGGCGGTCATAGTCTTTTTTCCGCCTGCACTGAAACAGCGTTTGATGAATGGAGTTTTGCGCCTGCCTGTGTGGAGCTGGATGATAATTATGCTGCTCGCATTGCAACTGATTGTTCAGTTTAAGGATTCGGTGGTACAGCCGTTTATTTATTTTCAGTTTTAATTAAAATACACTCTCAAACATGCGTATTTTTATTTTTCTGAAACAATTCATTGCAGGTATTACACTGATATTGATTGCGGACTATGGCTATGCAGGGATTGTTTTGCCCACAAACGCAGATACAGGCCGTTTTGATGCTGCTTTGTATCTGCATACTTCGGAGCGCCTGCAGCAGCGGCTTGGGGCACTGCGAGACAGTAAGAAGAACGCGAATGATGCCACTGTTTTTAAAATCGTTCACATTGGCGACAGCCATGTTCAAATGGGCTACATGGATGACGCAATAAAAGACGGACTTCAGCGTGTTTTTGGCGATGCCGGTGGCGGATTTATTTTTCCTTACAGCCTTGCCGGAAGTTATGGGCCGAGGGGTGTGGTATCACAAAAGACAGGTACGTGGCAGCATCGCCACTGGTTTAAAAACCCAAATGCCGCAACCACAGGGCTTACCGGTTATTCACTGCAATTGTTAAGTCAGTCGGGTGCGGTTACCTGCACGCTTGAGAAGGGACTGCCTGAAAACACCACCGGTTTGAGTGTATGGCATGCGGGATCCTCGGCCGAAGGAATGCAAGTTTTCGGATGGTACGATTCCGGGAATACATCGGTGCGCATACCCCTGCAGATCCGGGAAACAAAAACCCAGTACCGATCAAAGAATACTGCAGTACATCAAACCCGATGTGTTGTAAATCCAGACATGGCCCTGCGCCGGTTCTCTTTTGAATGGCGAACCGATTCTGTTTCTGGCGTAAATCCGGAATTTCTGGGTTTTAGGCCTGAGCAGGCTGTGCAGCGCGGTGTGGAATACCACTCTTACGGCCTTGTAGGGGCGCAGTTTAGCCATTTTTTGGCGTATTCAGACATTTGTCTGGCCCAGCTATCGGCATTGCATCCAGACTTGGTTGTCTTCAGTTTTGGCAGCAATGAGGCTTATAATCCGGGTTGGGATTCGTCTGTTAATGCATCAAAAATGCAGGCTTTTTTCAGGGCCTTGCAGGCTCAGTTGCCCAATGCGGCGGTTATGCTCACGACCTGTCCGGATACGCGCAGCAACGGACGTACGCCACCTATGCAGGTAAAGGTAAACAACCTGTTAAAAACCTTGGCGAAAAATGAAAAGTTGTCACTCTTTGACCTGAATGCCGCCATGGGCGGCTGGGGTTCTGTATACCGCTGGAGCCGTGCGGGACTGGTGTTGAAAGATTTATTGCATTTCAATGCCAATGGTTATCGACTGCAGGGCAAAATGCTGATTGCGGCTTTGCTGAATGAATATAACCGCATAGAAGACCAGGCAGTGCAAACCACAGATTTACAACAATTTTTGGATTCCATGCAGGTTGTGATACACCCTGTAAACGTTGTATCACCCGAGCCTGATGCAGTAGTGCCGGCAGCATTGATGCATCGTGTAAAAAAGGGAGAAACGCTGTATTCCATATCACGGAGGTATGGTGTGCCTGTAGAGGTGCTGAAGCAAATTAACCGGTTGTCCAAACCCTATATTATCAGGCCGGGGGATGTAATAAAGATTAGGTAAGGCGGATAATTGTGCTATTATTGCGTTAATGTCGAGTAAGATTGCAATCAAAGGCTGTTCAGCGATATTAATTTTATGTTTGTATGGAATTGGGTGGCTGAGTGCCCAAAATGCCTCTGGCGGCCTTCCGTTGCGTTTTCTGGGCACATTTGAAGGCCCTGTGCTGGTTTATCCGGGCAGTAAAACAGATGGAAACCGATATACCCGGCAAATTAGCATTTATCCATCTCCCAAAGGGTTTTCCGGTACAAGTAAAAAGGCCTATTCCATGACGTTCATTGCCACTTCCGGATACGAAAAGCACTACGACACCCTCACGCTTATGGTGGAAGACAGTATCTCCGGCATGGCCACTATTGCCGGATACGACAGTTTAAAACTGCCCGCAAGATTTGCCACCAATTACCTGTCTTTCAGCAAAGGCTATCCAGGCTCACAATTCAATTATAGCCTGGCTTTTGAAGATTCGGCGGTGCTGTTTACGATGGTGCCGAATACCCTTTGGAGTCCGGCATTAACAGAGGAGGCTATACAAACCGGCTCCCTGCGTAGGCAGAAAGATCCTGAGGTATCTGCGGGAAAGCTGATACAGCTTGGGTATTTCCCATCAAAGTACACATCTCCGCACCGGGTGGCGGTTTGGCTGCCTGATGGCTACAGACCGGGAACATCTATGCCGGTTATTTACATGCACGACGGGCAAATGCTGTTTGACGGCCGCGTCACGTGGAACAAGCAGGAGTGGGGCATTGACGAAGTAATCTCAGCCCGAGTCCAAAAAGCCGTGGTGGTGGGTATCTGGAACGATGGTAAAAACCGCAGCGGCGATTATTTTCCGCAAAAAGTTTGGGATAATTATATGGCAGCGGCCGATAAGGACAGTATCATCACCAAAATCGGGGGTGGTGTACCCCTGTTTGGCAGCGAGGGAACTTCGAATGCCGATGCGTATCTTGAATTTCTGGTCAAAGAACTGAAACCCTACATAGACAAACGATTTGTACCGGCAACAAACCCGGACAACACCATCATCGCAGGGGCCAGTATGGGCGGACTTATCTCGTGGTATGCGCTCTGCGAATACCCGGATGTGTTTGGCAGAGCCATTTGTCTTTCTACGCACTGGCTGGGTACGTCACACCTGCGCTATCCTGCTGCTCCGGCTGCATTTCAGCGCTATTTATCTCAAAAATTGCCGTTACCCAAAGACCACAAAATATATTTTGCGCACGGCACCGGTTATCTGGACTCGCTTTACGGTCCGCACCAGAAAAAGGTG
>CAYSIK010000143.1:0-4905 GCA_964431045.1 uncultured Flavobacteriaceae bacterium
CGAACCGGTGTAGAGGGTTTTGCAGACCCGTGCCTAGCCTCTCGGCCATCCGACCATTAGAGGTGCAAATATACGGAAAAAAGGCACACTTGTGCAGAAAATGCGAACATAACCCCGCAAGGTTTAAGGCAGGGTAGACAGGAAATCGATCGCCTTTTTCAGGTCTTCTGGCGTATCTACAGCCGGGCTTTGCCATTGTGTTTCCGCTACGGCAATGTGATAGCCGTTCTCAAGCCAGCGAAGCTGTTCCAGTTTTTCCGTCAGCTCCAGCGTGGAAGGTTCCAGCCTTGTGATTTCCTGCAAGGTTGTGGTGCGATAAGCATACATGCCTATATGTCGGTAATATTCGGATCCAATTTCCTTTTCACGGTTGTAGGGTATGCGGCTTCGGCTAAAATACAGCGCCCGGTTTTGCTTGTCGGTGACCACTTTAACCACATTAGGGTTATCAATTTCAGTTTCATCGGAAATCTTTTTCTTCAAAGTAGCTATCTGAACTTCGGGATTTTCGAACAGCGCAACAAGCGACATGATTTGTTCAGTCTTGATAAAGGGCTCATCGCCCTGAATATTAACAACAATATCCGTATCAAAGCCTGACTTTTTATAGGCTTCCATACATCGGTCTGTGCCACTGAGATGGTGAAGGGACGTCATAACCGACACCCCAAATTTATTTACGTGGTTTTGAATTCGTACATCATCGGTTGCTACCGCAATCCCTGAATGACTTTTGCATTCGGTGGCTGCTTCCCACACCCGGCGTATCATGCTCATTCCACCCAGATCTGCCAAAGGCTTGCCCGGAAATCTTGTGCTGCCGAACCGCGCCGGGATAAGAATGCAGAATTTCATAAGGCGAAAATAGATTTTTTGGATGATTATAGCCCCAGTAGCTTCATCATCTTGTAATAAATTTCCGTGTTTTGATATACACCGCTGAATGCTTCTGCACCGGGACCGAAAGCAAAAACAGGTACCGGTTCGGCAGTGTGATGTCCGGAGCTGAAGTGCATCACAGGCGTTTTATCCTTGGCATTGTAACCGTGTAGCGTCAGACCGCCGCATTCATGATCAGCCGTGATGATAACCAGTGTGTTTTTATCTTGTTTTGCCCACTCTAACACAACCCCGGCGGCATTGTCAAAATCAATGGCCTCAGTGAGGGTATGAGCACTGTCTTTGTTGTGTGCGCCCCAGTCAATCTGGCTTCCTTCAATCATTAGAAAAAAGCCTTTTTTGTTTTTCGATAAATGCTTTATCGCATGCGCGGAACCCGCTGTGAGTGTTGCTCCTCTGACAGTTGCAGGATGTGGTTCTTTCAGTGTGTCTGTGAAACAGATTTGCCGGGCTCCTTTATTGGCGTGCATTGCAGGTATTCCCACTGAAACTGTGTAGCCGGCTTGCTTGAGTGCTGCAGTATCGAAATAAGGTAGTCCGCTGCCGATCAGAATAGTAGCTGCAGAATTTTGGGTCATATCAGCCACAATGGCCTTGTATTTCTTTCTGGATGCCTGGTGGGCATAAAATGAGGCGGGTGTGGCGTGCGGAAGTTCACAGGTGACAACAGCACCCGTACTTCGGCCCTTTTCATGAGCTGCTTCAGCAATGGTTTTCAGAGCAGTACTGTCAGGTCCCATGCCAATCATGCCATTTTTGGTTTTTTGACCTGTAGATAAAGCGGTAGCACCGGCAGCACTGTCGGTAATGTAATCGTTTATAGAAGCGGTAATACTTATTCCGACAGCTTTTGCGTAATCAAAGATATTCAGTTGGCCGCCCTTGGCTGTATAGGCTGCATACAGATGAACCAGCCCGGTTCCGTCGCCAATCATTAATATGATATTTTTGGGCTTTCCGGGCTTATTGGTATGATATGCTGATGCAGTAAAGAAAAGCAGAATACCGGATACAAACAATGTCAGTCTTTTCATAAAAGAATCAGAAAATAGATGCCTTTTTTTCACTTTTTTGGGTAAGCACCACATATGAACTGGGTTTGATGCCCAGCAGATAGGGAAATAATTTCATGATCATGAATTTGCATTTCAAAATAAAGTAGGCCAATTTTTTCCCTTTAAACAAAAATTGTAAAATCTCAGTATCGTATAAATAGCATTTGTCTTTGAGGATATCAAAGGATTCTGTTTTTAATAAAAACCGAAACAATGAGGGCGTATAAATATTGATGTGGCCGTAGGATAAAAAATGACTGAAACGCTTATCAACATAGAAACTGAAATCGATGGGAACCTCAATGATTTGATACTTTGAAACCCGCTGTATTTCGCGCAAAAGCACGCGCTCATGCTCCACATGTTCAAGTACGTGTGAGCAAATAATCAAATCGAAATGCTGGTCGGGGAAGGGGATTTTATAACCGTCAAACAGCTGTATGCTTTTTAGGTGTTTGATATTTTTCTCATTAGTCAGTTTTATACCACTTTCTGAAATTTCAATGCCGTGCATATCTTCACAAAAATTCCATTCAGATAACCAGTGTAAAACGGAACCTTCGCCACAACCCACTTCCAGAACATTTTTAAAAGAAATATTTTTGGATAGTTCAGCTATATTTTTGGCTTTGTGTTTTGCACCTGTCATTCGCCAGGCAACCGAATCAGAACTATACTGATCGGTATAAGATTGCTGAATTGAAGAAGATACCTGCATTGCATGACAAAACTACCTCTGTGTGTTCATTATTCAAAATAATTTAAGAAGGAAACAGCCTCACTTAATCGATTTGTTTTGGTGTAAATTTGCATTCAAATTATGAACGGATTTTTTAAAATTCCCTTTCCGGCCAATGAGCCTGTCAATGAATATGCTCCCGGATCCAAAGAAAGAGCAGCCCTTAAAAGTGCCCTGAGCAGCGCAAGGAGCCGTGTTGAGGACATACCGATGTACATCAATGGAGCCGAAATCCGCACCGAAAATACGTTTGATATCTATCCGCCACACGACAGATCCCACAAAATCGGTTTTTTTCACCGCGGTCAAAAACAGCATGTTGAGCAAGCCATAGAAGCGGCCTTACAAGCCAAAGAATCCTGGGAGAATATGCCCTGGGAACAGCGTGCAGCCATATTTCTCAAAGCAGCTGAATTGTTAGCGGGCCCATACCGATATGAAATCAATGCAGCCACCATGCTGGCTCAGAGCAAGAATGCCTATCAGGCTGAAATTGATGCTGCCTGCGAGATGATAGATTTTCTGCGCTTTAATGTTCATTACATGGCTGAAATATATGGCGAACAACCCACAGCCAATAGCAAGGGAATCTGGAACCGCCTGGAATACCGCCCGCTGGAAGGCTTTGTATTTGCACTCACACCGTTCAACTTTACGGCCATTGCCGGCAATTTGCCAACCAGCGCAGCCATGATGGGCAATGTGGTGGTTTGGAAACCCGCCGACACCCAGATTTACAGTGCCAATGTGCTTATGAAAGTATTCAAAGAGGCCGGATTGCCCGATGGTGTTATTAACCTGGTTTATGTTTCAGGCCCCGATGCCGGTGATGTAATCTTCAATCATCCTGAGTTTGCAGGTATTCACTTTACCGGCAGCACAGGCGTATTTCGCCAGATCTGGAATACCGTTGGTCAGAATATCGCCAAATACAAAAGCTATCCGCGCATTGTGGGTGAAACCGGGGGAAAGGATTTTATTCTTGCCCACAACAGTGCCGATGTGGATGTGCTGGTAGCAGCCATTGTACGCGGTGCTTTTGAGTTTCAGGGACAGAAATGTTCAGCAGCTTCAAGGGTGTATATTCCTCAAAGCATATGGCCTGCCGTAAAAGAAAAACTGCTGAAGGAAATGGCTACGCTAAAAGTGGGACCCACAGAGGATTTCAGCAATTTTGTAAATGCTGTTATTGATGAAAGAGCATTCGATAAAATTAGCAGATACATTGATCAGGCTAAAAAAGATGGGGTAGAAGTACTTTGCGGCGGGTCCTATGATAAGTCCAAAGGATTTTTCATACAACCTACCATCCTGATGGCGCCTCGCCCGAACTATACCACCATGTGTGAAGAAATCTTTGGGCCGGTACTTACCATTTGGGTTTATGCTGACAACGAATGGCCGGCCATTTTCAAAACCGTAGACCAAACCGGTGAATATGCACTTACCGGTGCAGTAATAGGGCAGGACAGGCATGAGATCGCCAAAGCCACGCACGCATTAAGAAATGCAGCCGGAAATTTTTATATCAATGATAAACCTACAGGCGCAGTTGTGGGGCAGCAGCCCTTTGGAGGTGCCAGGGGCAGTGGTACCAATGATAAGGCCGGTAGCAAGGTGAATCTGCTTCGCTGGGTGAATCAGCGTACAATCAAGGAAACGTTTGTGCCGCCGAAGGACTATCGCTATTCTTTCCTCTCTGAAGAATAATGCGTCCAAACCGGAAATATTTTTTATGCGCGGCCATCACTGCCTTGCTTACACTTTTTCCGGAGAAACTGTTTTCCCAATGGTATGGCGCAGCTGAGTATCGTTTGGGTATAAACAAACGCAGCATATCGGCACTGGAAATAGAGCAAACGAATGTGGCAGGCTCCGTTGCTAATCCCTATACGCTGGGTGGTTACACATTTTCCGCAGGTTATGCGTTTCGCCCTGACAGCCTCAATGTGGCTTTTTCTGCCGGTTTGTCCCACCTCAGAAGCCGGTCGAATAACATTCTATATACTCAATTGCCCTATTTTACAACAACCTCTGCCATAGAACACAGCACAATTACTGCAGATCTGGGCTTGTCACTGGAATTTAAAATAAAAAATATAAACAGTTCCACCGGTTTTTCATTACTGCTGCCAATCTCCATGAACGGTTTGGAATTGCAGCAAACACTAACACCATCGGTTATGATTGAAGTGCGCCGCGCGATTTCCT
>CAYSIK010000144.1:0-4887 GCA_964431045.1 uncultured Flavobacteriaceae bacterium
CCCCTATCTTTGCACCCTAAAACCCCGCTGGGAAGCGGCGTAATTATTTGACATCATGGCACCCAAAAAAGAAAACAGCCGCGGGAAGAAATTCCAGGATCGGCAGCCGGGCGAAAAGCGCCCCCGCAAAACCGGCGATGCTCCGGTTAAACCCAAAAAATCATTCGGCGATAAGCCCTTTCGTTCAGAAGAAAAAAAACCGTTCCGCAGCAGCAGGCCCGGTACCCGCGATTTTAGCGATTCCCGAACTCCGCGCGGCGACAAACCTTTCCGCCCCAAAAGAGAAGATGGTGGTTTTAACCCGGAAGAGCGCCGTACATCCCGCCCTGCCTATAAAAAACCGTTTGACAATGAAGGTAAGAAACCCTTCAGGCGCGAAGGCTCCGGCGACAGCCGCTTTGGCAGCGACGACAGAAAGAAAACCCGTGCACCTTTCAAAAAAGACAACGATTTCGGCGGTGGAGGCTATAAAAAAGAAGGCAACAACACCCGCATAGGCAGCGGCAGGTCGCCACGCACCGATGACAAACCCGCTCGTTTAGGTCCGCGCAAGCCGTTTGAAAGAGATGATAAACCTGCATACGGCAAGCGCAGTGTGTATGGTGGCGATAAGCCCGCTCCCCGCACCCGCAAACCCTTTGACCGGGAAGACAAGCCGGTTCGCAGCAAGCGCGAGTCTTTTGGCGATGATAAACCTGCTGCCCGCAAACCCGGAAAATTTAGCAAAAACAGACCTTCAGCACATGTAAAAAGCACCCGCAAAGGCGCTGAAAAGAACTATAAAGGTAGCCGCCGTACCCATGAAAGTACAGGACGGGATCTGGAAAACGCACAACTGTTGACCGGTGAAGAGGTTCGCCTGAACCGCTATATTGCCAACAGCGGCATTTGTAGCCGCCGCGAGGCAGACGTGATGATAGAACAGGGTTTGGTGCAGGTGAATGGCAAGGTGGTTACCGAACTTGGCCAAAAAGTAAAACCCGGCGATGAAGTGAAGGTGGACGGACGCCGTATCACCCCCGAAAAACCGGTATATATACTGCTCAACAAACCCAAAGGCTACATTACCAGCACCCACGATCCCGACGGACGTGCCACGGTAATGGACCTCATAGACCTTCCCGGCAAGGAACGCATTTATCCCATTGGAAGACTTGACAGAAACACCACCGGCGTGATGCTGCTTACCAATGACGGCGAGCTGGCACAGAAACTCATGCACCCCAGCTTTGAAATCAAGAAAGTGTACCGTGCCACGCTGGACAACAGACCCAGTAAAGACCATATGCTGGCCTGGGTGAGCGGTATAGAGCTGGAAGACGGTTTTATGGCCTTTGAACAGTGCGGATTCGTGGAAAAAGAAGATGAAAACACACTGGGAGTGGAGATTCACAGCGGCCGCAACCGCATTGTGCGCCGCATGTTTGAGCATTTTGGCTACGAAGTGAAAAACCTGGACCGTGTGCTGCTTGGTGAATTTGACCACCTGAAACTGGGCCGGGGCAAATGGCGCTTTCTGAACGAAAAGGAACAGCGCTACGTAGAGCGGATCAAGCGCAGCAATGCGCCCAAGCGCAAGAAATAAATTTTACTAAAGCACCCTTGTGGGTTCTGCGACCTGCATCCTCAGGCGCCATTCCATGGGCCACAGGTTATTCCATTGATGCCGGTTGGCATTTACAAAGCCCGCAGAAACGCCGTTCCATACCACCCGGTGTAACCCTTCTTTCTTGTCCGGGTTAGGTAAAGCTTCCCTGCGCAGGTAAGCCATTATTTCTGCGTCATTAAGGTTTAACATTGGCCATTGGGAGGATTCAGCATGCTGCAAAAGCGCCACTGCCGTGTCGGGTTTCCATTTTCCGTGAAACACTTGTCCCATAGGCGTTCCGGCGGCATAAATGCCGGGCAGCTCTCCCAGCAGCTGATGCCACATTTCCGGGTTTTCGGTGCGCATTCCCCAAAGGCCCTGCGGGGTTTCCACTGCGTGCATGTTTTCAGGTATTCCGCCGGGTGACACAGGTGCGGCCTTGATTCGGTGTTTGCCCGTTGATTTTGATGTTGTACCTGTATCAGTTTTTTGCATTACAGCCACAAAAAAACCTTCAGCCACAATCTTATGAGGCAGTGCCCTGTACATTCCCTCCTGGAGGCTGTAAAATGCCTCCATGCCCATAAATTCCGGTTTCAGGATATTGGCTCCGAGGGCCCGGGCCAGTTTGTTTACATTATCCTCGTTTTCGGAGGTATTGAAGGTGCAGGTACTGTAAATCAAGTAACCACCAGGGTTTAGGGCCGGCCAAATATCGGTGACAATGCGCTGCTGTCTTTCGGCGCAAAGTTTTACGTTGTTTTCACTCCACTCGTTGATGGCGGCAGGGTCTTTCCGAAACATGCCTTCACCACTGCAGGGCACATCCGCCACGATGATATCAAAACACGTATCGCTGTTTCCGAAACGGGAGGCATCGGCTTTTGTGACAATGTGGTTTGCGGCGCCCCATTTACAGAGGTTTTCGGCCAGTATGGGCGTGCGTGTTCCAATAACTTCGTTGGCCACCAGCATGTCGCCATCCCGGAGTACAGAGGCTACGTGGGTGCTTTTGCCACCCGGAGCGGCACACAAATCCAGCACCACAGCGGGCTCCGGCAATGTTGAAAGCAGGTTTTTTACAATGCTGCCCACCACCATGCTGCCTGCTTCCTGTACATAGTAATGCCCGGCATGAAAGGCGGGATCGGCAGCAAACAAGGGTCTTTCGGGAAGGTAGTATCCGTTTTCGCACCAAGGCACTGCCGCTGCCAAACCGGGTTTTGACGCCGTTTTTTGGATATTTACACGTATGCTGATTGGTGCCGGCATTTGCAAGGCTTCGAGCAATGCTTTTACGTCCTCATCAGGAAGGGTGGACTGCAGGGATTTTACAAAAGCGGCAGGAAACAACGTGGGTATGGGTTTAGCGGTTTCTTTAGTTGTAAAAACTGGATTAGTCTCCTCCGTGTTGCCAGCAGTTGCCATTGGGACTTTTTGTCATGCGGGTGCAGCGTGAACCACTTTTGGTAGCTGCGCCACACTGCACAGATCCTCCGCTTTTTTGAGGAGATTTTTGTTTGTCCGCAGACTGACCGCTTGTACTCCATTTCCAGCAAGGCAGGCACACAGACGCTTCCAGCGTGTTTTCATCCTTATCGGGAAGCGAAGGAAAAAAATCGATACCTGTGAGGCGTTCCACGCTGTCTACGGTTACGGCGAAATGGGTGAGAGGCAGCGAGGAACCTGTGTTGGGTAAAACAAACCCCAGTGCTTTGTATTCCGGCATGCGGTAATCCAGAATAACCTTATAGTACAGCTCGGGCACAGAAACATTGTTGGGCCCAATGGAAGGCAAGCCGCGCTTTAGTACAGGACCCGTTACCACATACACTGCGCCATTGTTTCGGGCCCAGACCCGCACTTGTCCTTCCAGCCTTTTCCAAACACCTCGGTTAAAGGCGGGCAGTTGAGGACTCATATTGCTGTAGTAAAACGATTCGGCCATGGAAGAAAGTGAATAGCCCAGGTCTGCTGCAGGCGCAAGGTGGCCGCGGTCATAGCCTGAGTGCAAATAATCCTCATCGGCAGCAGTGCCGGTATGGACGAGCGGGTCTTTCATAAACACATCGCCCCTTTCAAACGACTTTTGGGTTTCTTCCGCAGTCAGTTCGTAAGCAACCCATTCGGCCTGCTCATGTTCTTCATTGTAAACCAGCGCAAAGCCGGTATGATAAATCAGCTGCTGATTTTTTTTTATTGCAGGAAATTCCAGTGGCTGCTTTTCCCGGGCGGTGTCCTTCAGCGACTGATTAGCATGAACCTGACCGTGACCCGCAAACAGCGAGCAAACCAGAAATGCTATGATTCCACGTAAAAACATCAGTGCAAATTACGGATTTTATAGCCAATTAAATCAGCTTGTAAAATTCGAAATTGCAGTTATTCTGTTTTCAAAAGTCTTTCAGAATGAGGTTTTCCGTCCAAATAAAAAGTTAAGGTGAAAATACCGGGCTTTAGTTTTGAAAGGTCTATGCAGTTGCCCGCAAAAGCGCCTACAAGTTGCCCTTTGCTGTTGTAAATTCTTCCGTTTTCGACGCTTTCTGCAGTTACCCATGTAAAATCACCTGCGGGGTTTGGGCTAATTATAGTCTTAGGGCTGTTAGTTTTAATTGTTTGATTGTTGTTTTCGCAAAGCCGTGGGGTGTAGGGGTTAAGTTCCAGTTCTGCTCCGGGTGTGAGGGACTTTCCGGTGAATCCTGAGAAATCAGTATCATAGAATTCATAGCGAAAAACTGTATTGGTGGCTGGCTGTTCTCCTTGGGTGAGCATGCCGGCTGTGGTTTCAGGATTGATGTACGACCAAACTATATTTCCAATGCTGTCCGATTCAAATGCCTGTCCTTTCAGCCCGTTTGTTGTTAGTAAATTGCCGTTTTTAAGCATATAGCTGCCGCATACTACTGCTGAAAAAAAGTTGGTAGGATTGGCAGCCTTGTATTTTATTTTTCCAACTATGGGTTGGTAGGGTTTGGATGGCTGGAGAATATAATGTTGACTGCTGTCTAAAGGAGGGGTAACCATGTCGACGGTGCTAAACGCACCTCCGGGCCGGCCTTGGCCATTATTAAAAATCAGAAATTTGCCAGAATGGGGCAAACCTTGTTTTATCCAGTGGGCATGATGGGGCACAAACAGTTGTTTATCGCTTGCAGTTCCTCTGCCATATGCCTCTGGATTGCCCCAACGGTAAAGAAAATCGCCGCCTTTGCCCCAGCGTCCGCCTAAGTGGCCACTTGCTTCAATAAGACTGGTGCTGTGGTCGATAATGTAAAACTCTCCCAGGCTTCTGGATGTAA
>CAYSIK010000145.1:0-4816 GCA_964431045.1 uncultured Flavobacteriaceae bacterium
AAAAGTGTTCCCGAAAACAACAACAACAAAGGTTTCCACCGACTGCGAACGGCAAAATAGACAAAAACAACTGCCCACAGTATAATACCTTCTGACCTAAAAAACGGAAATAAAGAAACAAGGATGGCAGCAGGAATAAACCTTAGGGATGCAATCCAGTATAAAGCGAGGCAGAGCACTGCCGCATTTAATGGTTCCGTGAGGGCGCTTATAATATTTCCAAAAACCACGGGTTGAAACAGAAAAAACAGAGAGGCCAGCCAGGGTAGTTTAAAGTTGAGGCGCCGAGATATTAAAAACAACAACCAGGCAGCAACTGCCATACATAAAACATTCATGGCATAAACACCTTCAATACCCAATTGGGCAAAAGGAACCGCTATGAGGGTAAAAAATGGCTTTCCCCACTGATCCATAAACAGCTCCGGATGCACCGGAGCAAACCTCGCATACAGATAATGATTCCAACTATCCTGACCACCTGCAGGCCATTCTGCCCTCCACAAAAATAAAAATTGTAAAAGTACAGCCAAAACAATAAACAAAATGGCTATCGCCGTATTTTGTACATTGGGGCGCTGGAATTTCATTTCACCTGCAATTAATACAATTTATGCCAAAGAAATGAAGCCCATACCTAAAAAACAGGCTAAAAATACAGTGGTTATTGTTTTTAACCTTAATAGGTGCTGTGAACCAGCATCATATCCTGAATGCGCTTTTCAGCCAGCTTAATGGCTGCCTGCTGATTATTTACATTCTGGTTATCCGCTAAAGTATAGATATCTAAAATGGTCTTGTAGATATTTTCAGCCTGCGCCATTGCCTGTTCGCGAACATACCCTGTATATTCACTGTAAACATTGATCAAACCGCCGGCATTAATTACAAAATCAGGGGCATATACAATGCCTTTGGATTTAATCAAATCTCCATGAATCTTTTCGTCTTCAAGCTGGTTATTGGCTGCTCCTGCAACTACCTGACATTTCAAACGGGGAATGGTATTGTCGTTCAGAATTGCGCCCAAAGCACAAGGAGCAAAAACATCAACATCCAGGTCATACATATCGTCACCACTTACAACAATGGCGCCCATTTCCGCAGCTTGCTTCAGTGCAGCTTCATTGATATCAGCCACATACAGCGTTGCACCCTCTTTTTTCAGGTGTTCAAGTAAGTGCATACCCACTTTACCTATGCCTTGCACGGCTACACTTTTGCCGCTAAGGCTATCGCTTCCCCAGGCTTTCTTCGCAGATGCTTTGATGCCCATATAAGTGCCAAATGCAGTAACGGGAGAAGGATCACCGCCACCGCCCATAATTTCGGGCAGACCCACTACATGGTCAGTTTCCATGTTTACATATTCCATGTCGCGGGTGGTAGTTCCCACATCTTCCGCCGTAATATATTTACCATTGAGGTTTTCAACAAAACGACCAAACTTGCGCATCAGCGCTTCGCTTTTGGCCGTTTTGGGATCGCCAATAATTACTGCCTTGGCACCGCCCAGATTAAGACCGGCCACGGATGCCTTGTATGTCATACCACGGCTCAGTCGCAATGCATCACGCACCGCGTCTTTTTCGTTGGCATAAGTCCACATGCGCGTACCACCCAAACCAGGCCCGAGGACCGTATTGTGTATAGCGATTATTGCCTTAAGACCGGTGGCATTATCCTGACAAAAAACGATTTGTTCGTGTTGGGTAGATTCAAGCCCTGCAAAAAGATCAAAGACCGTAGCGGGCATATTCATGGTTTGAATATCAGCCATTTTAAAATGAGTTTGCAAAGATACAACCAATTGTATGAAAAATATACATTTTGCTTCTTAAGACAGGGATAGCACCGGAATCTCACGGGGCGGGTACTTGGCTGCCATCTCCGCGATGGCTCTGATATGGTCCGGCGTAGTGCCACAGCATCCGCCTACCAGATTTACCCAGCCTTCTTTGCACCAGCTCTCCAGCACACCCGCCATTCCCTGTGGGGTATCGTCGTATTCGCCAAATTCATTTGGCAGACCGGCATTGGGATAACAACTTACATTAATCCAGGCGACCCTACTCAATTCCTGAATATAAGGGCGCATTTGATCGGCACCGAGCGCGCAGTTAAATCCTACAGAAATAATATCGCCATGTGATACCGAATTCCAGAAAGCTTCAGGTGTCTGACCGCTCAGGGTTCTTCCGGAATTATCCGTAATGGTTCCGCTTACCATCACGGGTATGTCTGAGTTCATCTCTTCCTTCAATTCATTGATGGCAAACAGTGCTGCTTTGCAATTGAGGGTATCAAAAACTGTTTCCACAAGCAACAGATCGCACCCTGCTTCAATCAGCGCCTGAGTTTGTTCGCGATAGGCAAGGCGCAAATCGTCAAAACTCACAGCCCTGAAACCGGGATTATTCACATCAGGACTGAGACTCGCTGTTCTGTTGGTAGGACCGATGGACCCGGCTACAAATCGTGGCTTTCCCGGATTTTTTAAGGTAAATTCTTCTGCAGCCTGTTTGGCAAGTTTGGTCGCTTCCACATTGAGTTCCCAAACCAGATTTTCCATGTGATAATCTGCCATGGATATAGAATTGGCACTGAAAGTATTGGTTTCCAAAATATCTGCACCCGCATCCAGAAAGGCGCGGTGAATATCCAGGATAATCTGTGGCTGGGTAAGCACGAGTAAGTCATTGTTCCCTTTTAAAGAATGTGCATAATCCCTAAAACGCTCGCCACGGTAATCCTCCTCGGTAAGTTTGTGTTTTTGGATCATGGTGCCCATTGCACCGTCAATAATCAGAATTCGCTCGCTCAGAAGCTTTTTTATGGTTGCCGAAACGCTCATTTTACAAAAGGTTTTAAATAGTAATACATTGCCCTAAAGGTTTGATTCAGATAGTCACGGGATTTAATCCGATTGCTTTTATCCAGCAATCGCTCTACATCCTGTTCATTATAGTTGATACCTGCTTTACTGAAGAGATAAAGAGGCGATAATGGCTGTTTCATTCGGGTCGAATCTGTGTAATAAAACTGTGCTTTATCGCCCGACAAATGAACACCGTGTCCGGATCCCTCCGCCCAATAGACCAGCTGACAATCCTTGTCGTATAAGGCTTGCAGTTTCTGAATATTATAAATACTGCTGTCTTTTTGTGTAAAAACCGATTGCAGAGCCTGCTCAGCAGCGACTACATTGCGAGTGGTATCATATGGAACATAAAAAACGCAGGCCTTGTGTTTATAGGCAAAGTACAGGTTCCTGGTTTTGGATTTGATATAGGTAAATTCCGGCTTAACCACAGGCATTTCAATCATATCTGTGGGCACTTTGTCCCGGCAAAAGGCATTGAGCTTTTCTTCGGAAGTAACCGTGAGCGCCGCATACCATCCTTTATCATCTGCAAACAAAACAAGGTCAGTCATTAGGTAAATTCCGGGCTGTCCTGCATCCTTTGCATTGTGAAGAACCGGTAGTTTAATCAAGGTATAATAAAAACTATCATAGTACAACGGGCGGCTATCCGCTGATTGTCTTGCGGCTTCATCTACCTGTCGGCTCTGAAAGTGATAAAACCACTTTGCATTCTTGGGAACTATTAAAGGAAGGTTGCTGCGTGAATGAACACCGTAAGCCAAATAAACCGCCACAACGGCCGCAGTAATCAGCACCACGGAAATCAGCGTCACTACCCGCCTGCGAAAGCCCTTATCCTTTTGCATTTTCACTGCAAAATAACGGGCAGATTGACGCATAAAAAAGAAAAGGCTGCCAATTGGCAGCCTTTTTTATGAATTGTTCAAAAATTAGTGCTCAGATTTTTTGCAACATGGCTTTGCGCAGGACTTCTTCTCTCCGTTTGAGGTGGCCTCATGGCCTTTGCAGGAGGCAGAAGCTGCGGCTTTGTCCTTGCAGCAGGATTTCTTTTCGGTTGTAGAAGCCGCTGAGGCCTCACCCGATTTTGCCTTGCAGCACGACTTGGTTGCAGAACTGCCGCAAGATTTGGCAGAACCGGCACATTGTTTCTTTTCGGTAGAAGGCGCAGTCTGCGCAGCAGTAATGGCAATGCCATTCTTTTCAGCAGCAATTTGATCCTGGGTTTTTGTTTCAGCTGAAGCAGCTGAAGTAGTAGTCTGGGCATTGGCCGCAAATGCAAATCCTACGGCGCAAATGGCGAATACAAATATTTTTTTCATGGTGTAATGGTTTTTAGTATTTACTTATTCAAATTTACAACAATCAGGCCAAAAATGCAAGAATCGTTTCCCCTCCTTTGGTTTTTTGCCCCAGATTGACATTGATTTTACAATCTACAGGGAGAAAAAGATCTATTCTGCTGCCAAATTTGATGAATCCGTATTCGGCACCCTGCGTTGCAGCATTTCCTTCTTTGGCATAGCAGACTATGCGACGGGCTAATGCCCCGGCAATCTGCCTGAATAAGACCTGTGTTTTTGCGTTCTCTACAACCACGGTGGTACGCTCATTTTCTGTACTGCTTTTGGGGTGCCAGGCCACCAGGTATTTGCCCGGATAGTATCGCTGGTAAACCACTTTTCCGGAAATCGGATAACGGTTTACGTGCACATTCAGCGGCGACATAAAAATGCTGATCTGCTTGCGCTTACCCTTGAAGAATTCAGGTTCTTCCACAACTTCTATCACAACCACTTTTCCATCGGCAGGCGCAATGATATTGTTTTCATCCACCGGGGTAAAACGAGAGGGATTTCTGAAAAATTGAATGATAAGAATATAAACTACCAGCGAAACAAGCAGAACCGATTTGGTAATCCAGTTATCTCC
>CAYSIK010000146.1:0-4797 GCA_964431045.1 uncultured Flavobacteriaceae bacterium
CTGGTGCACTTCATTGGTAAAGACAATATCGTTTTTCACTGCATTATTTTCCCTGCCATGTTGCACCTTCGTGGCGATGGCTTTGTTATTCCGCAGGATGTTCCTGCGAATGAGTTTTTAAACCTGGAAGGTAAAAAAATCAGTACCAGCCGCAATTGGGCGGTGTGGCTTGACGAATACCTGCAGGAATTGCCCGGCAAACAGGATGAACTTCGCTACGTTCTTTGCAGCATTGCGCCCGAAACCAAAGACAGCGAGTTTACCTGGAAAGATTACCAGGCGCGGGTAAACAATGAGCTGGTGGCCATTCTGGGCAATTTTGCAAATAGGGTAACCGTGCTTACCCAAAAATATTATGATGGCAAAGCACCCGCATTTTCAGATACTCATTTTTCAGCGCAAATTGCCCAGGTGAGAAGCGAGATTGCCGCCTTGAATAAAGAATTGTGCAATGCCACAGAAGAATACCGCTTCCGCGACGGGTTATCGGCCCTGATGAACATGGCCCGTGCCGGAAATAAGTTTTTGGCTGAAACGGAACCCTGGAAACTCCAAAAAACAGATCCCGGGGCCACCGCAACCGCCATGGCTTTTGCGCTGGAAATACTGGCCAATATTGCCATTGCATGCGAGCCTTATTTGCCGCATACCCACGAAAAACTCTGCGCCCAGCTGAATTTATTGCCACTGGAGTTTGTGGTGCGGGCTTTCTGGAACAACGGAACATTACTGAAACCCTTTGCCGAAGGACATCCCCTGGGTGAGCCCGGATTGATTTTTACCAAAATTGAAGATGAACAAATGGCGGTTCAATTAAAAAAACTGCAGGATACATCCATGGAAAATAATACAACCGCACCCGCTGCGCCTGAAGAAACGTCGGTAAAGCCCGAAATCACCTACGATGACTTTGCAAAACTGGATTTGCGCATTGCGGAAATTAAGGCTGCCGAGAAAGTAGAGAAAGCCGATAAGCTGCTCAAGCTTACCCTGAATGTAGGAGGTGAGGAGCGTAGCGTGGTGAGCGGTATAGCATTGCATTTTCAGCCTGAAAATATCGTAGGCAAGCAGGTTCTTTTTCTGAACAACCTGGCACCGAGAAAAATGCGCGGCATCGAAAGTCAGGGGATGATTCTGATGGCTGAAGATGCTGATGGAAAGTTGGTGTTTGTTTCTCCGGCAGAGGCTGTAAAGCCAGGAAGTTCGGTTAGTTAGAAGCCGTCAGGCCCGGAGTGAGGTAGTCGCGGTAGTTCTGTAGGGTAGCGCCCTGCAACCTGAATTCCGTGAGCCATTTTTCTTCTTTAATTAGTTCCTTAATGCACGGATCAGCATACTTTTTAAAGCGTTCGGTATGGCTTTTCCAGGCATCGCAGTTGCCATTGATGCAAATCCGGTGGGCATTTCCGATAATTTTTTCAAACTCATTGTCGATCAGGGTATAGGTAAGCCGCAGGTTGTTGTTTTCCATGATTTTATTATAAATCTCTCTGTGGTTTTGATGCGTGTAGTGCAGGTACCATGCGGTGAACAGGCGAAATTCATACCATGCAAAATAGGTTTTACTGGCCTCGTCAAGCTGTATGTCGGCTTTAGCATAATTGCCTTCCGATACAAGCTTGGCTGCCGCCATTAAACCTGCCCTTGTTCCGTTCATGTATGCCGAAAATTCATCCATCAGTCCGTAAATCCCGCTGATGTTGGATGAAGCCGTAGAGCCTTTTGATACATAGGTTCCCCAGCGGAAAATCTGTTGCGGCAAGTCTCTCGGTACAATGATGCTAAAGTCAGAAGAACGGCAGGTTTCTGTTCTGTTTACCGGAATGGCAATGCCCGGAACAATCACGTAATGGCTGCTGTTGTTCATGTGAACGGACTCATGCACAACGGTATTAAGTTCGCTGAACAAGGCAGCATCGCTGGTGTCCTGGTTCCATGGAACAAGTTTGCCGTCTATGTAGGTGGAATATTTTCCAGGGCCTGTATAATTGTTTTCCAGGATTGTGTGGTAGCCGCGTGCATAATTTGCCGTCGTGTTTATGAAATACCGCTTCGCTGCATTGATGGCAGTTTCAGTGTATGCTGCTGAGGATGACTTCTTTTCCTCTTTGGTAATATTGTCTTCCAGCTTTTGGGTTAATGGATTGTAATTCCATGGATTTTTAAGGCAATCTGCATTGTTGGCAATCCAAAAATCCGGGGTGCCTCCGAGCAGGCTTCTGGTTTTTTTCAGGTAAATACCCTTTTTACCTTTATAAACCGTTTTTAGGGTTACCGGATTAAAAGCATGTCTTCTTTCTGAGGAGGTAAACTTCAATTTTCTTTTCCCGCCATTGAAGGTTCCGGTATCACGCTGTATTTTGTTGGTTCGGTAGCGACAAAAATTGTAGGTGTTATCCGAATACAATTTAAGCACATTCAAGCTTCTTTTGGATGTTTGCTGGGTGTAAATGGCGGGTTCCGGATTTACGGGTGAAGGGTGCGCAGGCGCAGGGAGAATCAATACAATGGTTAGAATATTCATAAATCATAAAATTTAAAATTGGAACAGATGGGCCTTTGATTGGATAACGTATCCTGCAAGGGATTTATTGGATAAAAATGAAATAGATGGATAATTCGCGATTAGTACTTGCAAAAGTTCGGGGGAATTTATAAATTTGCACCCCCAATCAAGGATTGACATGACCAAGCGTACCTACCAACCTTCGAAAACCAAGCGCAGAAACCGTCACGGTTTCCGCAAGCGCATGAGCTCCGCCAATGGCCAACGCGTACTGGCTGCGCGCCGTACCAGGGGCCGCCATAAACTCACTACCTCCGACGAAAGAGGTCACAAGGGTTAATATGGAAAGGACGGTGCAGATTGACACCTCCACAGCCGCTGCAACGATATAAACTGCCCAGAAAAAACATTCTGCGCAGTCAAAAAACCATTACCGGGTTGTTTCAGCCCGGTTTTTTTGTTAGTAGCTACCCTCTCCGCATCAATTATCTGTTTCAGCCCAAGCCGGACAGTGCGCCCGCCTTTCAGGTATTGTTCAGTGTAAGTAAAAAGAGATTTAAAAAAGCCACCGACCGAAATCGGGTGAAACGTCTGTTGCGTGAGGTTTATCGTCTCAATCAGGCAAAATTCCTGGATTTGAGGCTTCCTGAAGATCAGCAACTTTCCATGGCCTTGATATACACGGGTCAGGAACTGCTTACATTTCAGGCAATTCAAACATGTTTTTTACAATGCGTTCAGAAAATGGAAAGGAAAATAAACCATGCGTAGGGTGGCCATTTTTCTCATTCGTATTTATCAGTATGTGCTAAGTCCGCTGTTCCCCAAAAGCTGTCGTTACGAGCCGTCATGCAGTGAATACGGGGTGCAGGCGTTTAAAAAGTACGGTTTTTTCAAAGGATTTAAACTCACCGCCAAACGCATCGGGCGCTGCCATCCCTGGGGCGGAAGCGGATTTGATCCGGTTCCCTGACCGAATTTTCCGCTTTCTCTTTGATATATCAAGTATTTTCCCTATTTTTGCACCCCCTAAAAAAGCACTTTTACAATGAACCACAATCAGTATGAAACCGTGATCATTTTAACACCCGTGCTCTCTGAACAACAGATGAAAGATGCTGTTAAAGGCTACAGAGAGCTGATCACAGGTAACGGTGGGGAGATGGTCCACGAAGAAAACTGGGGCCTGACCAAATTAGCCTATCCCATCGACAAAAAAGGCACGGGATTTTATCATTTGTTTGAATTCAAAGCCAATCCTGAGTTCATCAAAACCTTCGAACTGGCATTCCGCCGTGACGAGCGCATCATGCGCTATCTCACCGTGAAGCTGGACAAGTGGGGTGTTGATTACAACGACAGGAAGCGCAAAGGCGAATTCAACCAGCCTAAAACTGTAGCTGTAGAGGAGGCCGCATCATGAGCAAAGAAGTAAACTTTATCTTCAACCAGACACCCCAGGTGTTGCAGAAGAAAAAATACTGCCGCTTCAAGAAGCACGGTATCCGTCACATCGACTACAAAGACAAAGACTTTCTGCTGAAGTTTGTGAACGAGCAGGGCAAGATTCTTCCCCGTCGTATCACCGGTACTTCACTCAAGTTTCAACGCAAAATTTCCGTAGCTATCAAGCGCGCAAGACACTTGTCTCTGTTGCCTTTCGTGGCTGACGGCTTAAAATAAGAAGGAGGAGAAAATCATGAAAATCATCCTGACACAAGACGTGAAAAACCTGGGCCACAAAGACGATGTGGTAGTGGTGAAAGACGGATACGGACGCAACTACCTCATCCCCAAAGGCATGGCCAAACTGGCTACCGACGGCGCGATGAAAATGCTGGCCGAAGATATCCGCCAGCGTGCGTTTAAAGTAGAAAAACTCCGCAAAGATGCCGAGCAGATTTCTGCCAAACTGAATGGTGCATCGGTAACCGTGAAAACCAAAGCCGGAGCTTCCG
Source organism: uncultured Flavobacteriaceae bacterium (assembly GCA_964431045.1). Lineage (GTDB taxonomy): Bacteria > Bacteroidota > Bacteroidia > NS11-12g > UBA955 > RGEC01. The sequence continues at coordinate 4,462 of CAYSIK010000146.1, forward strand.
GCAAGATTTTCGGTTCGGTAACCGGCCTGCAGATTGCCAACGCGCTGAAGGAACAGGGCTACGATGTGGATCGCCGTAAAATTGCGGTTGATGACATCAAAAACCTGGGAACCTACACCGCTGATATCAACCTGTTCAAAGACATCACTGCCTCGATTACCGTGGAAGTGGTAGCGGAATAATTTCCTGAAGCATTTTATAAAAAAAACCGCCTGAAAGGGCGGTTTTTTTTGTGGGTATTTACATGTACTGTAATTCATGGCCATTTTTGAAATGCTTAGCCCTATTTTTGCACCTTTATGTGGGATCGCATAGCAACCTATATTCTTAAAAACC
>CAYSIK010000147.1:0-238 GCA_964431045.1 uncultured Flavobacteriaceae bacterium
ACCTACAATCAGGGCGCGATTATAGTCCTGCATAGCTGCAGCCAAGATTTCACTGGCCGATGCACTGTAAGCATTCGTTAAAATCACCAGGGGTCCATCATAAACAATATTGGGATCGGGATCACCGGGAGCATCTACACCTCCGCGTGGTTCACGAACCTGCACTATGGGACCGTCTTTAATAAAGAGGCCTCCCATATCGATGGCATCTGCCAGAGAACCTCCGCCATTGTTGCGC
>CAYSIK010000147.1:302-4793 GCA_964431045.1 uncultured Flavobacteriaceae bacterium
TATACACATCTTGCGACGAGTGGCGTCCACGGCCTTTTTCACTAAAATCGGCATAGAAACTTGGCAACTGGATTATGCCCAGTTTTTTACCCTCAAACTCAATGATAGCGCTGCGGGCATAACTTTCTTCAATTACCACTACTTCGCGGATAATGGGTATTACCTTGATGCTACCGTCAGGTTTTTTAACGGTTAATCGCACTTCGGTTCCCTTTTTACCGCGAATGAGCTGAATGGCATCATCCAGTTTCATGTCTACCACATCTACGGGTTCAGCAGCGCCCTGACCTACTTTGATAATCAGGTCGCCTGCCTTCAGTTCACCCTGACGGTAACTTGCACTGCCTGGAACAATCCGTTCCACCTTTATATAACCGTCGCGCTCTGTAAGTGTAGCTCCAATACCCTCCAGTTTGCCGGTCATGCTGATATCAAAATTGGCTTTATCTTCCGGCGGATAGTAATTGGTGTGCGGATCATACAATTCGGTAATGGCATTCACATAGAAGGATATTTTATCCCGCTTGTCCATTTTGCGCCAGCGCTTGAACCAGTCAGCACAAAACTTACGGGTTTCCTGACGGGCTTTGGTTTCGAGCGTATCGAAGGGTTTGGCTGTATTCTGTGCAGAATCTTTGACATTGCGTGCAGCTTCCTGCTTTCGGTAGAGCCTGTCTACGGTCTGATAATGAAGCCACAGGGTCCAGTCTTGCTTCAGCGCCTTTAGGGTCGGCTGGTATTTTTCAGTATTTTCTCGAACCGTATATGTTGCATTTTCCTGGTAGTTGAATGGCTTATCCAGCGTGGAATTATAGTGGGCTTCCAGCACTGTAAGGCGATTCATGAGAATGCTCCAGGCGGAATCAAAGAAATCGTATCGGCCTGCCTTGATCTGGTCATCCAGCGAATATTGGTATTTCTCCAGTTTTTTTATGTCTTCCTGGGTAAAGAAATGCTTATCATCATCGAGTTTCTCCAAAACATTGTCATATAATTTTTTTGAAAACTCATCATTGATTTTCAACGGTGCATAATGTTTTTCGGAAAGGATTCCGGTCACCCTAACCAGCAATGAATCTCCGGCCGTGAATTTTTTATTGCTACAAAAAACCAGCAGGGTAAGAACCGTTCCCGCGGTAAAAAAAGAAATCCAGGATTTTATTCTCATTGAAATATTTATTATTTTTTATCTAAACCCAGCACATCTGTTCCTTGTTCAAAGACCAAATCAACGGGGATGCCCGCTTTTTCGATTCCTGACAAATCTGATTTCAAGGTTTCAGATATAACGGCACGGGTGCTTAACATATTGGATACCCCTTCTTTATTTCCATCACCTTGCAGGGTGAGCAATTCTGCAGCCAGGTTACTGATTACCTTTTTCATTTCTGTAACATTCACAACGTATTTACCGTCTTTTTGTCGGGTCACAGCCCCTTTGGAAACCAGGGTATTGAAGATAATCATGTTGGCTTTGCCATGGGCGCTTGCCGCGCCAAAACGGACGCTGCGGAAGGTACCTGCCACAAAGGTGATGTAAAAATCATCCACATTCCCTGCCAGTTCTCCACTCTCCAATAGTTTGGTCACCATAAAAAGTCCCAGAACATCGGCTTTACATTCTTCAATCGGCGAAAAACCTGCACCCAGTGCTTCGCGAACCGTTCCTTTACCGTTAACGGTATTTTTCACTCCCAACCCGTGTGCCACTTCGTGAAACATCACATTGTTGAAGAATGCATCAAAATTCACTTTGGCAGCCTGGGCTTCACTGAGCATCAGATTGGCAATGGGTTTAACCATGTTATCAAACTTTGCCTGCATTACATTTTTTAGCTGAGAACGGCGGGTCCCGTATTCCTGCTGCAGGGTTTCATCGTTGGGCAAATTAACGGCTATGGTTTTGCTGCCCGCATTGTTATGTCCGGCATAATATACAACATCAAAAACGGCCAGTGAACTTCCGGGCTTTGGACCATCAGCTACCCCGGGCTCGGGAGCTTCCACCACCAGCACAGCCCCTGAATTGCCTGATGGCATTGGCTGAGGAGCATTCATTGTCAAAACAGGCTTGTAAGCAGCTTCCACAGGCAAACTCTGTTGCAGCGAGGGCAACAGTGATACATATTTTTCCAGTTTTTGGGTCCACGCCATATCCCGAATCATTACATAGGATTCAAAGGCAGTGCGAGAGCCTTGAAATTCATCCTCATAGTTTTCAATGGGTCCAATAATGATGTCCAATTTATTGTTTAGCAAACCCAGCCATTGAATATCACTGCCGTTATAATTGCTCTGAAGCAGCGCGTTGCATCGTTCTATCAGAAAATTGGCAAAACGCTCATCTTCGTGGCGAATGGCATTGGAAGCTGCGGAAAGGTGTTTAACCATTTCACGTATTTTCTCTTCGTAGGCAACATGATACGGAACGGCAACAAGATTTTTGGCTGCATCCCGCTGTACAATGGTATAGGGGTTATTTTTATCGGGGCTGGTCCATTTATCAAACTCCTCCTGTGTTATATCTTTTGGATAAAAATTAGCCCCCTTGGGCTTTTCACCCACGCCCTGAACAAATGGCGCATTGTTATTTAATCTGTCCCAGGGACCGTAATTTAGCAGAATAAATTTCCTTAAAGTCAGGTTTTCATTTTTGAGATTGCTAAGTAATGCATCTTTATCACCCCAAGACTGCATCCAAAAAATCTCATCGGCCACTTTGGCAGCGTCTATCAGGTGACGCAGGGTTTGCTGCTCAATCTCTGACAGAGTTGAAATGTCGGCCTTGAGCTGTAAAGACTTATAAGAAGCCAGATTCCCCGCAACCGGATAATCTTTTACCGCTTCTTTGGGGCTGTTGGTGGGTTTAGCAGATTTACCCTTTTGAGCTTGTGCGCTCAAAAACACAAATGTTAACGCTACAATAAGACTGTATTTTTTCATCATGTAAGGACTTTCAAATATCGTGCAAATTAATTTTGTGTATGAAATATCTGCTTAAAATTGGCCGGAATACGCGGCCAATCCGATGAAAAAACCATTACCAAATACTTTTGTTAGCTTTGCGGGATGTCTGTATTCTGTTTCACAACGGGGGTTTTATGCCGAAATGCTGCGATAGTGGCAGAACCTGTGCTGGGACAAAAATTACAGAATCATGAAACAATTACAGGAAAGGTTTCTCTTTACATCCCGGAATTCAGCAAACCGACCGGCAGGTATGTATCCAGGTTGTTTTTACGAATTTTTAACGCATCCTTGCGCCGGGGAAGCCTGGTTTTTGCCGGTAATCCCTGCACACCGGGCATTTCCGTTTTAGAACAAGAGCAGGAAGCCGAAATCAGGGGGATAAACAAGCAAAAAGGAATCCGAACCGTGGTATGCAATTACTGGGGAATGAGCGAAAATGCAGATGGCATTGTCTTTCAGGCGGAGCCTTTTATGCTGTTAAAAATGCGCAAAGGCTGGAATTCTGCGGAAGATTACAAACAGGCAATGCTCAGCAAATACAGGGTTAGGGTAAACAAGGCGCTTCAGTGCAGCCAACACCTGAAATCCGCCTGGTTTGAAGGCAATCAATTATCAGACGAAAAGATTGAAATAATGACCCGTTTGTTGTCGGCAACACTGGCAAACAAAACCCTGGCTTTACCACCCGATCTGAAAAGCCTGATAAAAGGATTTTGCAGAGAATATGGCAGTGACTATCAGACGGTTTTTTGCAGCGACAACGAAGGAAACATACTGGGATTTCTGAGCGCTGTAAGGCAGGGAGACAAGGTTTTTGCCATGCATATCGGTTACCATGCTGAATTTGCCAGGGAATTTCACCTTTATCAAAGGCTGATGCTGGATTTAATTGAAAAATTTGCCGGCAATGGCATCACAGAAATACAACTGGGTCGAACAGCTACTGAAATGAAAAGCACATTGGGCGCAGAACCCATAGAAAACAGCATCGTGATTTATACCCAAAACATTTGGCTGAAATTTGTTTTAAAAATATACAAGCGATTTTTCTTTAGACCCAAAACATATACGCTGCGTCATCCTTTTCGAGAAAACTAACCTCCAATTAAAGCGGGTTTCCTACATTTGCTGCCATGAGAAAACTCGCTTTGGCCATCGCAACTTTTTCCGTTTCCATGGTTTTCGGACAGGAAATCATCACCAACAAAACAGGCAGCAAATATGTCTTTAAAACCCTTTACGACCTGCCGGGAACAGAAGTAAGAGACCAGTGCAAAACCGCTACTTGCTGGAGTTTCAGCACCCTTAGCATGCTGGAAAGCGAATTGCTGCGCACAGGCAAGGGCAAACACGATCTCAGCGAAATGTATGTGGTGCGCTGGGGATATGTGGAAAAGGCGATTAACTATATCCGAATGAACGGGAAATGCAATTTCGAACAGGGCGGCGAAGGCCATGACATTCCCTACATCGTAGGCAAATATGGCATCGTACCGGAAGAAATTTACAAAGGACTGGAAT
>CAYSIK010000148.1:0-4790 GCA_964431045.1 uncultured Flavobacteriaceae bacterium
CACGGTTTAAAACCTTTGGCTATATTGATTACAGGGAGTTTACCACCACAACTTTCGTATACTTCCTGTTGCCTTGCGATAGCTGGTAGAAATAGTTGCCCGGCCTTAATCCGCGCAAATCCGCGCGCACTTCGTGTTCGCCCATGCCGTGTTTTCCGGATGCCATGGTACGGATGCGGTTTCCAAGCGCATCAAACAGGCACAATTCCACATTACCGCCGTCGGTGAAGAATTTGAAGGTGGCCTCACCACTCACGGGGTTGGGATATACATCATGCAGATGCAGTCGGCTCACCAGATCGGCAAAATCGTCTATACCCATCGGGCTGGCCTTGAAAACCGGCAGTGTGTTGAAATCCTTGCCACCCATGGCCGCTTTTACTTCGGTCTTGCTCAAACCAAACCAGTCCTGCAATGCACTGGCATACACCTGCCTGAAATCGTATTGCATGGGCACGTTGTCGTTTACGGTAACGGTGTCGGGTATCACAGGATTGCGGCCTATAATGCCTTTTTGCACCCCTGTGCCGAATGCAATCATAGGGGCGGCGGCGCCATGATCCGTGCCCACACTGCCGTTGCTCATGATACGTCGGCCAAATTCGGAGAAGGTGAAACCGGCAACCCTGTCCTGTATTCCCATTAAGGTCAAATCGTCCTGAAATGCAAGGATGGCATCGCTCACGCGCTGTAATAAGGTGGCATGCGCTCCCACACTGTGGTCGCTGTTATCCACCTGCTGGCTATGGGTATCAAAGCCTCCGATGCTTACCATGTAAACCTGTGTTTTCAGCCCGCCCTTAATCAGCCTGGCCACAATTTTCAGCTGGTCTGCGAGATTATTGCCGGTGGGATATTTGGTGCTAAGCGTGGTGGCCTTGCCCGCAGCATTTTTAATGGAAGTGCCGTACTGATTGGTCTGGTTGGCCATAATGCGCAAAAATTCCAGTTCGCGGCCTGCAGGCGTATTGGGAACAGGGTCCGAAGAGCCATTTACCAGGCTGTAGAAATTGCTGGGATCGGTGATGGCCATGGCCATATTGACAGAAGCACCCATGGTTGCCAAAGAAACCATACCGCCAATCTGTATGGCTGGAGGATCAGGAGCACCCGCATTTGGAAAACCATCCGGAAAACCGGGAAACTCCGCATCCAGATAACGGCCCATCCATCCGGAAGTCCAGTTTTCATTGGTATCGCTGCCGCTCATCCAGATATCGGTGGAGCGAAAATGGGAAAAATTGGGATTGGGATAACCCACATCCTGCACGATATTTACCAGTCCATTGTTGTAAAGGCTTTGCAGACCCGACATGGCGGGGTGAAGACCGGTTCCGTTTACCCCATTCAGTTTCAGTACCTTGGAATCCTGAATAATCACATTGCCGCGGGCTTTGGTTAGGTTGGTATACTGATCCAGCGGAATCACGGTATTCAAACCATCATTACCTCCGTTCAGCTGTATCAGCACCAGCACATTGCCGTTATTGCCTGTTCTGCGGCCCAGCAGGTGCATGAGCGGTGAATTTGCATAGGCGCGCACCGATAATCCATTCAGAGAGACCGGAAGCATGGATCCGGCAGCGGCGGCTTTTAGAAATAATCTGCGTTTCATGGAGATGGATTATGATAGCTGATATTCAGACAGGTTCATGATGGATTTGTAAAGCAATTGCAATTTGAGTTTTGCCGAAGCCAGTGCGGTGGCATGATTTGCATGCCCCGGATCATTGGCCTGGGTCCACTCATCGGACCAGTTGTAGGCCGGAATGCCGCCCGGCAGCAGGTTGTTGCGTAGGGAAGCAATTTGTGCGGTGCTCAGTTCCAGTGGCAGCAGAAACGCTACAGCATCGGCAATCAGTGTGTCGGCATCCACGGGGTTTGAAAACTGCCTGGTAACCTTAAAAACATCGGCGATAAAAGTATAACCACCCCGTTTGTAACCGGTGAACAGCATTAAATCCGTAAACTGATTGCGTTTTGGCAGGGAATCGCTGCTAATCCAGCTGCGCAGAAATTGCGGCGACTGATGCCATGCAGGCCATCCCGATACGCTGGGCGGATCCAGTAAATCCTGCAAAATGGCCTGACCAAATGCACGGCCGTAACCGGTAACATTATACAGCTGCTCAGTATCGGTGGGAAAATCCGTTTCCCACTGACGGCAGAAGCCCGCAATATGAGATGTGGGATCTTTAATCACGCAACCCATATTCAAAGGATCGAAGAAATGTTCGCTTTTAAGCAGTTTTTCCAGCAAAGGTTTAATGTTGTAATTGTTGTTGCGAAAATGGTCTGCCAAAGGCGCGATAACATTGGTTTCCACATCGGGGGTGATGTCGTAGTAAACGAAATACTTATACAATTTTCGGCAAACAAATTTAGCTACTTCGGTTTGGGCAAAAATCATATTCAGCAAATCATCCAGTTCGTCGGTTCCGGCACTGGCAGTGCTTCTGCCTGTGATTACCGCATTGTTAAAGAACGCTGAAAACTGCTTATTGGTGGTATCGTGGTTATTTAGGGTAAAGGTAGCCGTGGGCGGCGTAGTCAGAAAATTAATGTTCCAGCCGGTAAGCACACTGGCAGCGGCTTTCACATCGTCTTCGGTGTATTTGCTGTCGGGGCCTTTGCCAAGGGTAAACAGTTCAAGCAGTTCCCGGGCGTAGTTCTCATCAGGGGCTTTTTTGGTATTAAGGCGTCCATTCAGATACACCAGCATAGCAGGGTCCATGGTAATCGCCCTTACCAATGACTTGAAGTTGCCCATTGCATTTTGCCGTATGGTTTTCAGATACAGATGTGACATCCTCGGATCTATCTGATCTGCGGCGGCGATGGGAATCAGGTTGTGCCAGAACATCACCATTTTTTCCATGATGGTAGAGGGTTGTTTGGCGGCCATCTCCCACCACCAGGCTTTTAGCGACATGGTACGCTGAAAGTTGAAATTAAAATCTATGGCTGAATTGACCCAGGTAGCACCGTAGGCTACGTTGGGATCGGGGGTGGTTTTACCGTAATAATTCAATGGCTCATTGGGAACCGAGGTGCTTGTATTCAGCAAGGTGTCTACGGCTGCTGACATGGATTTGCCGGAAAAATCCTTCATATCCTGCACTTTCACCCCAAACAGGGAGCGGCGAAGCAGGTGCATGGCTTCTTTTTTGCCAAAACTTCCGGAGTACAAGGCCAGGCCTGTGCTGGTGCGGCGCTGCACTTTTTTCACCTCGGTAGGTGAGGCCTGCTTTTTGAATGTTAAAAATTCTTTGCGGTCCATGACAGCATGATTTATTTATAAGACGACAAAAACAAAAATAGGTTTATTGATTGAATAAACAATTTTTCAATCTCACACTGCCATGGTGAAAAGCCTCGATTTTCTCCCCGGTTTCCAACAAAACCCGCCCTTGCGCATCCACGCCGTGCAATTGCCCCTGCAGTATTTGACCTGCTTCGGTTTCAACCTGCCATACGCTGTTTTTACCTTCCAGTAGGTGGTTAAAATCCTGCAGAAAAATGGCATCATCCGGACATTTCTCCCAGGCACCAAAAGCCGTTTGCAGTTGCATTAGCAGTGCACGCGCAAGATCCATCAGGTTGTGTTCCTTGCCGGTAACATTTTTAAGGGAGGTAGCAGGCTGGGGCAAACCGGTAAAGTCTGTTTGGTTTACATTTACGCCAATTCCCAGACACAGCGCCTTACCTGTTGCAGCCACTGACTGCACTTCCATCAGCAGCCCTGCCAGTTTGGCGCCATTATGCCTCAGATCATTGGGCCATTTTATTTCTGCCCGGACACACTGCAGATTAAGCGCTTTCACGCATGCGGCAGACAATGCCATATTGAGGAGCGGAAAGGTATCGGGGCGCGGGTTTTTCATGGGCAGCCACACAGACATGGCAAGGTTTTTTCCCGGCTCCGATTCCCAGGAGCGGGCTTGCTGTCCGCGACCGCGGGTTTGGTGAAAGGTAAGCAATGCTGTGGGATGCTTGCCTCCGGCCTGAAGCGCACAATGGGGCACAAGATCCTGCGTACTCTCGCAAGAGGGACTGTAAAACAACATAGTTTTACCAACTTGATCTATGAAAGCGAATTGTTCCAGGATATTTGCGTTCTTTGCACAAAGAAAAGCCAAAGGATGGCAAAAAAAACAGGAAATGAAACAGAAGCCCTCGCCATGGTCGCGATAAAGGGTATGCAGGAGAAAAAGGCAAACGAAATTGTATTGCTGGATTTGCGAAAACTCAAGGGTGCTTTTGCCGATATGATGGTGGTATGCCATGGTAACAGTGACCGGCAGGTAGCGGCCATTGCTGATGGCGTGGAGGAAGAGATTCGTAAGGCTACCGGAGAAAAACCGCTGCACAGAGAGGGCGGGGAGCGCGCCGAATGGATACTACTGGATTATGTGAATGTGGTGGTGCATGTCTTTTTGGAAGAAAAGCGGCGTTTTTATGGCATTGAAGACCTCTGGGGCGATGCCGAACTCAAAAAATTTGACGAACCTATATAAAAGGGTTGCCTGTTTCGATTTTTTGCATTAATTTTGCAGCCCCTTTCGAGGGAAGCGTTCTTATCACATTTGGCCCGTTCGTCTATCGGTTAGGACACGTCCCTTTCACGGATGAAAGAGGGGTTCGATTCCCCTACGGGCTACGATTTAGTTGATAGTTTACAGTTAACAGTCTATAGTTCTGTTGCACGTCAAAAACTTTCAATTGAAAAAGACACATCGCGGGATGGAGCAGTGGTAGCTCGTCGGGCTCATAACCCGAAGGTCACAGGT
>CAYSIK010000149.1:0-4751 GCA_964431045.1 uncultured Flavobacteriaceae bacterium
CGCCAATCTTCGCGAACCTTTACAAACAACTCTACAAATATGTGCTTGCCAAAAAACGCTTCCAGGTCTTTTCTGGCGTTGGTTCCCAGCCGTTTAATAGCTTCGCCCTTGTTGCCAATAATGATGCGTTTCTGGCTGTCGCGCTCTACCACCAGCTCACAGGAAAGACGGATAATTTTTTCCTCTTCCTTGAAAAACAACGTGGTGACCTCCAGGCTGTAGGGAACCTCGTCCTGGTATAGTTTTAGTGCGTGGTTGCGTATAATTTCATTTACAAAAAACCGCTCGGAACGGTCCGTAATCTGGTCTTCGGGGAAATAGGCAGGGTGCTCGGGCAGGTAGGAAACAACTTCAGCCTCCAGTTTGTCGAGTTGAAAATTATTGAGGGCCGATACCAGCATAAAAGCATCTGCCTTGTAGGTTTCCGCAACCTTCACCATCACCGCCTCCAGCTGATCCTGTTTTACGGAGTCTATCTTGTTGATGGCGACAATTTTTTTGGCAGAAGATTTCTCAAAACGGCGCAAAAGTTCTTCCGGAATTTCGGTGGCACGCACATCCAGCACCAGAATCAACACATCGCTGTCGTCCATAGATTCGTGCACGGCCGCCATCATTTTTTCGTGCATTTTATAGCTTGCCTTGCGCAAAATGCCCGGGGTGTCCGAATAAATCACCTGTGCGTTTTCGCCGGTTTTAATCCCCAGAATGCGGTGCCGTGTGGTTTGGGCTTTTGGGTTCACAATCGCCAGTTTATCCCCCATCAGCGCATTGTAAAGTGTGCTCTTTCCCGCGTTGGGCATTCCGATGATGCTGACAAATCCTGCTTTGAACGCCATATTCTTTTGAGTTTCAAAGGTAGCCCAATAAAGTGCACTTTGGGGCTATCTTTGTAAAAGCATGCGTCCTGCCTTCCTTTTACTTTGCGTTTTTGTGGTTTCTAAATCGCCTCTTTGTGGCCAAAACCCGCTGGACAGCACCCGCAATGGCTACACCAGGGGCAAGGCGGGATTGATGCTAAAGCGTGGCTGGGATTTATCCAACACCCCCGGTAACGGGCATTACCGGCAGGCTGATAAAAACACAACAACCCTGCGGCTACCGGAAGAAGCGCGGGAATATGTTCCCGTTTTTGCCGACGAATTTGATTCCTTAAACACAAATATCTGGCAAATTGGGCAGCCGTGGGGGCGATACCACGGTCAGCAACCGCACCAGTATTATGGCGATAGCGAAGTTTTTGTGAAAAACGGGGTGCTGTTTTTGCAAAACCGATACGCCCCCAAAAAATTCCCATCAGGCGATACCGGCATCACCATTCCGTATGGTACAGGTCTCATCAACACCGCCCATTCCCGCACTTTTCAATATGGTTTTTTTGCCATTCGGAGCAAAAACCCCTCAGGACCTGCTACCTGGCCCGCATTTTGGCTCACCGGGAAGAACAACTGGCCACCGGAAATTGACATTTACGAGATGTATGGCGAAAAAACCGGCAAAACCATCCACCGGCAAACGATGACCCTGCACTTCGGTAAAATCGAAACCCGCACCAAAACCCACCTGATGAAGGCGGTAAACCTGAGCAAGGACACCGATTCCTCATTTCATATTTACGCCTGCCTTTGGACGCCCGACAGGGTGGTGTTCTACACCGACGGGGTTCCTGTGCGGAGCATACGCATGAACAAATGGATGCGGCAGTTTTATCAGGAACCCATGTACCTGGTGGTAAACAACGCCGTGGATCATCGTTATCTGCAGCACATCGACAACAGCCGTCTTCCGGTATCCCTTGAGGTGGACTGGATTCGTGTTTTTGCTGCGCCACAACCTTAAAAAGATTGGCGTCGAGGCCTTTTCTTCACTATCTTTACCCTTCAAATTTTAATGGCTGAAAAGAAACTCTTTCTCCTGGATGGCATGGCCCTGGTTTACCGGGCTTTTTTTGCCTTTAATCAAAACCCGCGCATTACCAGCACAGGGCTAAACGCCAGTGCTATGTTTGGCTTTACCAACACCCTGCTGGATGTGCTGAACAAGCAAAAACCCACCCACATTGCCGTGGTTTTCGATACCGATAAACCCACAGACCGGCACATTGAGTATGAAAAATACAAGGCGCACCGCGAAGAAATGCCTGAAGACCTTAGGCGCAGCCTGCCCTACATTCAGCGCATTATTGAAGGGTTCAACATACCCGTAATAACCCATGACGGATACGAAGCAGACGACATCATTGGCACGTTTGCCTTGCAGGCAGCCGAACTGGATTTTGATGTGTTTATGATGACCCCTGACAAAGATTTCGGACAGCTGGTGCGAGACCACGTGTTTATCTACAAACCCGGTCGCATGGGCAATCCCGACGAAGTGCTGGGGGTGCCTGAAGTGCTTAAAAAATGGGAAGTAGAAAAGGTTGATCAGGTAATCGATATTCTCGGGCTATGGGGAGATGCGGTTGACAACATTCCCGGAGTGCCCGGTGTGGGCGAAAAAACCGCCAAAAAACTCATTCAGGAGTTTGGCAGCATTGAAAACATCCTGGCCAACACCAATCAACTGAAGGGCGCGATGAAGGAAAAGTTTGAAAACAACCGGGAGCAGGCCCTGATGAGCAAGCGACTGGCCACCATTAATACAGCGGTACCTGTGGACTTGCACCCGGACGAACTGATTTTAAAAAGCCCGGATGAAGAAAAACTTAAGGAGGTTTTTAACGAACTGGAGTTCCGTACCATGATGAAAAGGGTGTTTGGCGACAATGGCGCTCCAGCAGCAGCAGCTCCGTCAGGAAACAACCGTATGCAGGCCAGCCTGTTTGATTTGCCGGAAGTATCCGCTCCTGAGCCGGTAAGGGATTACAAAACCCTGCAGGATGTGAAACACAAATACACACTTTGCCATACCGACGAACTGATTCAGGAAGCCATACAGCAGATGCAGGCGGCAGCGGAGTTTTGTTTTGATACAGAAACCACCGGGCTGGTGGCATTTGATGCGGATATTGTCGGGCTGGCCCTGAGCTGCAAGCCACACGAGGGTTACTATATTCCTTTTCCCAGAGAATTCGAAGCCGCAAAGGTTTTGTTTGCGCGCTTCCGCGACATGTTTTCCGGCAGCAACCGAAAGGTGGCACAAAACCTCAAATACGATTTGTCTGTGCTGAAGCGCTATGGCATGGAGGTTTCAGGGCCGTGTTTCGACACCATGCTGGCACATTACCTCATAGAACCCGATATGCGCCACAATATGGACCTGCTCGCAGAAAGCTACCTGCACTACAAACCCATCAGCATTGAGACGCTGATTGGCAAAAAAGGAGCAGCGCAGCTGAGCATGGCAGTGGTGGATGTGGAGAAGGTGAAAGAATATGCGGTAGAGGATGCGGACATCACACTTCAACTTAAACAAAAACTTGAGCCTGAGCTACATAACCGAAATGTATATAATGTTTTTGAAAAACTAGAAATGCCGCTGGTTTCAGTGCTAAGCGATGTGGAACAGGAGGGCATTAGGGTAGATACGGAATTTCTGAAAGACTACAGCAAAGAACTGAACAGACAGAGCCTGGAAATACAAACACGCATTTACGAACTGGCCGGTGAGGAATTCAACATTTCCTCTCCCATGCAGGTGGGTAAGATTTTGTTTGAAAGGCTGAAACTGCTGGATAAACCCAAAACCACCAAAACCGGGCAGTACCAGACCGATGAAGAGACGTTGCTTTCTCTTTCCGGGGAGCATGAAATCGTGCAGCGTATTCTGGATTTCAGGCAGCTGCAAAAATTAAAAGGCACCTATGTGGATGCGTTGCCATTGTTGGTAAACCACCGTACCGGCCGTGTTCATACGTCGTTCAACCAGGCTGTAGCAGCCACAGGTCGTTTGAGCAGCCAGAATCCCAACTTGCAAAACATTCCCATTCGTACGGAATTGGGAAAGGAAGTTAGAAGGGCTTTTGTGGCCAGGGATGAGAACCATGTATTGCTTAGCGCGGATTATTCACAGATAGAATTGCGTGTGATAGCCCATGTGAGCGGCGATGAAGGGATGATGGACGCGTTTCGTGAAGGAATTGACATTCACACCGCTACTGCCGCCAGGGTGTGGGGTGTGTCGCTGGACGCGGTTGACAAAGACATGCGCCGCAAGGCAAAAACGGTCAATTTTGGTATTATCTACGGGATATCTGCGTTTGGGTTGAGCCAGCGTGTGGGCATTCCCCGCAAGGAAGCCAAAGAGATTATTGATAATTATTTCGAGAAGTTTCCGGGCATCAAAAACTACATGGATAGTACCATCGCTTTTGCACAGCAACATGGCTATGTAGAAACCATTCTGGGCCGCAGGCGCTACATCCGAGACATCAACAGCAGGAACGCAACCGTGCGTGGTTTTGCGGAGCGAAATGCCATCAACGCGCCCATACAGGGCAGCGCAGCCGATATGATCAAGGTGGCAATGATAAACATTCATGCCTGGCTGAAGGAAAACCATCCGCAAACCCGCATGATTCTGCAGGTGCACGATGAATTGCTGTTTGATGTGCCCAAAAGCGAGGTGGAAAAGATAGCACCACATATCAAACACATTATGCAAACTGCCATGCCCTTGAAAGTGCCGGTGGAAGTGGAATACGGAACCGGCGACAACTGGCTGCAGGCACATTGATTTCAACAAAACACAGACAAACCGCGTTATTAATGAATATAGGCCGGAAAATGAAAACCCTTCTGTTTTGTTTCAGC
>CAYSIK010000150.1:0-4750 GCA_964431045.1 uncultured Flavobacteriaceae bacterium
GTGCTTACCACGCCTGCGTGTCCGATGAAAGACATGATGGTAAACGCCTGCAAAACCGCCATTCGCATGATGGTAGATCCCAATATCTCCGTCGAAATCAATGTTACCAGCCAGGTAAGCAGCACACGCTCTGAAGACGCGGTTTTGCCGGGTGTGAAAAACGTGATTGCCGTTGGCAGTGGTAAGGGAGGAGTAGGCAAGAGTTCCGTGGCGGTTTCGCTGGCACTGGCATTAAGTCAGTCGGGCGCTTCGGTGGGTTTGCTGGATGCAGATATTTACGGACCGTCTATTCCTACCATGTTTGGTGTGAAAGAGGCTCCGCCTATGGTTCAGCGCGATGGAAAGCAATGGATTGTGCCCATTGAAAAGCAGGGCATCAAATTGCTGAGCATCGGTTTTATGGCGGCCCCCGATCAGGCAATCGTTTGGCGCGGACCCATGATCAGCAGCGCTTTTAGGCAATTTGTAAATGATACCGAATGGGGCGAACTCGACTATCTGATAATTGATTTGCCGCCCGGTACCGGCGATGTACAGATTACGCTAAGCCAAATGGTTCCGCTTACCGGGCTGGTGCTGGTAACCACACCCCAGGAAGTTGCTATGGCCGATGCACGCAGGGCAGTTTCTATGTTTAAGATGCCTTCTATTGCCAAGCCCATATTGGGTGTGGTGGAGAACATGTCATACTTTGTACCCGATGATATGCCCGATACGAAGTACTATATATTTGGTCAGGGTGGGGGCAAAAGGCTGGCAGAGGAAACCGGCATCGACTTTTTGGGCGAATTGCCCCTGATACAGGGCTATATGACCATGGCAGATGAAGGCCGCATCAATGCCGAATCTGAAGTTTTTAAACCTTATCTCGCGCTGGCAGCGGAGGTTGCCCGCAGGGTGAGTATTGTAAATTCAACAGCTGTTTAGTATCTTTGTATATCAACCCCAATGGCTGAAACAGATACCCTGAATAACCGTATTGAAGAGGCACTTAATAGCATCAGGCCTTATTTGCAGGCCGATGGAGGCAATGTGGAACTGGTAGAAGTAAAAGGTGAGGGAGATGTAGTCTTGCGGCTCACAGGCGCCTGCAGTTCCTGCGAAATGAGCGAAATGACCATGACTGCGGGTATTGAAGAAACCCTTCGCAGGGCCATTCCCGGCTTAGGTTCTATCGTTGCACTCAAAAACTAATTTCCGGCATTATTACCCGTTAACCGAGTTTGTCGGTGTGTTTATTACTGCCTGGTCAGTTGCCTTGTGCTGTGGATTGCATAATGGCTTTGATGCCAACGTTCTCCTGCTTTTTCTCTCTACACTGGGCTATTATGCAGTGGACCATGCGCTGGATATCTTTAAGTTTAGAAAATCCGGTTTGCAGTTATACCTGATTGCCTGCCTGCTGCTTGCCTTCACAGCCACGCTGATTTTTACCGGCATACTTGTTTTTCATGGATTTAAGAAAACATGGGTTGCCTTTACAGTAAGGTTTTGGCCAACGCTTCTCATTTCGGGATGTTATCTATTGCTTCGCCTAAGCCGTGCCCCATTGATGCTTTTTGTAAGACCGCTGCTAATAGCCTTGGGTGTGGGTTTTGCTATTGTTTTTCCGTCGCGAATAACCGAGAGTATGGTTGCAAGCATGGTTTGTTTTTGCAATGTTTGGGTATTTGCCTTTTTGGAAAGAAAAAAAGATGCGGAACTGGGAAATACAAATCTTTTCAATGGTAGTTTCGGTAAAAACAGCTTAAATAGGGTGTTGGTGGTTGCTGCGATTGCAGGTGTTTTTTTCCGGCTGTTTTTTGCTTCTCAGGGTGGATTTGGACTCGCCATTTATGCGGTTTCCTGCCTTCTGATTTTAAAAAATGAATCAAAATTCAGGCAAAATACCTATCGGTGGTGGTTGGATGCACTCTTGCCCGTGGCATTTTTACCACTCGGGTAATGAATGTCCCATACCCTCTTCCCAATGGGTTTTGCAGCGAGATTCGTACATGTCGGTATGGCCCACAAGGACCAGATCATCGCCGCCTGAGGTGCGGTAAGTGTAGTGCGAGGCTTTTCCACAAACAAAACACTTAGCCTGAAGCTGTATTTTTTGATTTGCCATGCGCATTAACCTTGGCATTTCACCGAAAGGCCTGCCCAGGTAATCGCGGTCAAGACCGGAAGCAACCACTTTGATGCCCTGCATTAATATGCCCAGCACCACATCCGGAATGCTTTTACCCAAAAACTGGATTTCATCGATGTAAACCTCTTTGATACCGTTGTTGCATATGGGATAGATTTCTTCGGCTTTGGACACCCTGTGACCCGGTAATTGCAGGCCCCCGTGGCTGCTGATGCGATGGGCGGCATAGCGGTTGTCGAGCAGGGGTTTAATGGCAATTTTTTCCGTCTCAGGAAGCGGACTGTTATTGTATTCTTCAATGAGCCGGGTGGTTTTGCCCGAAAACATACTGCCATAGATTATCGTAAAATCACTCATACAATCGCGAGGTTTGTTGTAAATTGCTGCCGTATCTGTATGGAAAACAAAGTTTCAGAAAAAATCCGTTTAATTCTCAATGAACTGGCAATATTAAACCAACCCGAACAAACGGAAAACAAAATCTTTTATAAGCATGAAGATTTATTGAAAATTCGTTCGCTGGCTGCCGAATTGTACCTCAACATCGATTTGGCAATGCAGTCTGATAATGAGCCTCAGCCTGAAGTGATGCCCACTTTTGAGCCTGTGGTTGATGAAACCCGGCCTGAGCCTGTAGCTGAGGCAGTGGAAGAAATTCAGGTGGAAGAAACCATAATCGTGACAGAAGAAATCGAAATTCCGGCTGCTGTTGAGCCATTGTTTGAAGTAGATACACCTGAAATTATTTCTGAGCCTGTGGCTGAGCCCGAAGTGATTGTTGAAACACCGCCGGCGATTGAACCTGAGCCTGTGGTTGCTGAAGTGCCCGTTGAGGCTCCGCCAGTTTCAACTCCGGAACCCGAAGTTATTGAGATACCTGTTGAAGAGCCCATTCAGACAGAATTGCCGCTTGACGGACAGATTGATACCCATGAGCCTTCGGAAGAACTGCAGGAGCAGCACGATTTTAAGCCGCCCCGTATAACCTCTGAACAGATTGCATCTCAGATTTCCTTTACCCGCCGTTTTGAGTACATCAATCAGTTGTTTGGCGGAAACACGGAGTTGTTTATGGAATTTTTGGATGAAATGGGCTACAGCCGCGATACAGCGCACGCTATGGAAATTTTCGACAGGCATTACAACGAAAAAAACTGGCAGCGCCGTCAGGAATCTGCCATGGAGTTTAAGCGACTGCTGCAGCGTTCCTGTTAATCTTGTGTAAGCCATGAACCCCGGCGCGTTTCCTTTTCTCAGGTTGTTGCTGCCGCTGGGTTTGGGTGTGGGGCTGGGCCTTGCTTACCCCAACATTCATTTACTTACTCCTTTACTTATAGCGTTTTTATTGCTAATCATAGCAGGCGCATTGATGCTGCTGAAAAAGCCACAGCCACGCTGGCTAAAGCTGAGACTGCCGTTGCTTATGGTTCTTAATCTGCTCCTTGGTTATGCGCTCACACTGAGCCGAACGCACATTTATCAGACAAAAAATATCGGTAAGGTAAAAAATGAAGAAATCCGATATTTGTATGTAAGAATTACCGAGCCCTTGCAGCAGAGGGCTGCTTCACAGCGGGCCACTGCACAAGTTTTACAGGTTGCGGACAGCGCAGGAAATTCACAGGCCGCCTCAGGCAGAATTCTCCTGTATTGGCCCCAAAAGAGCAACCCTGCCGGAACTTCTCTACAATACGGTGATGTAATCCTGATTCCCAATGTGCTCACCCCCATACCGGATGCCGCTTTCCCCGAGGCATTTTCGTTTAAAAAGGTGCTGAGGCCCGGCCAAATTGCCCATCAGGCGTACCTAACCCAAGGCAGTTATGAAAAAGTAGATGCATCGCCGAATCCGTTGATACAGGCTTCGCATGCGGGTGTGTCGGCCATCAACAGGATATTGTTTAAGCATTTCAGCCCGGAAAAGGCTGCCCTAATGTCGTCGCTGCTGCTGGGTTACAAAGCCGATATAGCGGAAGAAGATTTAAAGGCATTCAGCATCACGGGAACCATCCATGTGCTGGCGGTTTCGGGCATGCACGTGGGATTGATTTATATGGCCCTGCTGTTTTTGTTTACGGGTTCGCTGCGCCCGGGACGGCTCAAATTCTGGCAGGGTGTGAGTGTGCTGGTTTTTTTGTGGGCGTATGCAGTACTCACGGGTTTGTCGGCTTCGGTGGTGCGCGCCACGCTGATGTTCAGCATTATGGAAGCAGGACGCACATTTCTGGGAGCCCGGGGCAATACCTACAACTCGCTGTTTGCCGCGGCTTATATTCAACTGCTTATATCGCCCCACGATTTGCTGGACGTGGGTTTTCAGCTTTCGTACCTGGCCGTGCTGGGCATCCTGTTTTTTTATCCATTGCTGAATGATAAATACGAGCCCAAAAACCGCATCCTGCGCGGTGCCTGGCAGCTGGCCCTGGTGAGCATATCCGCCACGCTGGGTACCTTGCCGGTAACGCTGTTTGTATTTAAGAGTTTCCCGCTATTATTCATTCCCGCCAATATTTTTATTGTGCCTGTGAGCACAGTAGTGATTTTCATGGGTATTGCGGTGGTGATGTTCAGCTGGGTTCCTTACGTAGGAGCGTTTTTGGCCTGGCTGACTTCTTA
>CAYSIK010000151.1:0-3566 GCA_964431045.1 uncultured Flavobacteriaceae bacterium
CTATCACTACCCTCACCCATTAACCTCACAAGCCGGCCAGCATGCCTGCTGCAGTTTTGCATTCCCGGAGGTATCCCATGCATTTTACACAATCACAACTGCACAAAAACGATTTTCACCTGCACCGCGAATGGCTGCGCACTTCACCCCACGGCGCCTATGCTTCGTCTTCACTCAGCAACTGCCACAGCCGAAAATACCACGGCATGCTGGTGATGCCCGACAAACACGAGCAAATGCAGGTGTTGCTTTCATCACTGGATGAAACCTTGTTTGCCTATGAAGACAAATTTGAACTGGCTACCCATCGTTATCCGGATGCGATGCATCCAGTAGGTTATCAATATCTGGAATCGGTGGATGTGGATGAGGCCATCAGCTGGACCTACCGAGTAGATCAGGTGCGGTTGAAGAAAACCCTCTTGTTGTCACAATCCGAAAACCGTCTTTGGGTAAAGTACGAACTGCTGGAAACCAATATTCCCAATATTCACCTTGGCATTCATCCGCTGATGGCTTTCCGAGACATCCACAACCTGCGCCGCATGGAACCCGATTTCATGGGTAAAACTGAGATACAGAAACTGGTGATATGCACCGAAATAGATCACACCCCATTAAAACTGTTCTGTCAGGTTTCAGGCAAACAGGAATTTATACATCACGCCCACTTTTACTATCATATGCAGTTTGCCCATGAGCAGGAGCGCGGCTATGCCTACGAAGAAGATCTGTATTGTCCGGGATACTTTAAGGTTCCGCTGGAACCCGGAAAGCCTTTGGTGTTTTCAGCCGGCACAAAACCCTTGCCAACTGAAAAACTGATGCCCCGTTTCAAAGCCGAGAGCAATGGGTTGAAAGTGCTGAAAGATACAGATGCCATGCTGGAACTCGCGGCGACCCAGTTTATCAGAACCGTGCGCGGAGGCAAGGAAATTCAGGCGGGTTATCATTGGTTTGGCCGCTGGGGTCGCGATACCTGCATTGCTTTGCCCGGACTTACGCTGGCCACACACAAGCCACAGCTGTTTACCGAAGTGATCAATACCACCCTCAAAGATTTGAAATTCGGGCTGTTGCCAAATGTGGGCAAAAAGGAAGATGCGTCTTACAACTCCGCCGATGCAGCGCTTTGGTGTGTGTGGTCACTTCAGCAATATGCCATCTACATACAGGATGCAGGCAAGGTTTGGAAAACCTATGGCGACGTACTGAAAAAAATTCTAAACTACCACGCCAAGGGCACGCTGAACGGAATTCATGCCATGAGCAACGGTCTGCTCACAGCTTCGGAAACGGGCAAGGCGCTAACCTGGATGGATGCCATTGTAGACGGATATCCCGTTACACCCCGCTCGGGCATGGCGGTTGATATCAACGCACTGTGGTACAATGCTGTTTGTTTTTGCCTGGAAGCCGCACGCTGTTCGGGAGATACGACCTTTATTGAATCATGGAGCCGCTGGCCCACGCTTATTGAGGCAAGTTTTGAGGATGTTTTCTGGGATGAAGAGCGAGGGTATCTGGCCGATAGCTATTATCAGGGCGTGACCGATAATTCGCTGCGCCCCAACCAGATTTTTGCGGTTTCGCTGCCCTATTCACCACTGAAGAAATCAGTAAAAAAGGCGGTTGTAGATGCCGTAGGCCGAGAATTGCTCACGCCACGCGGTTTGCGGACACTGGAACCAAGAGACCCAAATTATAAAGGCATTTACGCAGGAAGTTTACGTCAGCGGGATTTGGCCTATCATCAGGGAACCGTGTGGCCCTGGTTGCTTGGACATTATGCCTATGCCTATGCAGCCGTACACGAAAAACGCGCCCTGGCAGTGCTTCAACGAATCTGGGATGACCTGCAACCGGCATTAACCGAGTATGGCATTGGCACGCTGGCCGAAATTTACGATGGTGATCCGCCTTTTGAACCCAAAGGTGCGGTTTCTCAGGCCTGGAGTGTAGCAGAGATGCTGAGAATCAGGCAACTGCTGGAAAATGTAAAAGCAGAAAAAGCAACCGCCCGTGCTTCCGAATCTGAAACCCTTCGTGCAACAGCAACGGCACTTTAAATGCGGGTTTTGATGTTTGGATGGGAGTTCCCGCCCCATATTTCCGGGGGACTGGGTACGGCATGCTACGGGCTCACCAAAGGGCTTATGGAGCACGGTGCCGATATTTTATTTGTTTTACCCCGCCTTTTTGGGGGAGAAGATGCCGGAAATATGCGCATGATTAATGCTGATGAGGCTCAGTTGCCCGAAGAATTCAGCCGTTTTATTACACACGGGAAAATGCAGTTGTTGCAGGTCAATACGTCTTTGTTTCCCTATGCATCCGAAGAAACCTATATGGCCGGTTTTCAAAATTCTTTTTATGATGATCAGCAAAGGCAGCATACATCAATGGGTGCAGGGCTTACGGGATTATACGGCAGAGGACTGATGGATGAAGTGTATCGCTATGCCTCTTTGGCGCCGGAAATTGCTTCAAAACACAATTTTGATGTCGTGCATGCCCATGACTGGCTTACATTTCCGGCCGGAATTGCGGCTTCGGAATATGCTGGAAAACCTTTCGTTGCTCATATTCACGCTACGGAATACGACCGTTCAGGCGACAGTCCTAATGAACAGGTGAAAGAGATTGAAAAAACAGGTATGGAATCAGCAGACCGGGTAATTGCTGTAAGCGAATATACGAAAAAAATCGCAATAAAACAATACCATATTGCCGAAAAAAAGGTGGATGTGGTACATAATGGTGTTTTGCCTTCTGCATCCCCTGTTGCGTCCTTACATGAAAAGCAATTTCCGGTTGTGGTTTTTCTGGGCCGGGTTACGTTTCAGAAAGGACCGGAGTACTTTTTACAGACCGCAGCAAAGGTGTTGAGAAAGAATCCCGATGTGCGGTTTGTGCTGGCCGGACATGGCGATAAACTAATGCATATGATAACCCTTGCAGCTCAGCTAAAAATTTCATCGAGGGTTAGTTTTACCGGATTTATTCAGGGTGAAGATATCGCACAATTGTTTGGCCACGCAGACGTGTATGTAATGCCATCTGTTTCCGAACCGTTTGGTATTTCGGCGCTTGAGGCGGCCAGGGCAGGGGTTCCTGTCATTATTTCAAAACAAACCGGTGTGGCAGAAGTGCTGAACAGTGCCTTAAAGGCAGATTTTTGGGATACAGAAGGAATGGCGGATGCCATTCTTGCACTTTTGAAGCACGGTGCCCTGAATCGCTGGATGAGCCGAAATGGACATCAACAGGCCCGTTTGCAAACCTGGAACAAAGCGGCATCAAGGGTATTGAAGACCTATTCCCAAATGCAATTATGATCAGAAAAAGATATATATGTCTGTATTTTCAGGTTCACCAGCCATACCGGCTGGGAAGGTTCAGGTATTTTGATATTGGCCGCAACGGAGGATATTTCGACAATGAGAAGAACAGAAGCATTCTGGAGAAAGTAAGCCGCAAGTGCTATGTCCCTGCAACGCAACTTCTGCAGAATCTTGTTGGTACCTATCCGGGTCGGTTTAAATGTTCGTTTTCTTTTTTAATTA
>CAYSIK010000151.1:3576-4725 GCA_964431045.1 uncultured Flavobacteriaceae bacterium
TTCGGGTATGGTGCTTGAACAGATGTTGGGTACCCATTCGGAAGTGCTTGGAGAATTTCAGAAGTTGGCTAAGATGCCAGGGGTGGAAATTTTGGCTGAAACCTATGGACATTCTCTAAGTGCGCTGGTAAGCCAGCGAGAATTTGAAAAACAAGTAAAACGACATAGACAATTGGTTGAATCCCTGTTTTCCCAGACCCCGGTTGTGTTTCGCAATACCGAACTAATCTATTCCGACACAATAGGCAATTATGTGTCAAATCTTGGTTTCAAGGGTATTTTGGCTGAAGGAGCCGACCGAATTCTGGGGTGGAAAAGCCCCAATTATCTCTATGCTGCCAAAGGCTCACCCGCATTGGGTCTACTGTTGAAAAACTATCGGCTAAGCGATGATATTGCCTTTCGTTTTTCTCAACCCGACTGGAATGAAGGACCGCTTACAGCAGAAAAGTTCGTGCACTGGCTCAATGCCATTCCTGAAGATGAGCCTTTGGTGAATTTGTTTATGGATTACGAAACATTTGGTGAGCACCAATGGGCGGAATCCGGTATATTTAATTTTCTGAAGGCCTTGCCCGAGGCGGTTTTTAGTGGTTCGGATTTTGAATTTATCACACCTTCGGAAGCACTGTCGAAATTAAATCCTGCCGATGAAGTAGGAATGCCCGAACCCGTTTCATGGGCGGATGAGGCTAGAGATTTAAGTGCCTGGTTAGGAAATCCTCTTCAGGATGATGCATTTGAGAGTTTATATCGCCTGGAGCCTTTGATGGAAAACTGCAGGGATGAGCAAATTTTTGGGGACTGGCAAAAACTGCAGACCAGCGATCATTTTTACTATATGTGCACCAAGTATTTTGCCGATGGTGATGTTCACAAATATTTCAATCCCTACGATTCTCCCTATGAAGCTTTTGTCAATTACATGAATGTGCTGGCAGATTTTGAATTGAGATTGAAAAACCATCAGGCTTCATTGCCAAGGCAAAGAAGGCAGTTTATCCTTCAGAAACAGGCGGTCCCGCACCGCGCACAAACCGATTAATGAGTGAAATATGGAAGATCAAAAACTTGCCGCCGACGTAATTTTTGAGGTGAGCTGGGAAGTCTGCAACAAAGTGGGAGGAATTCACACGGTAATCAGCAGCA
>CAYSIK010000152.1:0-4669 GCA_964431045.1 uncultured Flavobacteriaceae bacterium
CTGATAATATTATCCTGGTCTGTATCGGTGTTTTTATTGGGATTTTAGCCATGTGTTTTATAGCTCAGTGGTTTGTTAAATTGATGGAAATTTATACTTTTCTTGAAACCGCAGCATTTGTTGTAATTGCCATTTTAGGATTGAAACTAGCATTCTCTATTTTCGAACATTATCAGCCGGAGTCTCCTGTGAGTAAATTCTTGGGAAGCCATGCAGCAGATTTGGGAATTTCCATTCTTACTGTATTAATTTTCTTTGTGCCAATTTTTACTTGTCTGCTCTTTAATTATCCTGCTAAAAAAAATAGTGCTTCAGAATAATGAATATGTGTAATTAACGCACGCGACTTAAGCATAGTATGATTTTATAGTTAATGTAATTAGACTGAATTAGATGAATTGAGTGCGTTAATTACATGTTTAGAATAGGGTGTTTAGGTTAGTTTTAAGGAAAATAGCTGTAGCTGATATTCTTAAATTAATTAAAGTTTAACTCCCAGTCTTTAAGAGGCTCGATTTAATTATGTGAAGACAAAGGTTAAATTTACTGCGGAACCCCATCAGGTAATCTGAGTAATGTCGCCTCTATGTCTATAAAAATATCTGTGATTCGACAAAGCACTCTGACGTATTCTAACAAGAGCGTGCAATGAAGAGTTAAGATTATGTATTGTAATGCTGTGTGTTTAAATTTAAATCCAGGCAAGATTATTTGTTTTTACAATACACCTTGAATTGAATTTTAGGTTGATGTGTTCTTCACTTCGGTCCTGCCAGAATTGAAAGCTATCAGAATTTTTTGAGGAATAGAAAATGCTGTTTGGGCAGTTGATACAAGGATTTATAGTGAATGTGCCGTGAATGTTCTTGATTATGTAAACATAAGTTATCCACAATTATCAAAAATATCCGGAATTTAAAAATAGAGCTGTTTTTTCTGCTGGAAAGTGTTGAAAAGCAGTGTAAACAGTCTGTTATAGGAAAATTATCTAAATTAATTGTGGCGGTTTTTATGATGTGTTTTGTGGAAAACGGTTCGTAATATACAAAAAAGTTGAAGATAACGCAAACACAATTATCATTTCTATGTTCATTTGTGTACATCATTAAAATACATACACGTATGGAACATTTAAACCTATTGACGACTACCGTCATCGCGCCGAACAACTACGTAGCATTTACGTTTTTCATCGGCACCATGGCCATGATGGCCGCTTCTGTTTTCTTCTTCTTTGAATTGAACAACACTTCCAAAGAATGGAGAACATCTGTACTGGTTTCTGGTATCATTACCTTTATTGCAGCTGTGCACTATTATTACATGCGCGGCTACAACCTGGAAACCAACGGACAGTCACCTGTGTTTTTCCGTTATGTGGACTGGTTACTGACTGTGCCTTTGATGTGCGTGGAATTCTACCTCATCACCAAAAAGGCCGGTGCCAAAGTAGGTCTGCTGTGGAAACTCATCCTTGCCTCTGTAATCATGCTGGTTACCGGATACTGGGGTGAAGCGGTTGCCAAAAATCAGGCCGCTTTCTGGGGTCTGCTTTCAGGTTTGGCTTACTTCTGGATTGTTTGGATGGTATGGAAGGGCGAAGTTGCTCAGCTTTCAAAGGCCAGCAGCCCTGCTGTACAAAAAGCCATTGATTCTCTGTTGAAGTTTGTTGTTATCGGCTGGGGTATTTATCCCCTGGGTTACCTCATTGGTACTGCCGATGGTCAGTGGTACGATTTCTGCAAGAGCTGGAACCTGAACATGGACATCATCTACAACATAGGTGATGCTGTCAACAAAATCGGATTTGGTCTGGTAATCTATGCCCTGAGCAGAAGCGAAGACTAATTTTAAATTGTAGTTAAAACAAAAGGGGTTCTGATTTTTCATGAACCCCTTTTTCATAAATCCACCATGTCACAAAACCATCCAATACCCTGCGATTATCTGTTTGCCGGTGCCGGAGCATCCGCCACGCTGTTGATGATGCGTATGGAGAAAATGGGCTTGCTGACAGGAAAGAAGATTGTAGTGGTGGATCCGGATTTTGATGCGCTAAGCCACAAAACCTTCTGTTTCTGGGCAGCTCCGGGTGATGAAATCATGAAGGATTGTCAAGCCCTCATCCAAAAAAGCTGGAAAAACCTGCGCATTGACAGGGGGCAAGTAAAACCCTTGCATCCCCTTCAGTACCATTGTATAACCGGTGAAAACATGCAGCAGGCTATGCATACATTGCTGGAGCGAAACCAATGTCACTTGGTAAAGTCCACAGTAATTTCGTTGGTGTCCGATGACCAGGGTGTTTTGGTTTCAACCCCCGAAGGAATCTTTCGGTCCGGGCAAGTTTTCGACAGCCGGCCTGCCGGGTTTATGTCACCAAAGCCCAATGAGTCCGCGCTTTTTCAGTCATTTATCGGATATGTTGTAGAGCCCCTAAATCCAGTCCTGCAGACAGACGCCTTGGATATGATGGACTTTGGTGTGGATCAGCAGGGTGCAACGCAGTTCATGTATGTGCTTCCATTTGCAAATAATCAGGCCTTGGTGGAGCTCACCCGGTTTGGGGTGAAAAAAATAACGGATGAAGAGGCCGAGCCCTTGCTGCAAAGCTATATACAGCAATATTTTGGGGAAGTCAGGATAACCGCAACGGAAAGTGGCTGCATTCCCATGTGTTCAGCTCCGCTGCAGGTCCGGGATATAACGGGTGTAACGCGAATTGGAGGTAGGGCAGGTGCCGTAAAGCCGGGCACCGGATATGCATTTAAAAACATGCACAGTCAGGCGGTTGCAATTACTGCGCAGCTGTTATCAGGTGAGAAACCATTATTGAAACAGCCATCAAGGCGCTTCAGGTTCTACGATCGTCTGTTGCTTTGGATTTTAAGCAATAAACCCGAATTGGGTAAAACCATTTTCCAACAGCTGTTTCAGAGAAACAGTACTCCGCGCATTTTGCATTTTCTGGATGAAAAAACTTCCATAATTCGGGATGCAAGCATACTGCTGAGTTTGCCGTTTCGTCCATTTCTGTCCGCGCTCAGGCAGGATTTGAAGCACAATTCACCGCAGGTGCCCAAACCTGCAATGCTGTCAGTGCTCGCCCTGGTCCTATGGTTTATTTATGCCATTTCACCCGAACTGTATATGCCCCTGCAATGGCTGCTTTTGTCGCTGGGGTTGTTATTTGTAGGCATCCCACACGGTGCCGTTGATCATCTGCTCGATACCGGAAAATTGCAGGCGGGTATAAGGCCGGCTTTTGTTGTTAAATATGTAGGTATAATGCTGTTGTACCTGCTTTTGTGGCAGGCATTACCCACACTGGCACTCGCACTTTTTTTGCTTTATTCTGCTTTCCATTTTGGGCAGTCCGACATACAGGAATGGGGAATCATTAGCAACCGTAACCTTAAATCCTTTTTCTGGGGGTTGTCGGTTCTTGCCGTTATTATTATGTCACACAGCCATGAGGTTACTGAAATCCTGAGCGGTATGCACATAAAATCCCCGATTATTCCCCCGTATACCTTAGCGTATGGAGTTGCTGCTTTGACGCTGATTTGGGGTTTGTATGAAAAAAAGCATGTTGTTTTTTGGAGTATTTGTATGCTCATAATTGGAATGCAACTGCCTCTTCTGTCTGCGTTTGGACTTTATTTCATAGGTCAGCACAGCCTGAATGGATGGTCTCATTTGAAAAGGGGAATGCAGGCTGGAAATAAACCGCTGTTTGCCAAGGCGCTTCCTTTTACCCTGGGGGCTGCACTTTTGCTGGGCCTTTTGGTATGTATGTCTCATATTGGCATGCTTCCATGGAAGAGTGAACAATGGTTATCGGTGTTTTTTGTGTTTTTGGCTTGTCTAAGTATGCCCCATGTATGGGCTATGCATCGTTTTTACTCCCGCACCGGGAATTAAAAACCTATTCGGCTCAATTATTAAGAAGATATGATAATCGCTTTTGCAAAGCATGATTTTCGTCCATCAGATGTGTATTTTAGCCATTGTTTTTTTGAATCCAATCAAGATTATGATTGCATTATATTCAGCCAAAAAAACTTGGGTAATAATTGGGTTGGCGTTGTTCACCTTTTATCCTGAATCATCGCAAGCGCAGCAGTCGGAAAACGCAGCACTTCTAACTGTGATTCGCCATGCGGATCGAAAATCGAAAATTCAAAAACCGAAATTATACATTAACGGTAAGAAAAAGTGTATCATCCCTGATGCAGGTTATACAACTTTTACACTCAATGAAGGCGAACACACGGTTTTTGCAGCATTTAATAAATCGGTAAAGTCCGGTGAGGAAATTCGTGAAACATCTTTAAGTATAAATGCCGAACCTAGGCAGCACTATTATGTGTTGATGGTCATCCCAGACATAAAACGCAAAATAGTATCGGTTACGCCCATCATGGAATCCGGCGCAGCCAGGCTCATGAAAGATTACAGCAAATGCGACTGCAGTAATCCTTAAAAGTGAAATAAATTTGGGATTTGTGGACTGAGTCCACAGGTTTATTTAACCGTTAAACGGTTATAAATTTATTTTCTGTAAATGTTTGAATTTATTCACTTTATTGTTTATATTTGAGATATTAATCTAAAATTGATGAATTCAAAGACCATGTTTAAAAAGCGGATTTTACTATTTTTAGGA
>CAYSIK010000153.1:0-3626 GCA_964431045.1 uncultured Flavobacteriaceae bacterium
TACGTTCGATTTGTTGTTCAATTTTCTTCACTGCGTGAAAATATGAGGCCTTCAACGCGCCCACAGAGGTTTCAGTAATTTCGGAAATCTGCTCATAGGAAAGTTCTTCAAAATACTTGAGATAAAATACCATTTTCTGTTTCAGTGGCAGCGCTGACATAGCTTCACGGAGTTTCAGGCTGATGGATTCCGGTGTTTCAGTGCCTTCCTGAGTTGAAACCATGGTTTCAGGCAAAACATCCTCCAGTGAAACATTGGGTTTTTGCTTGCGCAAAATTGTAAGGGCCTCGTTGGTGGCAATGCGGTAAATCCAGCTGTATAACTGGCTGTTACCCTTGAAACTTTCCAGATTCCCCCAAACTTTCACAAACGTATTCTGGGCTGCGTCATCAGCATCTTCATGACTGGGCAGCATGTTTCTTACGTGAAAATACACTTTCCGGCTGTAGCGATTCATAATCTCGGTGAACGCTGTCTCACGACGGTCTTCCCGCATAAACAGCAGTACCAACTGGTTATCGGTTGCTTCTTGGATAGATTGAAAGTGAGATTCGAGATTCAACGTAAGCGCCTTTCCTTTTAGACGCAAAAATCGCGCCCGGGTTTAAGCCGCCTTGCGATTTTCTTCCCACGCTGCCAAACGCGGATGCACCAGGGCTTTCCACAGAGGCGGAACCAGCGCAGGAACCAGCAATGCAGCATATCCGCCCGGCAGTTCAGGAGCATTGTCATAGGTTTGAAGTGTATGGTAAGGTTTGCTGGCATAAAAATGATGATCGGCATGGCGGCTCAAATCCACCAGCAGATAGCGGCTCACACGGCTGTCGCTGTTCCAGCTGTGCAGTTCCGAAACACGTTCATCGTATTCGCGGTGCAATCCATAATGCTCAATGTAATTCACATACTCCAGCAGCACATGTGCTACCAGCACGTAGAGGAACCAGGCTGCAAGACCCACAGGCCCGAGTACAAGAAATACAACAGGCAAAAAAACAAGCTGAATAAGGGTTTGAACCCACAGAACATTGCCAAAGGAAAAAACACTTTTGCCTTTTTTACCCAGCATTTCTGATTCCGATTGCCAGGCTTCGCGGTACTGACCGGGAATGGTGCGCCACATGAAGGCGTAAAGACTCTCCCCTTTTCGGGCCGTGGCAGAATCGTGGTCGGTGGCTACATAGCGATGGTGGATGCGGAGGTGATGCGTAAAGAAATATACGTTTCCGCAGCTCATCAGCAGGTACTTGCCTAAAAACTGCTTTACAGGATTGGCCTTGTGAATAAGCTCATGCGCCGGAACAATTCCACCAATTCCCGCGGCAACACCGGTTGAAAATGCTGCCCAGAAAACCCATGCATCCTGCAGAGTTTGATTGTAAATACCCAAGAAAAATGTGATGAGTACGCCCGTTTGCACGGCTACATGCAGAAACAAAATAAACTCCGGAAACGGATCGCGGTTTTCGGTGTGGGTGTTTTTTCTGTCTTTACCGGTAAACCATTCCAACAAACCCAGAATCACCAGTGCGAAGGCCGCGGCTGACAGCGTCCATGGTCCGCCTATCATATTGCCCAATATGGCCAACAAACCGGGAATAATCGACGCCAAATAAGAAATGTTGCGTAAGGACATAACGCGAATGTAGGCAATACCGCAATAACCTGAATCATGCTTTGTGGAAGTTCCCGTCTCCTTTCATTAAACCCTTCTGAATGAGTATCTTTGTAGAGGTGGGCGGAGAAAAATTATCATTTGCCGAAAAACTGGTGCTGGCTGTTTTGGAGGACAATCCCAAAGGCACCATGAATTCAAACAGAATACTGAGCCGCATCCCGCGTGAGGCTAGACTAACCACCGACCTTGTTTACAAAGCACTGTTGCGCCTTACCCACCTAAACAAAGCCGAACAGCCCAGCAAAGGACAGTTTCGTGTAAAACATCCTGCCCTGCTAATACGCGGTGTTATTGAATTTGTGCGCAGCGGCGATGGATTCGTAACACCCGAAAATGCCGGACCGGATACCGCAGATATTTATGTGCCCGCAGAATGGCTAAACCGCGCTTTGCCCGGAGATACGGTAGAAGTGGATGTGCTGGGTCGTGGCAACAGGCCCACAGGCAGGGTTTTGCGGGTTGTGAGCCGCAGCAAGCGGCGCTACACGGGCAACCTGGATGTATTTGAGGGAAATGGCTATCTGATAGCAGACAAGGCGCCTTTTAAAACTGACATCAAGATAGATGGCAGGGTAGATTCAGACATGGATGGCATGAAGGCGGTGGTTGAAGTATTTGATTTTCCGGAGAAAAAACAGAATCCGCTAGGCAGACTGGTCGAAATATTGGGCAAACCAGGCACCAACGATGCCGAAATGCACGCCATTGTGGCTGAATTCGGCTTTGCCGTTTCCTTTCCTGCCGATGTGGAGAAAGAAGCCGAAAGCTACAGCGAGCAGATACCGGCAGATGTCCTCAAGGATAGGCGCGATTTCAGGAACATTCCTACCTGCACCATCGATCCGGTGGACGCCAAAGATTTTGACGATGCCATCAGCTACCGCAAACTCGATGACGGATTGATAGAACTGGGTGTTCACATTGCCGATGTGAGCCATTTTGTGACCGAAGGCAGCCGACTGGACCAGGAAGCGCTGCATCGCGGAACCAGTGTGTATCTGGCTGACAGGACCATTCCCATGCTGCCCGAAAAACTGAGCAACAACCTCTGTAGTTTGCGACCCAATGAAGACAGACTGGCCTTTTCAGCGGTTTTCATCATGAATGCTCAGGGCGAAGTAAAAGAGCGTTGGTTTGGAAAGACCGTCATACACAGCATTCGCCGTTTCTCATACGAAGAGGCGCAGGAAAGAATCAAAACCGGCGAGGGTGACTGGGCAAAAGAACTTGGCGAATTGAACGCACTGGCCGAAAACTTTCAGCGCAAAAGATTCAAAGCAGGTGCTATATCGTTTGAAAGCGATGAAATAAGATTCAAACTGGACAGCAAGGGCAAGCCCCTTGAAGTGATGGTTAAAAAACGATTTGAAGCGCACAAGCTCATTGAGGAATTTATGCTGCTGGCCAACCGGGAAGTGGCGCATTATATCAAAACACTGCAAAAACCGGAACTGCCTTACATTTACCGAACCCACGATGCGCCTCCCACCGACAGAATGGTGGAGTTTTCCAAATTTTGCAAATTGTTTGGTTACAGGATAGACCTAAGCACAGAAACCAACCTGAGAGCCAGCATGAACAAACTGCTGAAAGACATTGAAGGAAAACCCGAGCAGGATGTATTGCAGCAAATGGCCCTGAGGTCCATGGCCAAAGCGGTTTACACATCACAGAAAAGCACCCATTTCGGACTGGCATTTGATTATTACACACACTTCACCTCTCCCATACGCCGCTACCCCGATCTGATTGCCCATCGCCTGTTACAGCATTATCTGCAAAGCAGAAAAGAGATTGTTTCTGCTGATACCATAGAAGAAATGGCCAAACACAGCAGCAATATGGAACAGAAGGCTGCCGAGGCAGAAAGGGCAAGCACCAAATACAAAATGGCCGAATACCTGGAAGCCCGAGTAGGTCAATATTTTGAGGCTGTGGTAAGCGGACTTAC
>CAYSIK010000153.1:3636-4595 GCA_964431045.1 uncultured Flavobacteriaceae bacterium
TTATGCCGAAATTATTGAAAATCACTGCGAAGGCATGATTCGCCTTAGTGATATAAAAGGCGACCGCTATGAATATTTTGAAGCAGAGAGAAAAGTCATGGGGCGCAGAACCCGCAAGACCTACTCACTGGGCGATATCATTACCATTAAGGTAAAAAATGCCAATCCCCAGACACGGCAGATTGATTTTCAGCTTTCGGACTGGTAATTATTTACCCAGCGCAATGCGAATATGCCCCAAATGGGTATTTCCATGCCATGCATACATGGCAATAAGCTGCGCAAGCGAAAACGATTTGTTGTGTTCGGGATGAAAGAAGGTGCGCGAGAGCAGTTCAGGTGTTTTTAAGGTTTCCAGCAGCAATAAACTCCAGCGCTGATGAATTCCCACCAGCATGAGATAAGAAGCTTCAAAAGCAAAATCGTAATCCTTTCCTGTAGCCCATGCATTTTCATTCCATGGCTTTACGGTGGGATTGTCTTCGGTGAGCAACAGCTTTGTTCTAACCCAGGCATTCAGGTGGGCATCGGCCATGTGGTGTATGATCTGGCGCACATTCCAGCCACCGGGTCTGTATGTATTCTCCGCATTTTCTGCGGAGATTCCATTCAGTAATTTACTGAGTTCATTGGGCAGCGCCTGAATCTGAAGCACACATTCCAGTAGTTCTTCCAGTGGATATTCTGTTTTTTCAGAATCGAATTTACCGACAGGATATTTTAGATGTTCCATAAATCGGTATTATGCGATGATATTAAATCCGGTATACGGGACGAGCACTTCAGGAACGCGGATTCCATCGGCTGTCTGGTTATTTTCCAGCAAGGCTGCCACAATACGCGGAAGCGCGAGCGCACTGCCATTCAGGCTATGGGCCTGTTCGGTTTTACCGGCAGCATTGCGGTAGCGGCATTTCAGGCGATGCGTCTGGAAGGTTTCAAAATTGCTCACTGAGCTG
>CAYSIK010000154.1:0-4524 GCA_964431045.1 uncultured Flavobacteriaceae bacterium
GGCCGACAGGCTGGCGGGTGTTGCAGGAGCAGCATTTTTGTTTCAGGGGAAGGATGCCCTGGTGGTAGATGCCGGTACCTGTCTTAAATTCGAGCTACTTAGAAACAATGTTTACGAAGGAGGAAGCATTTCACCCGGTATGAAGATGCGCTACAGGGCCTTAAAAACCTTCACACAAAGGCTGCCCGAGATAGAACACCGCGATTTTGACAATCTGCTGGGCGATACCACCGAAACCGCCATTTTAAGTGGCGTGCAGGCGGGTTTTTTGCAGGAAGTATCCGGGAGAATACATTCTTTTCTGGCAGAAACTCCGGGACTTCAGATCGTTCTTACCGGCGGAGATGCCCCGTTTTTGGCGGAACGCCTGAAAACAAAGATATTTGCCGAACCATTATTGGTTCACTACGGATTATACCATACCCTGCGTTTGAATGGATATTAAGAAAACCCTTTGCATATTGGCTCTGTGGGGCGTAACGACCCTGAAAGCACAAACAGCAGGTCAGAATTATACATTGTCGCCCTACAGCAATTACGGGCTGGGCGAGCTGATACAACCCAATTTTTTACAGGCAGGTGTTGCCGGCCAGACTTTCAGCGGGGCCTACAGCTATAGCCTGATGAATCCGGCTACACTGGGGAATCTGCGCTATGCTACCCTGGATTTTGGCATGAATGGCCGCTTTGGCAATATTCGCTCCGGAGATCAGACACAGTCTTTCAACGGAGGCTCTTTCAGCTATATGAGCCTGGCATTTAACAACTACAGAACCGACAAACGCAAGCCGTATGAAGAGACCGTAAATGGTAAGGTTGTAAAGAAATTCAAATCCACGCCGTATGCCTGGAATTCTGCGATTGCCCTGTATCCGTCTACCAGCATGGGCTACAACTACAACTATGAAAGCAGTGTGCCGTTTAAAAACCGCACTGCGCACGTGGGAAGCGGTGGCGTCAATGTGCTGGAACTGGCCCAGGCCCTTAAACTTGGAAAACACATACAATTGGGTTATTCGGGCGGTTATATGTTTGGACAGCTGAAAGACAATGCAGTATTCAGCTTCCCCGATACCATCGGTTTTCAGTTTGTGGAAGACGAGCGCATCGTGGATGTAAAAGGCTTTCAGCACCGTGCAGGCCTTTTATTATCGCTGGAAAAAGACAGTGCTGCACACCATCTTGGCTTTAGCTATGGTTTTCATTCGGGTATGCGGGCCAATTTGTCGCGGGTAGCACAGACCCTGGAGCTGATCAGCAGCAGTGGGGTAAACCGCCTGTTGGTGGTAGACACCGTACTCGACGAACAATCCGGCAACCGGAGTTTCACCATGCCTGCCTCTTTTGGCGTGGGATATCAGTTTAGGTTCCGCAGGGCGTTCAGTGTTTCGCTGGATTACCGAAAATCGATGTGGGGCAATTACTCGGCGTTTTTCAATCCCGGAGGAAGACTCACGGACAGAAGCGATTACGGCCTTACTTTTATACTCAATCCTATGGATGAAAAAGCACCCGGCAAAAAGCGCATGAAACCACCGGTAAGATTTGGTGTTTCCATGGCCGAAACCCAGAATGTGCTCACGTCCTCGGGGAATCCGTATACGGTTACAGAGCAAAGGGCCTTTGTGGGATTTGGAATACCGCTTTCACGACGGTACTATGACAACCGAACCCTGCGCAGTGTGGTGCATTTACAGGCTGACTACCTCACACGCGGCAAAAACGCCGGGGGGCTTGCCAGGGAAGAATATCTGTTGCTTTCACTAAGCATGAACCTTGGGGATATTTGGTTTCAGCGCCGTAAATTTGATTGATGCGCCAGCTGCTGCTCATACTGCTGCCTGTGTTGTGGGTTGCCTGTTCGGAAAAACCCGGAGGCAGTTACCGCAGTAAAAAAACCGACAGCATTGCCACCCGCGAGACCGCAGAGAATGTGACCATTGAATATACCGATTCCGGTATTTTGAAGGCGGTGATTGAAAGCCCTGTGATGATTGGGGTAAAGAATGTACGCAATCCTTACATAGAAATGCCCAAAGGCATTCGTGCCGATTTTTTGGATAAGGATGGGAATATTGAAAGTTATTTGCTCAGCGAATACGGCATTAGTTATACAGAGCTGAAGCGCATGGTGGTGAGGAGAAATGTGCGTGTGCTGAACATAAAGTGCGAAAAACTGGAGACCGAAGAATTGGTCTGGGATCAGCAAAAGGGCAGAATTTATACCGATAAGTTTGTGAAGATTACCACCCCGGATCAGATTATTACGGGTGAGGGAATGGAAAGCGACCAGACCTTTTCCGACTGGGAAATTATGAACGTAAGTGGAACGATTAACCGAAAGAAGAATGATACGCTACCATGTAATGAGCCTGTTGTGCCTCGCCGCGGCCGCGCTCGCCGCCATTGAGGCTTTGGCCGGATTTACGGTGGACGCCGACAGGCAGAAAATCGTGTGGTATACCAACTTGGCCGCCTGGATTATGACAGGTTTGTTTTTGGGTTGTATTCTCATGTACGTGCGTCTGCGCAGAAAACGCAAGACGGAGCTGATGGGTGGGGGTAATAGACCGAACAATGAAGCTGCTTCGCGTTAAAATATAGCGACCATAATATACTGACGCGTCCATATTTGTCCCCAATTTTAAAGATTATCTGTTATTCTTCGTTATCCTCAATAGCCGTCATAGGGCTTTCTATAGATTTATCACTCCACCACCGATTAATACAATATTCAGCTAAAGTTTTAGTTCTGGCTTGAACAGAAATTTTATTAAATCGTTTATTCGAGTCAATTTCTGAACCTAGCATTCTAGTCATTACAAATAAGCTTTTCCCGTAACCATCTATTTTGTCTGTGGCATTTTTATTTTGGACACTGGAATTTAAACCTTTCTCTAATATGGTTAGATTTCCTAAAGTATGTTCAAAATCGATAAAATCTTCTTTGTTGTCAAATCCAAGAGCAACTGGGTCGAATGTAGGCGTCTGTGAAAGTATATGCTCAATATTGGGTGATTTACCAGTTAATTCTTGTAATTCGACCATGTTGTATTCTTCGTTTTTTAAATTTTCACAATATGTAATGAATATATGATTCAAAGCCCGATTACCATATACACCCCGTGTTAAATTTGAATGAAATTCTTCTTTGGGCATCCAACGAGAATTGAACCAAACAAGCCAGTTTTCGATGTCGTTTACAGTCTTATTTTCAATATTGTACACAAGTCTTGCAATGTCTGCTTTTGGGTCTGTAGCCCTAGTTTTATAAACCCTAACTTCAATTAATTCTATCAAGTCAAAAAAATTGAAATGTTGTCGGCCTTCTCCATTTAATTTTTTATCTAGTAAATCAAGACCTTGCAGTTTTATTATTAAAGGATATAATGTTGCAGAAAGATTTAAAACAACAAATAATTTAAAATATTTAGTTTCATATTTTGCTCTTTCAATTAAGGATTTACAATTAATAAAAAAGTTTTTTAAGCTTGCAATGTAGTCACTAATAAATTTCCGCATCTCCGGATAGTCTTCCCCTTTGGAGTCTGTTCTAAAAAGAGTTAATTGGTTTTTGAGAAATTGAAGGACATAATTTGCTGTTGGGTCATAGTTTTCATTACTGTGTGTTACAAAGTGATAGCGCATTAAATTGTCCTCATTAAAATCTCTGTTTTTTATGAGGTTTATTCCAAGTTCTTCACCAAGATGTTTAATGTCGTCATAAATTTCAAAAATATCGCTGAAATGGTCGTTGATTTTATTATCTAAAGATTTATCTAAATACCTATTAGAAAAATATATTAATAGGCTTTTTGCTTTCTCCATGTTGGAAAGTTGCTTGCCTCTATCATTAACCGTTTGAAAAATCCGAATGGCGTCTCCTTCGGAATTTTCAACAAATTCCATAACTTCTAATCTTTCGACTGATTTTAAAAACTTTAATTTATCATCTATTTGGGCGACTTTAAAATTAATTTCTTCTATAGCTTCTTTTAAAAATCGTTGACTTTTATTTTGAGGTTCATTAGTTATTCCTTCCAGCAAGTCAGCAAAAAAACGCTGATCTCGGTTAAGTGGTTTAATTCTGTATTTGTCATCTTCCTTTAAATAGAATCTTTCATAATAAAATGCGTCCTTTTCAGCCAATTGTTTTATTAAGGCGCTAATTATTAACGTAATTGTTGTTGTGCGCTGCTGTCCGTCAACAATGTAATATTTTTCATCATCATCATCTGACTTTGAAAGCACAATTGTTCCAATATAATGATTGGAATGTGAATCTATGGATTCTATTATATCATCAAATAAATCTCTTATATTTTGGATTTCCCATGCATATCCGCGTTGATATTTTGGAATTTCAAAAAATCGTCCATTGAAAAAATCTTTTATTTTAATGCTTGCCATTTTAGTTTATTTATTATGTGAGAATATTTTTTTGCAAACATACAATACAATTGATTATGCCCCTATCTTTGCACCCTAAAACCCCGCTGGGAAGCGGCGTAATTATTTGACATC
>CAYSIK010000155.1:0-4484 GCA_964431045.1 uncultured Flavobacteriaceae bacterium
CAATTTGCAGGGTGTGTTTTCAAAGGCCGGCGGGCAGTAAAAAGCCATGCCCTGTTTCCACACAAAGGTTTTGTCCGTTACCTCCATTTTTTTCGGGGCGGGAATCAGGTTGGGCAGCTGGGCAATGCCTAATAATGGCACCAGCATCGCAATCAGCAGGATTTTCTTCATTTTTTAATCAAATGAACCCGCGGTGCGACAGTCTTCGCAGTCGTCGTGGTGTTCGGTTTCGGTTTCCACCGTGGCATGCTGAATATTCAAGTGTTGCCAGGCGTGTTTCAGTTCTTTTTTCAGGTGGTGCACATCGTCGTAGGATAGCCCTTCTTTGATGAGCAGGTGGGCCGTAAGCGCATTGCGGGTGGTGCTCATTGCCCAAATGTGCAGGTGGTGAATATCGCGTACTCCGGGAACGGCCAGTGCGGCCTCTCGGATTTTATCGGGATCGATGTTTTGCGGCACACCGTCCAAAGACAAGCGCATGCTGCTTTTCAGCAGTCCCCACGAGCCGATGACAATAACCCCGCAGATGAGCAGGGAAATGATAGGATCTATCTGGCTAATGCCGGTCCAGCTGATGAGAAAACCGCCAATTACCACGGCAGCGGAGACACCCGCATCGGCGGCCATGTGCAGGAATGCCGCGCGGTTGTTCAGTTCTGTGCGTTTCATGAACAGCAAAGCCGTAGCGGTATTGATAACAATGCCAATACCCGCCACCATGCTGATGGTTTGCCACTGGGGTTGTTCTGGGGTGAGAATGCGTGTGCAGGCCTCATAACCAATGGAACCCACGGCCAGTAAAAGCAAAATGGCGTTGGCCAGCGAAGCCAAAATGGTGCCTTTGCTATATCCAAAGGTGTAGTTGGCGTTGGGCGATTTTGCCGCCATGCGGAATGCAAGCAGGGAAATGGCCAGCCCGGCCACATCGCCGAGGTTGTGCCCTGCATCGGCCATCAATGCCAGGGAATGCGACCAAAGTCCGTACAAAAATTCAATAACCACAAAAGTTGCATTCAGCACAATGGCCAGTATGAAGGCCCTGGTGTTCATGCTGCCCTGATAGGCCGCATGTGAGTGATTGTGATCGTGATGATGCCCGTGGTTGTGCATCGTTGGTGTGTTACAGGCCCAGCACGTTTTCTTCGGGGCGCTTGCCGTCCAGCAGCATTTCGGGGTTTTCCAGCAGGGTTTTCACGCGAACGAGGAAACTCACGCTTTCGCGGCCGTCGATGATGCGGTGGTCATAGCTGAGAGCCACATACATCATGGGGCGGATGACGATTTGTCCGTTTTCCACCATGGGGCGTTCCACGATGTTGTGCATGCCCAGAATGCCGCTCTGGGGCGGGTTGATGATGGGTGTGCTCATCATGCTGCCGAATACACCGCCATTGGTGATGGTGAAGGTGCCTCCGGTCATTTCTTCAATGCTGAGTTTGTTGTCGCGGGCTTTGGTGGCCAGGCGTTTTACCTCGGCTTCTATCTCTGCTAAGCTAAGATTTTCGGCGCTGCGGATTACAGGCACAACCAGGCCTTTGGGGGCGCTCACGGCGATGCTGATATCGCAGTAGTCGTGGTACACAATTTCTTCGCCTTCAATGCTGGCATTCACCGCGGGCCAGTCTTTGAGGGCAATGGTCACGGCGCGGGTAAAGAAACTCATAAAGCCCAGTCCGATACCGAATTTTTCTTCAAAGTTCTTTTTGTATTTGGCCCTCAAATCCATGATGGGCTTCATGTTCACCTCGTTGAACGTGGTGAGCATGGCGGTTTCGTTTTTGGCGGCAACCAGGCGTTTGCTCAGGGTTTTGCGCAGGTTGCTCATCTTTTCGCGGCGGGCATTTCTGCCGGTTGAGGCTTTAGCACCACCTTTGTTCACACCCAGTTTTACGATGGCTTCCAGGGCATCCAGCTTGGTGATTTTGCCATTGCTGCCGGTGCCTGAAACGGTTTCGGGGGCGATGCCGTATTCGGCCACCAACTGTGCGGCCACGGGCGATATGAGGACATTGGAAGCCACGGGAGCTGCTGCGGGAGCGGGCTTGGCTTCGGCTTTGGGTTTTTCTTCAGCGGCGGGTGCCTTGGGCTGTTCGGGAGCGGCTTTTGGGGCTGCTGCCTTGGCTTCGGCGGGTCTGGCGGCTTCGGTATTGATCACCGCGATAACGCTGCCCACGGGGATGGTATCGCCCACGTTGCCGATGAGTTTTTCAATTACGCCGGCTTTTTCGGCGTTCACTTCAAAGGTTGCTTTGTCGCTTTCAAATTCTGCGATGGGCTGATCCATTTCCACCCATTCACCTTCTTTTTTCAGCCAGTTGGCAATGGTTACTTCGCTAACCGATTCGCCGGGGGCCGGTACTTTGATTTCTAAAGCCATTGATAGGGCAAAGTTACGGAATTTTTGTTGTGGCGTAAACAAAGAATGGCGGGTGCGTGAAAGTGTGCAAAAAACAGGGCGGGTTACGTTTGGAGATTGTGGTCCTGCTGTGTATCATTGTGGGAGGAAACAAAAAAGAGTTGCGCAAAAAGTAAAACCATAGGACAAAATATGTGCAATTGTGTTGCGCATTTAGGTAAGTTGGTAGCAATAATATGAACATGGAAAACATCGAAATTGAAGTTTTTAAAAATTCTTTAGCGGAAGGATCTGATATTAAGACTATTCTTGCAAAAAAGAGTAAGATTTATATCGAAAAAACAATTGAACAAGAGCTTAAAGAAAAATATTTTCTTGAAGGCTGGGAACTTATTCGTGACAATTCGACTACATCAAGAATTAAGAAAAATAAAGAACATGATATTCTTTTTGAAGATAAAATTTGGTCAATATTGGCGAAAATGGGGTTTGATATTTTAAATGCAAATTCAAATTTAAAGCTACCCTATACAAAAGATCCCAAAATACCTGGAAGACAAATAGATGTTCTGGCTGCTGATAAAGAAACAATTTTAGTTGTTGAATGTAAAAGCTCAATTGAACTTAAAAGCAAATCTCTCCAAACAATCATTAATGATTTTGAAACAATAAAAAGAGGTAGTCAGAGTTTTTTGAAAGATATTTTTGGAAACAAAAGAAAAATCAAATTTATTCTGGCAACCAATAATATTATCATTAATGATAATGATAGAAGCAGATTAGCCGAACATCAAATTGAATATTTTAATCAAGATGATGTCAATTATTACGAGCAGTTAGCTGCATACTTGGGAAATGCGGCAAAATATCAATTATTGGGTAGATTATTTAAAAATCAAGAAATTCCAGAACTAAAGAATAAAGTTCCAGCTATAAAAGGGAAAATGGGAGGACATAATTTTTATTCCTTTTCAATAGAGCCAGATACATTATTAAAGCTATCATACATTTTACACAGTACAGTGACTTCTGAAGAATCTGAAGGTGCTTATCAACGTATGGTTTCAAAATCTAGATTAAAAGAAATAGAGTTCTTTTTGAACAATAATGGTTTTTTCCCAAATTCTATAATTATCAATGTAGTGACACCAAAAGAAAACCCACTATATTCAGATCCAATAAAGGCAACACACGACAGTAATATTTCAGATTTATGTGTATTACACTTACCTAAAAATTATCAATCAGCCTTCATTATTGATGGTCAACATAGGCTTTATGGTTATTCAAATACAGATTGGAAATATAAAAATAGCATTCCAGTGGTAGCATTTGAAAATCTTCCAATTGAAGCTCAGGTTAAAATGTTTGTTGATATCAACCATAAACAAAAAAGCGTTTCAAAAAATTTACTAACAACAATTATGGCAGATTTAAAATGGTGTTCTCCTATTTATAATGATGCAATATTTGCTTTACAATCTAAGCTTTTGCAGAGGCTTGGGGAACGAGATGATAGTCCTCTATACAGAAGAGTAATAGTTGGAGAAAATAAAAAAAGTGATTTAACTTGTATAACACTTGATTATATTATTTCATACGGATTCAATAAATCTAATTTTTTTGCGAAAACACAAAAAAACAAATTAGTTTCAACCGGGTATTTATGGGTAGATAATTATTCTGAAATGCTAAATAAAACCTATCTATATTTTAAATTCATATTTAACCATGTAAGAAATGAAAATCATGACAATTGGCAAAAAGGAAATAACGAAGGTGGATTTATTTCAATGAATGTTGGAATAATGGCAATTATTAGAATATGTGATTCAATTTTACATCATTTAGTTCAAAATGAAGAATTAGAACCACAACTTACTGATCCAAAAGAATTAGCGAATCTTACCATTAAATATTTATCGCCTGTCACAGACTTTATTAAAGCGCTCAATAATCAAAAATTTAAAGACTTTTGTTTTAAGAATAGGAATAAAATCTTTCACTATGAAAATTTTTGACAGGTGGGGTGAGTTGATCTTCG
Source organism: uncultured Flavobacteriaceae bacterium (assembly GCA_964431045.1). Lineage (GTDB taxonomy): Bacteria > Bacteroidota > Bacteroidia > NS11-12g > UBA955 > RGEC01. The sequence goes on from CAYSIK010000155.1 coordinate 4,401, forward strand.
AAACCGATGACATTGCAGTCGGCTGGGATGGAACGTTTGCCAGCCATGCAGTGCACGATGGAATTTATGTATGCGTGATCAGGT
>CAYSIK010000156.1:0-3450 GCA_964431045.1 uncultured Flavobacteriaceae bacterium
GTTACTGATACTCTGGCTGCCCAAAATATCGGCATCGCATTGCCAGAATTCGCGGTAGCGTCCTTTCTGAGGACGGTCGGCCCGCCATACAGGCTGAATTTGGTATCGCCTAAAGGGGAAATGAATTTTATCGCGGTTCATCACCACAAAACGGGCCAGGGGAACGGTCAGGTCATAGCGAAGTCCGCGGTCGGAAATCTGCGGTGTAAGGGCCTTGCTGTCGCGCTGCTTCAGTAGGTTTTCATCGGCTTTGGCAAGGAAATCGCCATTATTCAGAATTTTGAACAGCAGCTGATCACCTTCATCGCCGTATTTGCCCTGCAAGGTCCTGAGATTCTCAACGGCAGGGGTTTCCAGCGGTAAAAATCCGTAGAGCTTAAACGTTTCTTCTATGATACCGATGATGAACTTTCGGCGCATCATCACCTCCGGCCCGAAATCGCGGGTGCCCGAAGGCAGGGATGGTTTATCCATGTTGCGAAGTTACGGGGTTTATCCGAAAACGTTTTTCCGCTTTTTTATACACTGAATAAATTCCAATTGTATGCTGCTGAATTCAATCCTAAGTTTGCTACAAAAAATAATAGATATGAAAAAATTCTCATTCATTCTGCTTGCTATAGCCTCCATGGCACTTGCAACTTTATCTTCATGCGGCAAGTATGAAGAAGGCCCCGGCTTCTCACTCAGCTCAAAAAAATCCCGGGTGGTAAACACGTGGGTAATTGAAAAATATATCGCCAACGGGCAGGACGTTACTTCCACAATGCTTGCGTTTATTGGAGAGCATTCGTTGATATTTAACAAGGACGATTCCTATGATTTTACTTCCGGTTTGGGTAGAGAAACAGGTAAATGGTCTTTCGACAGTAAAAAAGAAAATCTGGAATTTCAGGAAACCGGAACCACCTCAAAGTATTTCCAGAAAATAATCCGCCTGACCAGTAGCGAAATGTGGCTTCTTGAAGATGATGGAACTGATAAGTATGAAGTTCACTACAAATCTAAATAAATTTCAATTCAATAAAGAAAAGCCGCAGTATACGTTGCGGCTTTTTTTATCATCCTTTGTTTTCGCAAATCGAAATTGGCACATGATTTGATTTACTTTGCCAAACGCACATGAAAAACATTCTGCTCCTTGCCACCGCTCTTATTGTTTTTGCCTTTCAGGCCAACGCTCAGAACCAAACCCTTCCTTCCGTTCAGGTGAAAAACCTCGAAGGTCAGCCTATGGATTTTAAAACCGTGGCCGAACCGGGTAAAATTACCGTGATATCCTTCTGGGCTACCTGGTGCGTGCCTTGTATCAAAGAACTGGAAGCCATTAATGAGCATTATGCGGAGTGGAAAGAAAAATACAATATCAAACTGGTAGCGGTAAGTATTGATGATGCCCGTACCAGCAAGAAAGTGAAGCCAAAAGTACTTGGATATGGATGGGAATATGACATCATTATGGACGAAAATTCCGATCTGGCCCGCGCCATGAACGTGAACAATCCTCCCATGACTTTCATTGTGGATGGCAGCGGCAATGTGGTATGGTCTCATCAGGGGTATACCCCCGGTGCTGAAGAAGAGCTGGAAACCCAGATCAAGCGGATTGCCGGCAAATAAAACAAAAACGCATCAGGCGGGTTTTATTAGTAATTTAGCGCACTCATTATGATTTCAAAAACGATTGAAAAAGCCCTTCAGCATCAGATTGCGCTGGAGGCGTACTCAAGTGCCGTATACCTGAGCATGGCCAGCTGGATGGACGCCGAAGGTTTTGAAGGCGCTGCCGCATTCTTTTACAAGCAAAGCGATGAAGAAAGGATGCATATGCTCAAGATTTTTCATTTTATCAACGATAATGACGGTCATGCCATGGTTCCTGCCATTGAGGCTCCGCCGAAATCATTCAAGGATTTTCATACCTGTTTCAAAAATGTGCTCGAACAGGAACAAACCGTTACCTCAAGTATTCACGAACTGGTGAACGTTTCGCTGAAAGAGCGTGACCATGCCGCAAATAACTTCCTGCAGTGGTACGTGAGCGAGCAGATGGAAGAAGAAAAGCAGGTGAAAAGCATTCTCAATAAACTCAAAATTATTGGCAAAGACGGCAGCGGCCTGTATTTGCTGGACCGCGAGCTGGGTGAAATGGCCGCAGCCACAGCCGATGGTGAAGAGGCAGGCGCCTGATTTACTTACAGGGCTGTGTAAAAAATAAGGCACATCCCTACTTCGGGTATTTAACTGAAACTGCAACCCCTATTTTTGCAAAACCAACGTGAGCATTCAGGTAAAAGGTTTGACCAAGTTATACGGCACCCAAACAGCCGTCAACAGCATTTCATTTGAAATTGCGCCCGGTGAAATTGTGGGTTTTCTGGGTCCCAATGGTGCCGGAAAAAGTACCACCATGAAAATGCTTACCTGTTACATTCCACCCACCTCGGGCGAGGCAAAGGTTTGCGGAATGGATGTTTCGGACCAAAGTATTCAGGTAAGAAAGCACGTAGGTTACCTCCCCGAGCACAATCCATTATATCTGGATATGTATGTAAAGGAATACCTGTCATTCGCTGCCGGATTGGGTGGCGTGAAGCATATAAGTGAGCGGGTTGATGAAGTGATTGCACTTACCCATCTTGGTAAGGAAAAGCATAAAAAAATAGGTCAGCTTTCCAAAGGCTACCGACAGCGCGTGGGGCTGGCACAGGCCATTATTCACGATCCGGATGTGCTGATTCTCGATGAGCCCACCAGCGGTCTTGATCCCAACCAGGTAATGGAAATCCGCGACCTGATCAAAAATCTGGGAAGCAACAAAACCATTATGTTGAGCACGCACATCATGCAGGAGGTTGAGGCTATTTGCAGCCGGGTTATCATCATTGATAAAGGCTCCATTGTGGCAGATGACAAACTGGAAAATCTGCGTAACCGATCGGAGGGGAAATGGCTGGTCCGTGTGCAGTTTGCCTCTGTGGTCAGCGAAAATGAACTGAAAAAAATTCAGGGGTTGGTTGAACTTACCTCCTTGGGAAACAATACCTGGCGCCTTGCCGGAGACAATGCACAATTCAGGCAGGCTGTTTCGCAGTTTGCGCTGTCGGCCAATCTTGAGGTGACAGAACTTGTGAGCGAAAAAGATTCACTGGAATCCATATTCAGACAGTTAACCAACCATGTGGACCATTTATAAAAAAGAAATACGCAGTTTTTTGAGTTCGCTCATTGCCTATGTGGTCATGCTGGTCTTTCTGGGTGCCACCGGTTTGTTTATGTGGGTGATTAAGGGCAATTCCGTATTTGATCTGGGACTTGCCAGCATGCAGGTGATGTTTGAAATGGCGCCTTACATTTTTATCTTCCTGATTTCAGCCATTACCATGCGCAGTTTTTCTGAAGAAAAAAGACTCGGTACCCTTGAAACACTGACCACAAGACCTGTTTCGG
>CAYSIK010000156.1:3460-4433 GCA_964431045.1 uncultured Flavobacteriaceae bacterium
ATTATTTTGGGTAAATACTTTGCGGGTGTTTCACTGTTGCTGATAGCCTTGCTGCCTACCCTTGTGTATTATTATAGTCTTTCCAAACTCGGACAAACCGAAGGTAACATTGATACCGGCGCCATGTGGGGCAGTTACTTTGGCCTGGTTATGCTGGGAATGGCATATACCGCCATGGGTGTTTTCTCATCAGCCATTACCGACAATCAGATTGTGGCACTCATTAGCAGCATGGCACTGGGTTTGTTTTTTTATGTAGTGCTTGGCATGATGGGAGATATTTCGGCACTGGATGCCATCGGTAAAAGCCTGGAATGGTTTAGCCTGGAATACCATTATGACAGCATGAGCCGTGGTGTGCTGGATACCCGCGATATCCTGTATATGCTTAGTTTTAGCGCATTGTTTCTCGGTTGTACCAAAATTGTTTTTGAAAGCAGAAAGTGGTGATGAAAAAACGCAGGTTACATAAAACCCAAAGCTGGCTTGAATTGCTAATGCTGCTGGTAGCCATTGTGGTAATCAACGCCTTGTCATCATTGTATTACAAAAGGTTTGACCTTACGCAGGAAAAAAGATATACCTTAAGTGAAACCAGCCGGAAACTGGCAGCCAAAATAGATGAGAAACTCTATTTCAAACTCTATCTGGATGGCGAAATGAGCGCAAAATTCAAACAGTTGCGCAATGAGATTCGCGATATGGCCTACGAATTCCGTGAAGCCAGCGGCGGTAAAATGGAAATTGAGGTTACAGATCCGCTGAAAGACAAGGATAAAAAAGAAGTGGCCGGTATACTTGAAAGCTTTGCCGAAAAGGGGATGGAGCCGGTGAGGGATGTTGACAGTGAAGATGGGGATGAAATCCGCATTAAATACCTGATTCCCGCCGCCGAATGTATATACAAAGGCAAAACCATAGCCGTACATTTTTTTCAGTTTGGCGTATCACAGGATCTTGAAAATAACATAAA
>CAYSIK010000157.1:0-4389 GCA_964431045.1 uncultured Flavobacteriaceae bacterium
AAAGGGCTAAACATCCTGCCTGTATCTGTTTTTGTCCATGCCCCTTGTGCACCGGAACTTTCATACCATTGCAAAACACTTCCGGCAGGCCGGTAATTCATGTAGCAAGGGGCACTAAGCCGATAATTCACAGCCTCTGATTCGCAAAACATATTGTTTTGCTGAATTCCGGAACGCAGGGGCATTTGAGAGACGGCATCATCAAAAACCGCAATATCCAGCGCTGCACATACGGTACCCAGTTCATTCATAGGAAAAGAATCACATTTGCCTTTCTTCATCAGGTTTTCAAACCGCAGGGATTGGCAATGCTGCAGCTGGTTAGACCGCACAAACATCTTCTGCCAGGGGATTCTTTTGGTATGATCTACAATCCTAAAAACCAATGAATCCGGCATCACATCAAATGTCCTTCTCCACTCCGTTTTTAACGGCCCTTTCAGCACAAATGAATCCTGCGCTTCAATCTTTCCCGAGCGGAAATACAGCATTTTAATTTTCACAAAATCGGCATTACCATCGCCCCAGGTGTAATCGGCATTCAGTTTCAACAGCAAGTGTTGCTTTCCGCAAAGCGGCGACAGCATTAGCATTGCAAGTATTAACAATATATTTCTCATCGGCTTTTTAATCCTTCTTTGGTGTATGCAATAATTTGAAATTCATCCTCTTCATTCTTCAGGAAACCATACAAACAATATTGCCTTTCATGGGCTTGGGCCGTTCCTATGGTCTTCATTTTGCCTTTGCTTTTCAGCATAATTCGGAAATGCGATATCCCCGGCCATTCCGGATATTCCCAAAACACATAGCAGTTGCGCTTCTGGCTATCATTCTGAAAGATGGGCCTTGGCACTGAAGGGACGCTTGTTCTTAAAGGAAATTTGAGTGTGATTTTGGCTGAAGCCTCTGATACATTTGCATTTCGATCGGTTGCAATCAGGTAGTAACTGTATTTCACATCGGCACTGCCTGTACTGTCGATATAGAAAGCGGAATCCGTTTGAATAGTCACTTCCCCATCACCCTGCCGATAGATGGTGTAGAATGCTGCATCTTGGCTTTTTGTCCAGCGAAGGAGATAGCCCTTTTCCGTGAGTTCATACCCCAAAAACGCAGGCGGTGTTGGCGGAATAATATCGTATACTGCACATGCTACAAGAGTTTGCGGGGATTCATTGTAACGGCTATCGAGGGCTGTAACCGCATAGTAAACAGAATCCTGCAAGGTTTTCAGGTCCAGCGTATCGCAAAAAAAAGTATCAGCAAAATAGGCATGAGAATGGTCTGTGTATTCAGTATTGCGGTAATTGGCGCGATAGAGGCGGTAATAGGTGGCACCCGGAATTGAACGCCAGTGAATCTGAACGATGCCGGCAGAATCGCAAACAGCATATAATTTTTCAGGTGCCGGTGGCGGCATAGAATCCGGGGGCTGCAGAAAGGCAATTGGCCCCAAATGTGCATCGTTGTTTACATCGGTAATTGATGGTTTCAGGTAAACCGAGGACCAACCGGACGGCCAGCGCGCGCGAATCACCTCACCAGTATGCCATACCGGCAGAGGGATAAACACTTCATCCGGTGAATTGCTGTAACTAAACGATGTCTGTTTCACAAAGGAGCGCAGGCTATCCGGCATATTCCAGCTAAATTCCAGCAGCGTATCCTCAACAAGCCGAAGATTCTCAATGCCGGGACAAACCATATCAGGTAAAACAAAAATACCGAGCGTATCTGACCAAGGGCCTGCAAGACCGAATGCATCAACACCTGCTACCCTGTAATAAATTTGGCCGAAGGCAAGTCCCTGAGAATCGTTTACCAGCAAATCAGGCGATTTTGTGCCATTTACAAAAGGCTGCGCAGACAAGGGATGAAAGTCCATGCCCGTATCCCGCGCCTTTTCTATGATATACCCCCAGTATGCTGATGATTGGGAAATTTGCAGCAGCGTATTTCTGCCTTTTTCGTTTTTTATCACTACCCGAGGTATCGCCGGCTGCTGATAACCACCACAATATGCCGTTCCAAGTATTTGCGTATCATTCCAGGGATACAACTCATACAGATACGTTTCGTTCATTTTGGCACCCATATCAACCCAGCCAAAACCGCAATTGAGAGCCAGTCTAAAATCCTTCATCAGCAGCAAATTGCCTTGTAGCCAAGCCAAATCGGCCATTTCCTTATTGTACAAGCTTTTGCGTATATCCTCCGAAGGATCGGGATTGAAATACAACAACTCTTTGAGGATTCGCACGCTGTCATTGACTGACAATGCTGTATCCCAGCGTATCGGTTCTGAATTTAAACGGTATCGCTCTTCGGTTTCAAGGATCTTCCCATCCCTGCTCACCGTAATTCTATGAAGTGCAAAACCACGGGTGCTGTGTTTTTGCAGCAAATCCGAATTTTGAGCAGACCACCGAATCCACACCGCATCAGCAAACCTGCGGGTCTGCAGAGAAAAATCTTGGGTTTGCGCCATTACTGTCTGTTGCAGGAAAAAAATAAAAAGAAGGCTTAAAACGTATCTCACAGAATACCTCCTTTCCCAATTGCCAATGGTACCGCAGGGTTATCCGAGATTTTATAGATTCCTGAGAGCGGAATAACGGAACCCTTTGGTATTGATGGAATTGCAATGGCATTCAAAGCCAGTAAAAACCGGTTTCGCGCGGCGGTTTGCTGCGAAATAAGGGTACCTATTCGTGTTGCCGTGGACGGTTGAACGCAACCTCCATTCCCCAAAGCAGGGGCCTGTAAAGGCTTTGCCACCGAGTTCAGGGATTGACCATTTTGGGCAGCAGGTATGCCTGATGTAAGCAATTCCAGTGTTGCCCTGTCCATGCCTGCGCTAAGCGCCGTAAGGCTCTGCCTGAGTACCGACAGGTCGTTTTCAATCAACCGAAGTCCGTCATAGGTCAACTTTATCGCTGTTTTGTCAAAAACATATTTACCCGAAGCGAAATGAGATGTTTTGAGTTCTACCTTCTCAATTCCAGGCTGTTCGATGTTTTGCAGTGTGCCGGAAATAAGCCCTCCGGTTGTATCCCTGCCCCAGTTTATCTGTGAGCGGACAGCGGGCGGCAGTTTATAGTAATACCCGTATAGAAACGGATAAACGGATCGGCTGAACCAGGCATTGCGTTTCAGCTCTGCTGAGAGAGAGACATATTGACGGAGTTCCGGTGTTTCAAGGTACTCGCCCGCTGCCTGTTGCAAATCAATAGCAATGTCGGTGCCTGATGCCACGGCATCCTGAACACTGCACAAAATCCATTTTTGAGTCGGCTGAGCATAGACAGACGTCCGGAATAAGTAGCTTAGCAACACCACATTATCGATTCGGTCTGCCTTCTGCGAGCTCCCGTTCGGCGAGGAAACAATTAATTGCCCACCTCCGATTGCTGTGCTATTACTTCCGGCTTGCCCTTCCTGCATACCGGAAGCCAGATTGATCAAAGGCAAAGCACTGTTCTGCCGTATCAATGAAAAACGATATACTTTATCATTGCTGAGATTGGGCGGAATTTCAAAGCGTGCGGAATTCCCGCGTATTTCTGTCAATACATCGCGACACTCCCCGTTTTGTGCGGAAAAACGGGCTATGATGCTTGTTCCCGGCACGCTAAGCGCTTGCCATTGAGGGACTTTTAATTCCACAAACCCCTTGCGGCTGTATTCACGATGCATGTTTACTTGCCCCGGGTGGGGATACGCTGCAGTGATATTGCTGAGCGGAATTTCTTTGGGAATCCCGCCGGTCACAAATCGCATGAACTTTTGTTCCACAACCTCACTTCCCGATTGTTTTATTCTTTGCCATGCCGACTTGGACGTAATCCAGGCCTCGAGGTAAATTGTGGCAAGCAGGGTGTAGGAAGAAAATGGCTGTAATGGCTCTGCAGACTGAAATACAGCCTGCTCACCTCCCGGTGAAACAAGCCACTTTCCGGCTACTTTCAGATTGTCGCGCATGAGCAGGAAATCCGGAGCAAAACGAAGTCGGCGCTGTTCCACATCCCGGAATTCGGCCAAAACCGGAAGGGCAAAATTCACAGTAGATCTGGTCAGCACGGACACATTCCTTCCCTGGGCCGGTTCGGCAATGGTGATAATGGGAATGGAATTGTACTTTGTTTCCGACAAATCGCATTTATTGCCCAGTTGCAGGCGTAAGTTGCCATTATACTTTATCAAAGCTGTATTGATATTGATGCCTGCCATCCCTTCAGCATAAACAGGGTTTGGACCCTGACCATATAGCACAGCACCCACGCTCATGTTCGCAATCTGAATATTATGTTCCTTGATACTTACACCCAGATTCAATGCTGCGCCTACGTAGTATTTACCCTGCGCAAACCATCCGTTTACCCAGCG
>CAYSIK010000158.1:0-4270 GCA_964431045.1 uncultured Flavobacteriaceae bacterium
TCGAACACGAACAGGTGATCTACCACCTTGTCCATAAAGTAACGGTCGTGGCTCACCACAATGGCGCAGCCCTGGTAATCGAGCAGAAACTGTTCCAGTACGCCCAGCGTTTCGATATCGAGGTCGTTGGTGGGTTCATCCAGGATAAGGAAATTCGGGGCTTTCATCAGAATGCTCATCAAAAACAGGCGCCGTTTTTCGCCACCGGAAAGCTTGGAAACAAAGTCCCACTGCTTGTCATAAGAAAAACCAAACCGCAGCAGCAGTTGCGAGGCCGTGAGTTTATTGCCGTTGGCCATAGGTATCCATTCGGCCACATCGCGCACCACATCAATCACTTTTTTGTGGTCATCCACCTTAAACGTTTGCTGGCTGAAATATCCAAACACCATGGTATCTCCGGTCACAATCTTGCCGGAATCGGGCGATTCCAGGTCCATAATCATGTTCAGCAGGGTAGATTTTCCCACGCCATTGGGTCCTACAATGCCTACTTTTTCGCCACGGTGGTAGATGTAATTGAAATCATCAAGGATTTTGAGGTCGCCAAAGGCTTTTTTCACGTGGTGCAGTTCCAGGATTTTGGCGCCCAAACGCTCCATGCGTATGGTGATATTCAGTTCGTTTTTGTGTTTTACATTTTTGAGCTTTTCCTGCAAATCATCGAATGAATCAATGCGGCTTTTGCTTTTGGTGGTGCGGGCTTTGGGCATGCGGCGCACCCAGTCGAGTTCGCGTCTAAAGAGGTTGCGGTCTTTTTCGGCTTCGCTGGCGGCAACTTCTTCGCGGTGAGCCTTGTTTTCCACGAAATAGCTGTAGTTGCCTTTGTAATGGTAAATCTGTCCGCCGTCCAGCTCTATGATGCGTTCGCAAACACGGTCCAGAAAGTATCGGTCGTGGGTAACCAGCAGCAGGGTGATGTCGCGTTGGGTGAGGTAATCTTCCAGCCACTCTATCATGTCCAGATCCAGGTGGTTGGTGGGTTCGTCAAGAATGAGCAAATCGGGCTCGCTGATGAGGATGCGTGCCAGTGCTACCCGCTTTTTCTGTCCGCCGCTGAGGGATGCCGCCGACTGTCCCGCATCACGGATTTTCAGCTGGTTGAGAATCTGTTTCACCCGGTATTCATAGTCCCAGGCGCCCAGGCGGTTCATGGTTTCTGTGGCGGTTTGCAGGGCCTGCAGGGCTGCTTCTCCGGGGTTTTCTTCCTGAGCAGACAAAGCCTTTTCATAGTCGGCCACTGCGCGGGTTACCGGGGTTTGTTGCAGCAATACGTTTTCCAGAATGCTTTGCGCGGGATTGAGTTCGGGTTCCTGGGGCAAAAATCCCACGGTGATGTCCTTGCGCAGGATGGCTTGTCCGGAATCGGGGTTTTCCTGCCCGCTGATGATGCTGAGCAGGGTGCTTTTACCCTGTCCGTTTCCGGCTACCAGCGCCACTTTTTCGCCTTTGTCTATGCCAAAGGAAATGCCCGATAGCACGGGTCGGTCATGCCAGGTTTTGGATATGTTTTCGATGGACAGGTAATTGGTTCCCACAATGCTTGCTTACAACCCTGCAAAAGTAACCCCATTCGGCAGGTTTTGTGTCATTTACCCAGAACACGATGTAAGTAGCTGGAGCAAAATTTGTGGCTTGACGGGCCTTTTAAACCATGTAAGGCAACAGCGGATAAAAATCATTCGGTTTTGCATGGCCTTAAATCAACATCAAATGCAGATATTTGCAGTCTGTTTACACAAGCGGGTCCCGTAGTAGAATGGATACTACGAATGCCTCCGGAGCATTAGATCCAGGTTCGATTCCTGGCGGGACCACAAAGTAACTTTCGATTACTTTCGGATTTTTTCTAAATCCTTATTTATCAACATTTTCCATTTCAGAGATTTTTACAATCTGCCGGGAACTTTCGAAATTTGTTTCACTTATGTTTCACCTGGCCCAAAATCGTGTTTCACCTGAGACAAAATCTATCAGTGTTTCCTACTTCCTGAAGCCCCTTAAAACCGACCCAAATCAGCAGGTTATTATGGGTAGAATTGTCTATGACAGAAAGAAGGTAGAATTCACTACCGGAATCAGGGTGGCAGCAGATACCTGGGACCCCAAAAACCAGCAATCCAAAACCAGTACACTGGTCAATAAGAAACTGATTCAGCTGAGAAGTGATATCAATGATGCAAAATTGCACCTGGAAAACAACTGTACCTTTTTTTCTGTGGTTGATATTAAGAAGCTGGTGTTTGAGGGACATAAAAAACAACCCACCATACTTGCCTTCTGGAGTGAGTTTATGCTTGATAAACAAAAAAGTGGTGATTGCACTCCCGGTACAATTGCCAAATATGCGCCCACCTTTAATTACCTACACGATTTTCTAAAAAAGAGTTCAGGAGAAAACATCCGTGTAGATCAGTGGTCAGTAAGGCAGATTCAGGATTTTGACAGTTACCTAAAAGGAGTCGTTATCAATGATAAAGGGGCAAGAATGACATTGAGTACCGTGAACAAACACCATGTCCGGATTAAAACCCTGCTCAACCATGCCATGCAGAAACAAATTATCAGCTCCAATTCATACGATAGTTTCAAGTTAAAGTTTCCATACAAAAACAGGGATTATTTGAATAGTTATGAAATGGCACTTTTGGAAGAACTGAATTTGAAAAATAATTTCACCCTGCAAAAAGCCAGGGATTTGTTTTTATTCAGTTGTTATACCGGACTTAGATTCCAGGATACCCAGGACCTAAAGATGTCGGATTTAACCGTAATCAATGGGGTGGTATTTTTGAGCATTATTCAAGGTAAAACCAAAGAGCCGCTGGAAATTCCTGTACTGGATGCTGCAATGGAAATCTTGAAAAGATATACCGATCTACCTGAGCGAATTATAAATAACAAGGCATTGCCCCAAATGAGCAACCAGAAAACCAATTTCTACCTAAAGGCCGTGGCAGAAATTGCAGGAATAGATAAGGTGCTTACCCACCACATGGCAAGGCATACCTGTGCTACTACCGTATTGCTTGATAATGGGGTTTCGATTGAGGTAGTCAGTAAAATGCTGGGGCACAGTTCCATTAAAACTACCCAGGAATATGGCCGCATTACACACAACCAATTGTTAAAAGCCTTAAACTTGATAAACAAATGATAAAGTCTCACGAGATTAGAACAGATATTACTGCAAAGGACTTGCGCTTAATATTTGAAAACAACCAGCTAGGATTTTTAATGAAGGGCGAAAAGTTGGTGGAATCTGTTGACTGGAATAAAATCATTTTTCAAAAACTTGGGTTACGCCCTGAATTTTTAAATTCTGTCATCGGAGCATTTAAAGAATTAATTCTGTTTCTAAGAAAAACAGGAAATACCGATCCGGAATTGGAAAATTTCATACAAGATTTAGAACAAATTTTGTTGAGTTTTTATGAGTTTTGGGACCCGGAGGCTGCCTCATTTATAAAACAGTATTTTATTGACAGCGATAAAGCAGACGCATTTTTTGCCACCGTTGAGAATGCTTGTTTTTTAATATTTCTGAAAAAGCACCTTGGCAGGCTTGAAAACAACAACATAGCTAGGCTGGTATCTCTATTTCTTAATAACTGCGAAAACTGGAAAGACAAACAGTTTGCCTGGTTGTATACACGCGATGAATTGTTACAGTGCCGCACCATTACATTGAACGGGCAGGGCAGGGCCAATAGATACGGTATGCATTTAGGTGAAGATGTTCTGAAAGTATTGCTCGAAAAGCAAGCGTCGCTGGATGCCGTTGTTTTTACCATGCTTCCTTTGGTGACCATCAGCGAAAAGCGGTTAAGGCAAGATATTCATGGCTGGGTTCAGGCAGGTTTAAAGATTGTATTGTCTGATGAATTGCCCGAGTTTGATAGCCCGTGGGCTTACTATTTCACGGATGGCAGTCCCAAAAGGAGGATTAATAGAGCCATCTACATGTTGCTAACGGGTTTCTATGAATTGCCTGCTGATTGGGAGGCCTATGAAAGGATGAGCATGGATAAAGTGTCCTCCAAAGCAGAATTTGAAGATATGATCCAGAAGAAAATAACACGTTGCTTCAAAGGGCGAATGGGACAAAAAAATTAAGGTCTCAAATTTTCAGTCCCAGATAGGTGTTTTCATGTTTGCAGAGATTTGCGATATGAAAAAAATTAAAACGGATTTATCAAAAATGAAAGAATTCAACTCAGCCCTTCAGGATTACATTTCTGAGTTTGAGGCCAAAAGACTTTTCAAGCGC
>CAYSIK010000159.1:0-1428 GCA_964431045.1 uncultured Flavobacteriaceae bacterium
GTTTTCACTGGATAATGTCAGTAAAATCACGGTGGAGTCTGCTGAAATTACCATCAACAATCCCGATGCGGATAACAATATCTCCAATTTCGATTATGGTCTGGTGCTTTTCAATACCTTCAATCCTGCCACCAAAGACTGGAATAACACCATGGCTGTAGCCGCTGATAACATTCCCGATGCATTTGCCACCTCTTACAGCCTGGCAGTGTTGGACGATGTAAACCTAAAAGACCACCTGCGCGGAACCAAGCTGGTGTATGCAGTTGCCGCCAAAGCCAGACGCGTTACCACCAAGCCACTCGACTGCACCCTGAAAGTGCGCGTTCACATAGAGTGATTTTGGTTGGTTTAATTGTTTGTTCCAATTCCTTTAGGTCCTGGCAGGCCAACTCCACTCCTCAGTTTAATCAACTGCCATAAATCATTCATTCATTCATTCATTCATTCATTTATTTATTTATTTATTCACTAAAAAACGACCATTAAACAATTAAACCAATAAACCAACAGACCGGCTTCCAATAATCCGTATTTTCGTATCCCAAACCCCATGTTTTTCCTTCTCTCAAAAATACTGGTGATATTCATCCGTCCGCTTTGCTGGAGCGTGGGATTGCTTATCTGGGCTTTTGCTACCAAATTGCCTGAAAGAAGAAGAAAACTCATTCTCATAAGTCTGCTGATTCTGTTCTTGTCATCCAATAAAGTTTTGGTCAATGAAATTACCCGGGCCTGGGAAATGGAGCCGCAAAAAGAGGCAAACATCCCGGAAACGGCCGTTATTCTGGGTGGCTACGCCGAATTTGATTCCCACCGCAACCGCGTGCAGATGAGCGATGCTGCCGATCGCCTGTATTCTGTGGTGAACCTGTATCAGCAGAAAAAAATCAAACGCATCATCCTTTCCGGCGGCTCCTCTTCCGTAACCGGCCGCACCAAACCTGAAGCAGATTACGTGCTGCCCATCCTAAAAAGTTACGGCATTCCCGATTCGGTTGTCATCAAGGAAAGCAAATCCCGAAACACGCATGAGAATGCTATTAATACAACCAAGATATTGAAAGATAAGCATATTGATGGCCCTGTTTTACTGGTTACTTCATCCTTTCACATGCGCAGGGCAAGGGGCACATTTACCAAATCCGGGATAACAGTAGTGCCTTATCCTGTGCACTTTATCAGCGATTACGGGCGCGGCTATTTTCTCCCCGATTTCTTTATTCCCAGCAGCGAAGCGCTGTTTCGCTGTGATGCAATTGTAAAAGAATGGGTGGGATATATGGCCTATGCCATCACCGGCAAACTCTGATTAAAATTTCTGGTAGATAAATGGAATGGGCTCCATACCGGAGATTTGGTATGCCAGGAAAATGGCAAGCACCAATAAAATAGCGTGCATAAACCAACCCGAGCCTATGAAAGCCT
>CAYSIK010000159.1:1483-4267 GCA_964431045.1 uncultured Flavobacteriaceae bacterium
ACATTACCGCAAAGACTCCTCCGAAATCACGCAGCCAGTTTCCAAACACCGACCAGTCTCTGTCGGTGAAAATATGCGACAGCATGCCGGTGGCGATTTCCATGTCCTCCAGACGGAAATAAATTCCGCTTAACGCCAGAAAAAGGAAGGTTAGGCCCACCGAAACGGGCTGATACAACCATTTGGGAATCCGTTTTTTGATTGTATCGCGCATTCCCGATGAAGCTATGTCCCACGATAATGCCAGTCCATGCAGTGCTCCCCAGAATGTGTAGTTGAGGGATGTTCCGTGCCAGAATCCGCTGATAACAAACGTTATCATTACCGCCAGCACGGTTCCCCATTTTTTCCATCCCCTTAATGTAAACGAAAGCGGGAAAAACAGGTATTCGTTTAGCCATTTGCTGAGGCTCATGTGCCACCTGCGCCAGTATTCGGTAATGTTGGAGGAAGCATACGGGAAATTGAAATTTTCAGATATCCTAAAACCCAGCAGTAAAGCCATGCCCAGCATCATATCGGTGTAGCCGCTGAAATCCAGAAATACCACCAGCGCCTGTCCGATGGCTGCAAAAAGGTTTTCCATGCCCGTAAACAAGTGCGGACTTCCAAATACACGTTCTGTGAAATTGGCTGTGATGTATGCTGCCAACGCGTATTTCTTGATGATTCCCGAAATGAGGAAGAAAAATGCCTCTCCGGTAGGAACTTCTTTGGCAGAAAAACCTTTGCGCAGTTCAGGTAAAAAATCACGGGCCGGAGAAATAGGTCCCTGCAGCATGAGGGGAAAAAAGCTCAGGTAGGTAAAGTACCGCCCCCAGTTGTTTTCCGGTATTTCTATGTTTTCATGATACACATCCAGCACATATCCGAGCGACCGAAACACGTAAAAGGAAACACCTATTGTGGCAGGCCAAAAGGGAATTTCACGGAATCCAAACCATTGGTTGAAATGCCTGAAGGTTAATATCAGTCCAATATTCAGCAGTATGCTGATCCACAACAGAAAGCGTTTCCTGTTTGCTGATCCGGAACGAAAAATCCCTTTTGCCAGAAAAAAATCGGCCACACTCAAAGCCAGCAATATGCCGATGCCAAAACCGCTTAACAGATAATAAAAAACAACATTGAATGCAAACAATAAAGCAGTTCTGAGTCCGGGTTTGCCTGCCAGCGGAACATACAGGCAGTAAAAAACCACAAAAACCAGGATAAACAGCGATGAATTGAATGCCATTATTTCACGCGAAGGTTTTGACCGGCCCTGATGTTGTAGTTTCTCATATTATTGAGTTTCATGATTGCCGTAGTGCTGGTGCCATATTTTTTGGAAATGGAGAACAGCGTTTCACCCGACTTTACTTTGTGGTACACAATTTTCGGTGGCGCTGGCTGAGGCTGAGGCTGAGGCTTGGGCTTTGGTTTGGGCGTCTCTGGTTGTTGAACAACCGGTGGTTTTGGAGAAATCTTTTGGGGTGGCTCCGGTGTTTCCATTTCTGAAGAATCTTGCCCAGTCTCTATGATAGGCGGCGTGGGTTTCGGGGGCATTGGAGCCTGAACTTTAATGGGCGCGTAAATTTTAAGAATTTGCCCGGTTCTCAGATAGTTATTTCTCAACCGGTTCCATTTTTTAATCTGATACGCGCTTACACCGTACCACGATGCCACCGACCATATGGTTTGTCCACGCAGAACACGGTGGTATACCCATTGATAACGAACCTGGGTTTGGGTTTGCGATTGTATATAAGAAATCCGGCTGTGTCGTTTTGGTTTAGCCAGTAGGCAGTTCTCTCATAACTTTCGGCCATCAGCCGTCCTTTTAGCTGATAACCGGCATGGGTGAGGTGCACCATATCCCAGTTTGCCAGTGCATTCTGATTCCAGCGCATCATGGAATAGCGTCCGCCTGATACCCAGTACCAGTCGTAGAATAAGCAACGGTGCTCGCGGGAAAATTCCCGGATGAGGTCCGAAAAATCAATGCAATCAGGAAGGCTGTATCCGCCACGATAAATATCCTGCGAACAGCCCAGAATGATGGTGGTGCCCGGGCTGGCGCTACGCACGGTATTTACAATTTTTAGGAGATTACTCCCAAAAACTTCTTTGTTGATTTTTCCCCTGTAAAAATCATTGGCCCCCAGATCGATAACTACGGCATCGGGATTGAGCAGTTCCAGTTGTTCTTTCATCAGGTTTTGCCTGAGCAACGAGTAGTGGCCCGCACCATTAATACCAACGCTGTGAAGCAGCACACCCGCATTCTCCATGGTTTCTATGCTGATCCCATAAATCTCAAACATTTCCTGAGCGGTATCCGTTTTTTTGAGGTTAAATGCAAATTCACTCCCAACAGCAGGCATATCCACCACCAGCATGGGTGTATTGTCTGAAGATTCCGGATTGTATACATCCACAAAAACCGTGTTGCCTCCTGAGCTTACACTGAAATCGTAGCTATTGGCATCTCTCTTCAGAAATATTCGAAGGCGTTTGTGTTCGGGCTGTACCGTGCCTTTAAAGGTTAAACGGAAAGAAGCATTGCTCTCTGTCGTTTTTGAAGTAATGCCACTTATACCCAGCGGTAATTGAGGGTTGGCCTCAATATTCTTGGAATTCAGCCAGCGTCCGGTGTGGGCGGTCGTGTAATCCACGGCTGCATGGGTTCTGGCAGTAGAATAGGGGAAAACCATTCCTCTGCCTGCATCGCCATATGCAAGTTGAAAGCGGGATCTTAATTCACCGGTAAATCCATCGGCCTGCACATGTGAATCGCCAATG
>CAYSIK010000160.1:0-4227 GCA_964431045.1 uncultured Flavobacteriaceae bacterium
ATCGCTCATCACATCCACCACAAAAAGCAGCACTGAGGCTTCTTCTATGGCAATGTGAACCTGCTCGCGAATGGCGGCTTCAAATACATCCGAACTGTCGGGCACGAAGCCGCCGGTGTCTACCACCGAAAACTCGATACCGTTCCATTCCGACGTGCCATAGTGACGGTCGCGGGTAACACCGCTCATATCATCAACAATGGCTTTACGCTCCCCCGTTAAACGGTTGAACAATGTTGATTTACCCACATTGGGCCTCCCTACTATAGCTACCAAACGACTCATAATAAGGTACAAAGATACGGCTTAATTTTCAGGGCTTACCTTTGTACCATGTCTTCTCATTGTATTTCGGCCATTGCTGCCGTAGGAAAAGGCCTGGAACTGGGCGCAGGCAACGATTTGCTGTGGCATCTGCCAGATGATTTTTCCTGGTTTGTACAACATACCCGCGGAAAACCCGTTATTATGGGCAGAAAAACCATGCAAAGCCTGGGTAAGCCGCTAAAAAATCGTTTGAATATTGTGATTACCCGAAACCCGGAATCTGTAGTAGAAGGTTTTTACGCAGTGAATAGCCTTGAAAAAGCTTTGGAACATGCTAAATCGCAATATGACGATGAGATTTTTATCATCGGTGGCGGAGAAATTTACAAGCAGTCTTTAACCTTGCTGGATAAATTGTATATCACAGAAGTGGATGGATTTTTCCCTGCTGCTGATACGTTTTTCCCTGAATACGACAAAACCCTATGGAATGAGGTTTTCAGGGAGCATCATTCAGTAGATGAAAAACACAAGTACGCGTTTGATTTTGTGATTCTGGAAAGAAAAAATGCTTAATGTTAACCGATATATCGGTTTGTTATTTTGTTTCAATATTCAAATATTATTTGCTCAAAATGTTATTTATAATCGTAATATTACGATAAGAGGGAATCAGATTACCAAAGAAGATGTTATTTTCAGAGAACTGGGCCTGGATAAAAACGGCATTACCCGGTTTGACGATAGTTTGAAAACACTGTGGATACAGCGCACCAGCGATTTGGGATTGTTTACGCATGTTGAAATACAATCGGCCAATGATTCTATTTTTATTCTTTTAAAGGAAAAAAAATTCACCTGGTTTTTACCTGAGTTTACATGGGCTGATCGCAATTTTAATGTTTGGTGGCAGGAAAAAGATCCGTCCCGGTTAATTTATGGAGGCACCTTGTTTTTGAATAATCTCAGGGGCCGAAACCAGACACTGGCATTGCAGGCCATACATGGATATAACCGCAGTTATACTGTTCAGTATAGCAGGCCTTTCCCAACCTACAACAGGGGCTTTGCCTATTCCATTGGGGCCGGCTATTGGAGCAACCACGAATTGTGGTATAAAACTTCCGGCGACAGGCTGCAGTTTTTGCGGGTAGAGTCGGAACCCGTGCAGCGGAATACCTGGCTCAATGGTATGCTGAGAAAGCGATTGAGCTACTACAGTTTTTTGGAATGGCAGGTCAATTATGGTGCCTATCGTTATTCAGATTCGGCGGTGACAAAGGATGAATGGGCTGTAAAACAATACATGGCCGGACAAAACGGTGATTATGCAGGGATTGGATTTGCCTATACCACAGATCACCGCAAGCAACGTCATTATCCCGTGGATGGTTATTATTTTAAAACAGGGGTAACCTATACAAGGCTGAACCCGCTATTGCGTTCACCGGCCATTGCTCAGGGTTATATGAAGGCAAATTATTTTAAACCGATAGGCGGCTGGGTGTTCACCAATGCCCTGCAGGCTTCCTATAATACAGATGTGAATGCACTGATGGTAGGTGCATTGCCCTATGTTTTTGCCCGTCAGTTGGGCTACGAAAACCGGTATGTTCGGGGATATGAACCGTATGTGGCCGACGGTATGGGTTTTGTGCTGGGCAAAACCGGTCTGAGAAGGCCTGTTTACAGGCATTCCGGTAAAAAGTTGCCGGGAATTTCGGCATTTGAAAATTACCGTACACTGCCTGTTAGTGTCTGGTGTACTATCTTTGCGGATGCAGGCCGTGTTATCAGACCGGTAATATTGCCTGCAAATACCCTGAATTCCCAATGGATGACAGGTGCAGGGGTAGGCCTGGATGTGATTGTGTGGTACACAGCCATGTCACGCTTCGAACTGAGCCGAAACCACTGGGGAAACTGGGTGTTTAATATGTCTTTTACAAACGCTTTTTAAGCATGAAAATAGGGGTATACGCCAAATCAGTCAGGGACCACAAGCATGAGTCGGGTTTTAACCTGTTGCTCGATACCCTGAACCGCCGCGGGCATGAAGTGTGGTGTACCCAGTCTTTGGTGGATTACGTGCAAATGCATGGTGGCACCGAATTCAAGCTGAATACGTTTCAGTATCTTTCTGCCAAAGAGCCTTTACTCGATTTGCTGATTTGTGTGGGAGGCGACGGCACCATGCTAGATGCCATTTCACTGGTGCGCGACAGCAATGTGCCTGTTTTGGGCCTAAATACGGGTCGCCTGGGCTTTCTGGCCGGTATTTCCGTGGATGGCATCGACAAGGCCATTACCGATGTGGAGCGCGGAAACTATACGATTGAAACCAGAACCCTGCTTCAATTGGAATCCAGCACCAAATTGTTTGATTACGCCTATGCCCTCAACGATTTTGTGATACACAAAAAAGAAACCTCCAGTATGATAGTGGTGCATACGTATTTGAACGGTGAGTTTATGAACAGCTACTGGAGTGATGGGTTGATTATTTCGACACCCACAGGCTCTACAGGTTATTCACTGAGCTGCGGCGGTCCTATCATTTTTCCGGGTTCGGATAATTTTGTCATAACGCCAATTGCGCCACACAACCTCAATGTGAGACCGGTGGTGGTAAGTGATAATCTGGTTATCAGTTTTGAAATTGAAGGAAGGGCCGGCAGTTATCTGGCATCGCTCGATGCCCGAAGCCAGTCTATCAGCGGTGAAACCCACATGGCAGTGCGCAAAGCAGACCATGAATTAAAAATATTGCGTCTGCACGGCGATCATTTTATGGACACCCTTAGAAACAAGCTCAGCTGGGGTTTTGACAAACGCAATTGAAGAGAATTGTTGCCATTATCGGTATTTTTTTTGTACTGGGGCTAAGCGCCCAAAATATACCTAAAATCGGCACAGACACGACTGTGGATGTGGCCTGCTGGAACACTGAATGGCTGGGGGATGCACAAAATGGACCTTCCAACGAAGTTACCCAGATGAAAAACGCATTAGCCGTTATCAATGGCATGGATTTGGATTTGTGGGGCATGTGTGAGGTGAGCAGTCCTGCGGCCTGGGATACTCTCAGGGCAAGGCTTCCCGGCTTTGACGGTGTGATTTCTACCTGGTCTCAAACCCAAAAAACAGCCCTGATTTACAGAAAGAGTATGTTTCGCGTGCTGAATGCACAGCATATTCTGGCGGTGTATGAGCGCGAGTTTGCGTCGGGGAGGCTGCCGCTGGAGGTGATGCTGGAGGTGAATTCCGGTCTGAAAAAAGATACGGTTTATGCCATTGTGATTCACCTTAAGGCCAACACCGGCACCACGGCTGAGAAAGCAGACGCCTATGATTTGCGGAAGCGCAGCAGCGATGCGCTGAAGGATTATATGGATGCCCGTAAATCGAGGAAGTTTCTGGTTATTGGCGACTGGAACGATGATCTGGACGTGAGTATTTACAACAACCTCGCCACACCCTTTGCACGCATTCTTGCCGATACGGCAGGCTATTT
Source organism: uncultured Flavobacteriaceae bacterium (assembly GCA_964431045.1). GTDB lineage: Bacteria > Bacteroidota > Bacteroidia > NS11-12g > UBA955 > RGEC01. The sequence continues at coordinate 3,782 of CAYSIK010000160.1, forward strand.
TTATCCCAGCAGGGCGCTTACCTTATCTGGGCAACGAAGCACGGTTTCCTACAGCAATATGATTGACCATCAGATGGTGAACCGCAGTTTGAGGCCGTATTATGTGGCCAATTCTGCGGCCGTGTTTCGCGCAGATGCTTACATTACCGGCTATGGCAGCAATACTTCCGATCATTATCCCGTGTATGCCCGCTATGATTTCAGGCGCACACCGGTGCCTTCACTTTCTGTGAGGCCTGTGGCCCGCGAAATGGTGTTTGATGGTACACAATGGTTTTGCAAAGGAGGCACAGCACCGCAGTATTGCAGGGTTTTTAGTACTTCAGGTAAATGTGTGTACGAAGGATTTCCCAAACCTCCTGCTGATCTGCCTAACGGCTGTTTGATCATGGAGTGGCGTTTTGCAGATGGCATGTTGTTGCGCAGGCTGTGGGTGAGGCCCTGAT
>CAYSIK010000161.1:0-4227 GCA_964431045.1 uncultured Flavobacteriaceae bacterium
CGTCGTGGTTGATTACGCCCAACAAGTTGCTCTATATTCCGAAACACATCGACGGCAAAAAAATCCGGCCGTTTTTAACCAAAAAACACATTCATGTTGAACCGCATCAGGAAGACAGCTACATGGATAAATTTGTTAAACCCTTGCTCGAAAACCATGATGTGTTCGCCAAAGGGCTGCAAATTGTGACGGAGCAGTTGCCTGCCAGGCCTGTAATTAGGCTCAATAAACTGTTTCAGGATAAACAATATCTGAGTTTGTACTTTCAGTATGGTGGCTGGAACTTTCCGTTCCATATTCATAAAAAAGTCAATGTTTCACTTGAGAAAAAAGACAAGGAATTTATATTCCATAGAATCCGTCGTTCGCTAAGCCTTGAAAGCGAAAAAATTGCATTCTTGAAAGAATTGGGATTGGAAAATGTGGAAGGCAGTTTATTCGCGTTGCAAAACGAGGGTCAATCCTATGAGCTTATTTCATGGCTCAATACCCATTCGGAATTGCTTCAGCGCAATGGGTTTCAGGTAGATCAGGAAGCCGCTGAGGTGCAGTTCTATCTGGGTGCAGTGAGCCTTGAAGTGAAACTTACAAAAGGTGCTGACTGGTTTGATGTTTTGGCCGTGGTTCGCTTTGGTGCTTTTGAAATTCCGTTCATTCGTTTAAAAAAGAATATTCTTGAAAAACGCCGAGAGTATGTATTGCCCAATGGTGAAATTGCCATATTGCCCGATGAATGGTTTACCCGCTTTGGAAAAATAGCCCACCTTGCTGAGGTTGAAGGCGATTGCTTCCGTGTGCGGAATATGCACTTTTCACTGCTGGATGATTTGTCGGATTACGTGGATGTGGATGTAGCCAGATCCGGCTGGGAAAAACTACTGCAGTCTGATAATATTCCTGAATATCCGCTGCCTGAGTGGATGAATTCCGAATTGAGGCATTATCAGGTGGATGGTTACAGCTGGATACGGTTTCTGTTTGAACACCGGATTGGCGCATTGCTGGCTGATGATATGGGTTTGGGTAAAACCCTGCAAACCCTGGCAGTTATCAAACACATTATGGGAATTCCCGCCTCTGAAATAAGGGGGGAAAGCGGATGGACTGCCGGAGAAACACCCGTAGCCGGCGAAATTCCTCAGCTGGATTTGTTTACACCCGCTGAAGGATTGCTCAATGGCAGTTTGCAAGACCGGGAAACCACCGAAAAACCCATGCCATGTGTAGTAATTGCACCCAAATCGCTTTTATACAACTGGCAGGCTGAAGCAGAAAAATTTTGTCCGTCCCTCAAAACCCTCATTTATACCGGAATTTCCAGGTACAGGTTGTTGCCAAAATTCGCCCAGAGCGACCTCATCATCATGAGTTATGGCACCATGCGAAATGACATCGAAGAACTACAGCGCATTCCTTTTAGGCTGGTGGTCATTGATGAGAGCCAGGCGATTAAGAACCCAACTTCTCTTACGGCCAGAAGCCTGCTCAAAATGGATGCTGCCTACAGGCTTGCACTCACCGGTACTCCTATAGAAAATACCCTGCTGGATGTATGGAGTCAGATGAATTTCCTGAACCGCGGACTGCTGGGCTCATATGGCTATTTCGAAAAGAATTTTATTCGTCCCATCGAGAAAAACCAGGATGCAGGAAGAACCGCTGAGTTAAAAAGAATTTTGGATCCTTTTGTGCTGCGCCGCACCAAAAAGCAGGTTGCCAAAGAACTTCCGCCCAAAATCGAGAAAATCCACTATTGTGAAATGACACCCGAACAGGCGGAGTGTTATGAAAAAATCAAAAGCCAGTACCGCAATGAAATCCTTGAACATGTAAGCCAGGTGGGAATGGCGCGTTCCAGGCTGAAAATATTTAATGGATTGATGCACCTGCGACAGCTGGCGCTAAATCCGGTTTTGAAGGACACAGAATACGAAGGGCAATCGGGTAAAGACGATGAAATAAGGCGAATGCTTCAGCGTGCGGTGGAAGGCGGGCACAAGGTGCTCCTGTTCAGTCAGTTTGTGAGCTATCTTTCTGTTTTTGAAGATATGTTGCAGGCCGATGGCATTGAATACAGCTATCTTGACGGAAGTATGGACGAGAAGGAGAGGGCGGAGGCCATCAAGCATTTTCAGGAGAATGAAAGTGTAAAAGTCTTTTTACTCAGTTTACGCGCCGGAAATGCAGGTCTCAATCTTACTGCCGCAGATTATGTGTTTTTGGCGGATCCCTGGTGGAATCCATTTACCATGAGGCAGGCCGAAGACAGGGCGCACCGTATCGGGCAGGACAAAACGGTTTTTTCGTATAAGTTTATTACAAAAAATACCATTGAAGAGAAAATACTGGATCTTCAGAAAAAGAAAACGCATCTGGCAGAAAGTATTATCCCCGATGAAGATAGCATTCTGTCCGGATTGAATATGCAGGAACTGGAAGAGTTACTTGCCTGATGACAGGGCTTTCTGCACTTTTTTATCCCAATAAAAATTAGGATATTTGCGTTTTATTCTGTATATTATTATTCAATCCAATTTATAAAAAATGGAAGCAGCAGCGAGAGCGGAAAAATCGGTTCAAATTGAAGACAGTTGGTATCAGGTTTTAAAAGAAGAATTTGAAAAACCGTATTTTCATTATTTAAAACAATTTTTAGTAAAGGAAAGGCAGGCCGGATACGTTATCTATCCTCCCGGCTCACGCATTTTTGCTGCCTTTGATTACACTCCATTCTGGGATGTAAAATGCGTGATCGTGGGCCAGGATCCATACCATGGACCGCGACAGGCAAATGGTTTGTGCTTCTCTGTAAGCGATGGCCAGAAAAAACCACCGTCTTTGGTAAATATCTTCAAGGAACTTCATGAAGATATCGGATGCCCGATACCCTATAGTGGAAACCTTGAGCCCTGGGCTCACAACGGCGTGCTCTTGCTCAATACCATTCTTACAGTCAGGGCAGGTCAACCCAAATCTCACCATGGACATGGCTGGGAAGAGTTTACCGCTGCAGCCATACAAAAGCTAAGCGACATGCACGAACACCTCGTGTTTATCCTCTGGGGGCGTGAGGCACAGATGAAGGAAGAGCTGATTGACACCAACAAACACCTTGTCCTTAAATCACACCACCCCAGTCCGTATTCCGCTGAAAAGGGGTTTTTTGGCAATCATCACTTTAGCCGCACCAACCATTGGTTGCAGGACCACGGCATTGAGCCCATCGACTGGAATCCGGTGCAACCCTGACAGTTTCCCGCAGGGTGTGGACATCTTGTCACACAATCTTTGAAACGGTAACGTTTCTTTGAATCATGGAACTTCCGGTAGAAATCCAGCGTGCAACCATTTATCAAGGGAAAATTCCCGTTTTAACGGATGTGAATCTCCAGATCCAAAAAGGTGAATTTGCCTATTTAATTGGTAAAACGGGCTCAGGTAAGTCAAGTTTGCTTAAAACCTTATACGGAGAACTGATACTTACCGATGGTAGCGGTCATGTAGCCGGATTTGATTTACAGAACCTCAAAAAATCACAGATTCCTTACCTGCGCCGAAAACTGGGTATTGTGTTTCAGGATTTTCAGTTACTAACCGACCGAAGCGCTCTGGATAATCTATTATTCGTTCTCAAAGCTACCGGCTGGAAAGACAAGCAGGAACGCATCAACAGGGCCAATGAGGTGCTGGCCAAAGTGGGGCTGGAAAACAAAGGCTACAAAATACCGGCTGAACTGAGCGGTGGTGAGCAGCAACGACTGGTAATTGCCCGCGCTTTGCTAAACAATCCCGAGGTTATTCTTGCCGATGAGCCTACCGGCAACCTTGATCCGAATGTGTCCGATGAGGTAATGCGTATGCTGCAGGATGTTTGCAAGGAAGGACGCTCTGTGGTTATGGCAACCCATGATTACCGGCTCATTGAAGAGTTTGGTGGCACCATTTACCGCGTTGCTAACGGTAAGGTCAATAAAATTGATTCGCTCAAGGAATTAGTGCCGAATCAGCAGTAAGGTTCTGCCATTATCTTCTACTTCAATCAGATAGGTTCCGTCTGACAGATCTGCAACGGATACCGTTCCGGAAGATGATTTAATCGTTTTTACCAAAGCACCATTGGTTTGGAAAATGCGTACTTCTTTACCTGTAAACAACGGCGAATAGACCTCATTTTGTGCAGGATTTGGGAACATGGCAATATTCAGTTTTATATCCATTGTATTGCCT
>CAYSIK010000162.1:0-4208 GCA_964431045.1 uncultured Flavobacteriaceae bacterium
ATCTTGCTTTTGGCGGAGTTTTTCCCGGAGTCCAGCGATGTGGTAAATACAGACTGATTTGCCTGCAGTCTTACATTGCTGTTGGAAAAACGGTAATTCAAAATATCATACTGAATTCCTGTCCACAGGCGCCATTTTCCTGAAAAGGTTTTTATACCCCATTCGTTGTTAAAGCCTATGTGCATGGAACTGTTGTTTTTTAATTCAGGGAATTCTGTGCCGATTCCTGTAACATTATCCCTTTGCAGGGTGGCGAATCCGAGTTGAAAACCCCCTTCGGTTATAACTGTCGGTGATTTTTTGTTTTTCTTTTTTTGGGAAGAAATTAAGGTGTCATTGTCAATAATGACAAGGCTTCTGTTGGGCCATATACTGATGATGGACTGAACGGTATCCGCTTGAATACTCAGGTCGAAAGAATCATTTATAAACCCTTCATCAATATCCATGCGCAAACTATCAATGCTAATGCGCTGAATGGTTCTGGTTTCGGTGATTTTTCCGGCACTGTCTTTTTTGTTTTTTACTACTTTCTCAACAATAATCCGGCTTTTTTTGGGGTTGTCCTGACCATAAATATCATTGACAGGAAAACTGACGAGAATGAGCAATAATGCGGTTAGTAATGTTGTGTTAATTTTCATTGTATGTTGCATAACTGGCAGGTGTGTTTATTTGAATATTGATATTTGGGAATCGGTGTGTTGATTTCTGTGTTTTGATTTTTACTTCCGGCAATTGCAGGTTGGCCAGCATGGTTCGGCCTGTTTTGAATAGCTGATAATAAAGACTTCTTTTTTTTCGGTTGGTGGCGGGCATTGCTTGTTGCGGATAAAAGGAAATTCTGTACTCTATTTCTTCTGTTATGTCCGCTACTGTCCTTACTTCAAGGGGTGAGATTGCCGCAAGCGAAAGAATATTGCTTCCGGGTTTTTCAGCGGAAGAGATGGTCGAAGTGTCCGCAGCCGATATAGGGGAACTTATACGCTTACTTTCTGATACAATACGTGTTGTTGGTGCATTGGAAGAAACTTCCGGAATGGTATTTTCTTCCTTCTCTGCCGGTGGTTTTGTCGGGCTGGTTTTTTCTGTTGTTTTACCTGTATTGACTGTGTCGGTTTGAGAGCGAAAATAGTAAACCCCTATACCAGATATAATTAGAAACACGGCGGCTGCCGCAATAGGCTTCATAAACAGGTAAAAGCGCTTGTTGTTGTTTGCGATGTTGTGTAAAGCTGTTTTATCAGGAAAATGAACAGCATCTTCTTTTTGCAGGTAGGTTTTTTTCAGCAGTTCATATTCTTTTTTCAGATTTGCATCGGAGTTAACGCGTTCTATTGCAGCAGCTTTTTCTGTTTCAGTCAGATTGCCTTCCAGCAAATCAAAGATTAGCATACTTTGCTCTTCGTTTAATGGTTTCATATAATTCCCTCCATGCTGCCCAGGTGATTTTTTAATGTTTGTCTGGCCCTGAAAATATATACTTTTACCTGCGATTCGTTCAATCCGGTGATGCTGCCTATTTCTTCGTACGAATATCCTTCATAATCCCGGAGTAACACAACGGTGCGTTGAATATCAGGCAGCGTTTCAAGTGCTTTGTTCATGAGTTCTTTGAGCCCCTTGTATTCTGTTGAAGGTGCTGCCTGCTGCATGGCGGATTCATCGGTGATGGGCATCATTTTTTTATTTCTCCTCCAGTAGTCGGCCATGAGATGATAGGCCACGGTGAACAGGTAGTTTTTTGATTTTTCCGCATCCACATTGTTTCGGTGCATCCAAAGTTTTTCAAAACTGCCTTGAACAATCTCGCTGGCTTCATCGTGGTCTTTCAGGTTTTTTAGGGCGAATCGGTACAGTCCGTCACTGAATGCTGTAACGCATTGATGAAACTGTTCCTCATCCATTCCTGTTATCATAATGACGGTGTTGGCAGACCTTTAGTTACAGTATCTTTGAAAAAATTATGCCGAAGTGGTTCGAAAGCTGGTTTGATACGAAATTTTATCATCTTCTCTATAATAACCGGGATGAGGCGGAAGCCGAGCGATTTATAAAAAATCTCTGTTCATTTTTGAAGCTGCCAAAGGATGCCTTTGTTGCCGATATTGCCTGCGGGAAAGGACGTCACAGCCGTGTGCTTGCATCGCTGGGGTATAAGGTTTTTGGACTGGATATCAGCCCGGCAAGTATCGAATATGCAATTTCACAGGCAGGTATGCATGAGCAATACGCTGTGCATGATATGCGCAAACCTTTTCCTAAAACGCAAATCGATGCGGCTTTTAATCTGTTTACCAGCTTTGGTTATTTTGATACGGAAGCAGAAGATCTTTCTGCATTGGAGAATGTATTGCGTTCGCTAAAACCAAGCGGTGTTTTTGTGCAGGATTACCTGAATCCGTCATACACTTTGTCAAATTTGAAGGCAGAAGAGACCGTTTTTCGGGATGATGTGAAATTTGAAATTCATCGATATGAGCAAAATGGTTGTGTGAAAAAGGATATTCGGGTAACACAGGATATGGAAAACTATACATTTCAGGAAAGTGTTAAACTCTACTCTGCCGCAGATTTTAAGCGGTTACATACAAATGCAGGATTCAGGGTGTTACATGTTTTCGGAGATTATTCCCTGAATCAGTTTGATGAAAAATCATCATCGCGTATTATTCTTGTATCTGAAAAGCCATAAGCACAATGCTGCAGTTCGACTCAACGCTCTTTAAACTCATCAATCAAACCCTGTCTGCCGAATGGCTGGATGGATTTATGGTTTTTTGCAGTTCAAAGTACGGTTGGCTGCCATTGTATGCATTACTCATTTTTCTGTTTTTCTTTAATCAGCCATGGAAACTAGGCTTGAGCCGTGTATTACTGATGGTGGCCGCATTTGGAACTTCGGATAGCTTTACTTCAAAGGTGATGAAGCCTTATTTCAAGCGGCAGCGTCCCTACATGCTGGAGTCCAATCATGCCCGGCTGCCCGAAACACCTGATAGTAAACGGGCCCACTTTATTAAGGATAACCAGGCTAATTTTGGATTTGTAAGCAGCCATGCTTCCAATTTTTTTGCGATTATGCTGCTGGCGGCATTGCTGTTGGATTACAGAGGATACAAAAAGATTTTGCTGCTGCTGATTGCGTTTCTGGTCGCCTATTCAAGGGTGTATCTGGGAAAGCATTATCCACTGGATGTGATTTGCGGTGGGTTGGTAGGTTGTGGTATCGCACTGGGTTTGTTTGCCCTGTATAGGCGCTGGTTATTTCCCCGTTTGGCGAAGTAAACAACTCTGCTGCACAGCATTTATCTTCGCGGCATGGCTTACGAATTTATTTTGGTAGAACCTCAGGTGGCGCCGTTTATCGCTCTGATTCGGTTAAACCGCCCTAAGGAATACAATGCCCTGAACCTGCAACTGATGGGCGAAGTGCGGGATGCGCTGAAAGAACTGGATGCTGATGATCAGGTTCGCGCGATTGTAATTACCGGCAACGAAAAGGTGTTTGCGGCAGGTGCAGATATTAAGCAGATGGCGGGTAAGTCCGCCATCGATATGCTAAACATAGATCAGTTCAGCACCTGGGATGCGATACGTCGCACCAAAAAGCCCATCATCGCCGCTGTGAGCGGTTTTGCGCTGGGTGGCGGCTGCGAGTTGGTTATGCACTGCGATATGGTGGTAGCCTCTGAAACCGCGCAGTTCGGACAGCCTGAAATCAACATCGGCGTAATGCCCGGTGCCGGCGGAACGCAGCGTCTCACCCGTGCCGTGGGTAAGGTGAGGGCCATGGAAATGGTGCTTACCGGTAAATTCATCACTGCCGAGGAAGCCCGCGAAGCCGGACTCATCAACAAAGTGGTGCCGGTAGCCCTGTACCTGGATGAAGCCATTAAAATGGCTTCGGCTGTGGCCGAAAAATCTCCCATCGCTGTTCAGTTGGCCAAGGAGAGCGTACTCAAAGCCTTTGATACCCACCTGCAGGAAGGCCTGTATTTTGAAAGAAAGAACTTCTATATGCTGTTTGCCACCGAAGATCAGAAGGAGGGCATGAATGCTTTTGTAGAGAAGCGTAAGCCTGATTTCAAAGGCAAATAAAAAATAGTAATGCATAAAAAAACCCGGCTGATGCCGGGTTTTTTGATTGGTTTTTTGTTAGAGTAGTGAACGTCGCATTTAGCAGGGTTCACAACCTCAGAAACAGG
>CAYSIK010000163.1:0-1083 GCA_964431045.1 uncultured Flavobacteriaceae bacterium
CACCATAGTATCAAGGTTATTCGGAAGATAAACCTGCTGCACGATGAGAAAAATGAGAAGATACGCTTTAAGCTGGCCGAAAATCTGAGTGCAGAAGAGTTATACAACCTCATCGTTTACAGCCGCGATGAAATTTTCACCAGCACATTTTTAGGGTTATTCAAACGCATGATGCAACGCAGATCCGACAGCAGCATGTATGTGTTTTTCAATAAAATGGGTTTCAATCGGTTCAGAACTTTTGTGCAAACCTGTGCAGGATACAATACCCTGCAGCCGGTACTGAACACCATGTCTGCAGAAGAGCAGGAACAATTCGTAATTGAAATTGTAAAGCACCTTGACATGACAGGCGGAAACCTGGGACCGGCCGTTGAAGTAGCCGATATTTTCGGCTCCTTATCCGATTCGCTCATCCGCGAGAAAATGATTGCCCGTATTCACAAGGAATTGCGGCGTTGTTACCTGGCAGACAACCGTTATGGTATGAAGATTTATGGACTGCTGTATAAACTGGCAGGTAAAAATCCGGTATTGGTGACAGGCATTTCTGTTAAATATAAAGTACCCGAACTTACACGTGTAGAAGCTGAACTGATGTTTCCCGATGGGAAAAATGTGCAGCAGCATATTTTTTACGATGATGAAGATGGCAATGCAGCCTTCAAATCCTTTAAGGCTAAGTATTCATCGGATAAAAACTATAAACTGTCCGAAACCGACGATTACCTGAAAATTGAAAGTGTGGAGGGAAAAAAAATAATTCTCTACATGAATAAGCCTGGTGTGGAAAAAGGACTGGCCAACCTCATGGCATTGTTTGAAAAAGAAAAACGGTACCCGGATATTGTGGTTCACCGCGGACATAGCTATCACCTGCAAACCACGATAGAAGTGCTTACGGGAAATACAAAAGTAGCCGTGCTGGGAAGTTGCGGAGGCTACCAAAATATAAGCAGGGTACTGGAAAACGCCTCCGATGCCCAGATTGTGAGCAGTAAACAAATCGGTACCTGGACGGTAAACAACGAGTTGCTGAAAGATATGTGCGAAATGATGCGCACCGGCAGTGGCGAAATCGTG
>CAYSIK010000163.1:1093-4125 GCA_964431045.1 uncultured Flavobacteriaceae bacterium
CCCTTTGGGCGGGCATGGAAGACCGCATGAAAAACAATGACAAATGGAAGGATTACATTCCGCCCAACCGCAACCTGGGAGTGAAGTTTGTCAAGGCTTTCCAGGTAATGAAATAAACCATGGGTAAATTTCGATTCACCCCCAAACAATGGCTGCAGCTGTCATTGCTGCTCCTTTTGATGGTCATTGCGGGTGTAAGCGGCTACAGCGGTCTCATTTCAATGATATGGGAAGAAAAGAATCAACCGACTGTTTCAAGACAGGATTATACAGTTCACCGTCTGCACAATGTGGCATTGGATATTGAAAAACCGGCTTTGTTCAATGTGATTTTCTTTCTCAGCAAGGATTGTCCGCTATGCAATAATTATAAGCCCCTGCTTGATTCCCTGAGAAAAGAGTATGAAAAAGACCCCCGTTTTTTGTTTGTGGGCTTAAGAACCGATGCGGATGCAGCCACCGACAGCAGTTACTTTTTTCCGCTGGAATACAGCGCCGGAAAGGATGTACGTTACATCGCCGATATTTTCAAGGCTACCACCACACCCGAGGTTTTTGTGGTAGACAGCAGCAACAAGGTTTGGTATAGTGGCGCCATTGACAACTGGTCGTATGATACCGGCAAAAAAAGGCAGTACGCCACCGAACATTATTTGAAAGATGCCCTGAAAGCTTTGCGCAACGGACAAAAACCCGGCATTGCCGAAACCAAAGCAGTGGGCTGTTTTATCGAGTGATGATTTACCTTTGTACAGGCATGCGGTTCACACGGATTTTTACAGCGTTTATTGCGGGAATTTCCCTTATGCATTGCGGCAGCAAGCCGGAGACAGGCGTGCCTGATAAACCTACGTTTGCAGACCACATTGCGCCCATTGTATTTAAGAACTGCAGTCCCTGCCACCGCGACAGCGGCGCGGCGCCTTTTCCGCTTACTACATACGAACAGGTAAAGAAAAAAGCCAAAACCATTGCCAAGGTTACCGCAAAGCGTTACATGCCGCCATGGCCAGCCGATCCAACGTATTCGCATTTTGTAGGAGAGAAATACCTTACAGACGTGGAGATTACCACCATCGCGCGCTGGGCTGAACAGGGATGTGCCCCCGGGCAAAACGGAGAAAATCTGAGTTGGAAAGCTCCGGCATGGCGCAGCAACATTGGCAAGCCGGATATGGTGTTGCCGCTGCAGGCCGTGGATTTGTTGCCCAACATGAGCGACCGCTTTTTCTTGGTGAAAATTCCGGGTTTGCTGCCCCGCGACACTTGGGTACGTGCCATTGAGTTTGTGGCAGGCGAGCCCAATCTGGTGCACCATTTTAACGGGCACATCCTGATGTATGAGCCCAATGCAAAAAAGCAACACACAAAGCCGCCGTTTAGTGTGGAAATCACCTCCGGCGAATACGACAGCGATTTCAGTAAGTTGGATTTACTGAACGACAATGGCAGTAAGCCATTTAGGTTGCACAGTGCCGTGAATTATTTGCCGGGTGTGCAGGCAACAGCATATCCCGGTGGCATTGGCACCTTCAGGCTGTCAAAGATGTTTACGGTGGTGGGCAATGATCTGCATTTTGGCCCCGGAAACCGCAAAACCACCGACAGAAGCTACATCAATCTGTTTTTTACCGAAAAGCCGCCAAGCCGCGAAACCCGCGAACTGATGCTGGGAACCAATGGCGTAAGCCCGATTGTTCCACCGCTGCAGATTGAACCCAATACCCGAAGCCGCCACAGTACCCGTTTTCAGGTGGATGCCGATATATCGTTGCTTACGGTAAATCCGCATTTGCATTTATTGGGGAAAAGCATCAAGGGCTATGCAGTGAAACCCAACGGCGATACTGTAAAGCTGATTTCCATTCCCAAGTGGGATTTCAGGTGGCAGTATTTTTATACGTTCAAAAAACCTGTGTATTTGCCTGCGGGAACCTGGATTGTATCCGAGGCGGAATTTGACAATACCAACGCCAATCCTAACAATCCAAACCGGCCGCCCAAAAGGGTAGGAGAGCGCCTGGAATATGGCGGTGCCAGCATGCGCGCCGGCGATGAAATGTTTCAGTTTATTCTTACCTACATGCTATACCAAAAGGGCGATGAGGAAATGTCGCTGGAAGCCCAAGAAAGATAAACTGCCTGTCATTCACTAAATTTGTGGCGTGTTTACCCTAAAACAAGTTCCCGCGCAGGCTTCCATTGCTGATTTTCATGCCGTTGCTAAACTTGTTTATAAAAACGATCCGGATTACATACAACCCATCACCAATGATGTGGAAGAGGTTTTTGACCTAAAACAAAATCCTGCCTTTGAAGGTGGAGACATCATTCGTTGGGTGCTGTTTGACGGAAACACTGCCATTGGCCGTGTTGCAGCATTTTACCAAACCAAAAATAGCGGTGAACGCATGGGGGGCATGGGTTTCTTTGAGTGCATCGAAAATAAGGATGCTGCCTGCTGTTTGTTTGATGCCTGCAAAAACTGGCTTCAGGAAAAAGGGCTTTCCTACATGGACGGGCCCGTGAATTTTGGCGACCGCGACAGTTTCTGGGGGCTGCTGGTGGAAAAGCACTCTTATCCCAGCTACCGCGAGGCGTATCAGCCTGCCTACTACCGCGGTTTTTTCGAGGATTACGGTTTTGAAAAAATATTTGAGCAAAAAACCTGCGATATCACCTACGATGTTCTCAATGTAGAGCGCTTTGGCAAACTGGCTGGAAGGGTGTTGTCAAATCCCAAATACCGCTTTGTAAGCCTGGATTACAACCATCTGGATAAATTCTCTGCCGATTTTGTGCGAATTTACAACGAGGCCTGGGCACACCACGAAGATTTCAAGCCCCTCACGATGGAAAAAATGATGGCGCGGTTAAAGAAAGTGAAGCCTGTATTGCCGGGAGATTTTGCCGTTTTTGCGTATGCAGATGACAGGCCTATTGGGTTTTACGTGAGCATTCTGGAAGTAAATCAGGTGTTTCGGCATTTTGGCGGAAAACTCACGGTTTGGAATATGCTTCGTTTTTTGTGG
>CAYSIK010000164.1:0-4100 GCA_964431045.1 uncultured Flavobacteriaceae bacterium
TTCATTTACCAGAGAATCTCCGGGTAGTGCCATTCCATCCAATGTATGGTGCGCTATGGCAATAAGCGTATCATCCAGCTGTTTCTTCATTTTTTCCACCACCGCATCGGCAGGCGGACAATCAGCGCACCAGGCACCGGTAGCATATTCCAGCAGTACTTTATTGGATTTTGGTGCCGTTCCGGCAAAGACAGTAGTAGAAGCCTCTGCACTGTCATTTGCAAGATTGATTTCTGTCCCGCCGTTTACATCGCTGATCCAAACTTTCACTGTCTGCCTGTCGCCGGGTGTAACCGCTGCAATCGTTGATGGTGCTGTGAGCGTATCAAAGGAACCGGATGAAGGTAAAATGTTTAAACCACTGAAGGTAAACGTCTGTACAGAACCACCATTAACCCGGTAATTCATTTTCAATGAAGTAACAGCCTGTGAGCCTTCATTTTTTACAACCATTTTTACCGGATTGTTATTTCCCGTGAGGGTTAAGACCGGCAATTGGAAGGAAACCGCAGCGATATCAGTAAGCGGCTGTATTCCAAAACTAAATTGGTAATAGAAATTGTCTTTGTATGATTCACCCAAAGGCAAATTGGTGATATTGGGACTGCCTGCAACAGCAGTAAAATTGGTGGCAGAAACCTGAATTCCCGGTATATGTTTGGGAGAAACATAATCACGCACCGCTCCATGATTCATGGAAACCAAATAAATGTTATGTGTTCTCTCTTCCAGCACCATACTCCAGTAGGTATATGACAAACTGTCACCCGGGGTGCTCATGCTGTAAAACTTTACCCAAAACTGTCTGTTGGGCGGATTGCCGAAGACTTTGCAGATTACTTTATCGTTATTGCCATTGGCACCCATACCCCACAACGTGATGGTTTTATTGGGCAAATTGTTGCTGGGCAGCGTTTCCGGGCCAGTAATGGGAGCATTCGCAGCAAGGGTATCAAAGGTAAGAAAACCGGTACTGCTAACCTTGAAATGGGTTACGGGCTGTCCGGCAAAGCGAAAATCAAAACCGAGGGGCAATGCCTGTACACCGGAATAGGAAGGCTTTGCGATAGAATCCATTATAAGAACCCAGCCTCCGCCATTTTCACTTGTCTGGTCATTTTCGCGGTTAAGTCCACCAGGATTGCCCTTTTGCGGCATTTGATAATAATAAGACTGGGCAAATGCCGAAGTGCTGAAAAATAAAATTGCGGAAAGAATACCCTGTCTCATTGTATACTGCAAATTACGGCAATAAACCGTAGTCTGCCAATAATCATCAAAGGGTTTTCACTTCGTTCACCAGCTTCTGCAGACTGTCTTTGGCATCACCAAAAAGCATTCCGCACTTGCTGTTGTAGAACAATTCATTTTCAATGCCCGCATAGCCTGATTTCATGCTGCGCTTAAGCACTACAATCTGCTTGGCATTTTCCACATCCAGGATAGGCATGCCATAAATTGGACTGGCGGGATCGGTTTTAGCCGCAGGATTCACCACATCATTGGCCCCAACCACCAGCACCACATCTGTGGTAGCAAATTCAGGGTTGATATGTTCCATTTCAACAAGTTTATCGTAGCTGACATTGCTCTCTGCCAGCAACACATTCATATGACCCGGCATACGTCCGGCAACAGGATGTATAGCGTATTTCACTTCTACTCCTTCCGCTTCAAGCAGGCATTCCAGTTCATGCACCACATGCTGGGCCTGTGCTACCGCCAGGCCATATCCTGGCACTACGATTACCTTTTGGGCATACTTCATCAGAATGGCCACATCGGTTGCCTGCACTTCGCGCACGGTACCACCTGATTTACCTGAGGAGGCAACAGCACCTGTACTGCCACCTACCGCACCAATCAGCACGTTGGTCAAACTTCGGTTCATGGCTTTGCACATCACAATAGTGAGAATGGTACCGGCAGAACCCACAAGTACGCCACCCATCAGCATTACATTGTTGTGGTATAAAAATCCGCCGCAGGCAGCAGCCACACCGGTGAATGAATTCAGCAATGAAATCACCACAGGCATATCGGCTCCACCAATGGGGAACACAAACAGCAAACCATAAACAGCCGCCAGAATGATTACCAAATAAAAATACAGCATATTGCCATCAGCTGCGGCACCGAGGTTCTTCCATGCCGTGCCCACAATAGCCAACAGCATAATGATATTGATAAACTGCTGACCGGGAAAACGAAAATCACCCAGTTTACCACTGAGTTTGCCCCAGGCCACAATGCTTCCCACAAATGATACTGTACCTATAATTAAACCTGCAATAATGGCAAGGTATTCCCCTGTGGGCATGGTAGCAATGGAATCTCCCTTAAACTTCCATTCCAGCAAGGATATGAGGGCAGCGCACAAACCACCCATTCCGTTAAACAAAGAAACCATTTCGGGCATTGCCGTCATTTGTACACGCTTGGCCATAAGCCATCCCACAAGGGTTCCAACGCCAATAGCGGCAGTAATAAGACCCACATTGTTTACAACATGAATGCCCTCTTCACCGTGTTTAAAAAACATGATACCCAGCACTGCAAACAGCATACCTGCTGCTGCTACCAGATTTCCTTTACGAGCGCTATCGGGCTTACCCATCATTTTCAAACCTACTACAAAGCCCAGTGAGCCCAGCAGAAAGAGTACTTCCTGAATATGCTTCATGATTTGGCTCCTTTCCCTGGCTTCTTCTTAAACATTTCCAGCATGCGATCTGTAACAACAAAACCTCCTATCACATTTAAAGTTCCCACGATTACGCCAACAAAGCCAACCACAAGACTGAATACATCATCAGAAGCAGCGTGTCCAAGCACGTAAATTGCACCAATCAATACCACCCCGTGAATGGCGTTGGCGCCGCTCATGAGGGGCGTATGTAGTACGCTGGGCACATGCCCGATTAATTCTATACCCACAAAAACCATGAGTATTACCAGATAAATCATGGAGATATTTTCTCCTATGAAATTGAATATTGCGTCCATTTGTTGTTTGTTTATGGGTTTAATTGGATTCGTGAATAATTTTTCCCTCATGACAGATTAAACATCCCGCCACTATCTCATCGGCAAGATCCAAAACCAACTCCGATTTCGGGGCAATCAGCTTCATGAGTTCCACGAGGTTTTTTGCAAATAATTCACTTGCATTAATGGGAAGTTCTGAAGCCATATTGGCTGCTCCTACAATGCGAACTCCATTCTGATTTACCACCTCATAAGGCTTGGTGTAAACGCAATTTCCACCCTGTTCAGCGGCCATATCTATCAGTACAGAGCCGGGCTTCATCATGCCTACCTGCTCTTCATCTACCAGAATGGGCGCTTTACGTCCGGGGACCAGTGCAGTGGTGATAACCAAATCGGCCTGTGCCAGAGATTTATTAACTGCTTCACGCTGTTTTGCGCGGTACTCTTCGGTTGCTTCCTTGGCATAACCGCCTTCAGAGCCCACTTCTGCACCTTTAACTTCAATAAACTTACCGCCCAGCGATTCTACCTGCTCTTTGGTTTCGGGGCGAACATCCGTGGCTTCGACCACGGCACCCAATCTCTTTGCTGTTGCAATGGCCTGCAATCCGGCCACCCCCACCCCAAAGATCAGCACACGTGCCGGGGTAATGGTTCCGGCGGCTGTCATCAGTAAGGGAAAAATCTTGTCCAGATGACCTGCTCCTTTGATTACTGCCATATAGCCTGCCAGATTGGACTGAGAGCTGAGTACATCCATGGCTTGGGCCCTTGAAATGCGCGGAATCGCATCCAGCGAAATGGCGGATATTTTTTTTGAGTTTAAGGCAGCCACCGTATCAGGATTGCTGCGGTGATACAACAAACTGCAGAGCAGGCATCCTTCCGGAAAGGCAGCGATTTCTTCCGCGGTTGGCGGATTAATTTTCATCACAATCCGCGCACCGTTCAGCACATCTTTTTGGCTGCCTACCGAAGCACCGGCATCTGCATACTGCTGATCGCTGAACCAGCTTCCTGAACCGGCGCCGGTTTCAACCGAAACTTCGAGTCCCTGTTTAATCCAGGCGGATGCCACCTGAGGCGAAACGGCAACCCGGTGCTCACGC
>CAYSIK010000165.1:0-4092 GCA_964431045.1 uncultured Flavobacteriaceae bacterium
AGCAAGGAAACCTTCGATACATTGGGCAACCAAAAGAAAAACAATTATGCCCTGCGTGCCGACATGACCCGCGAAGAATTCATCAAAGAGGTGCTGGATGGCCTGATGCCGCCGCCTTCTTATTTCCCTAAAAATGTGATGTTGAATATTGAGGGATATGACAATATTGAAAAGGTAATACAGCGCGGTACTCAAGCCCTTTCTCCCGAAGCTTTTGAGGCTGCGGCCAATGAAACCGGTGCCTTGATACTGGATACCCGTGCGCCTCAGGTATTTGCCAAATCCTTTATTCCCAATGCCATCAACATTGGTATTGACGGCAGTTTTGCGGTTTGGGTGGGTACGCTCATCCCGGATCTAAAACAGGAAATTCTCATTGTGGCCGAACCCGGCCGTGAGACCGAAGTGGTAACCCGTCTGGCCCGCGTGGGTTATGACTTTGCTGTAGGATATCTTGAAGGTGGCATGAATAGTTGGACTGCAGCCGGAAAAGAAACGGACAGCATCAAAAGCATTTCGGCAGAGGAACTCGCCGGAATTCAAAAAAACAATCCTGAAAGCGCCATTCTGGATGTACGCAAAATCGGTGAACATCAGTCAGAGCATATTTTGGGTGCTGTAAACGCGCCGCTCGATTATATCAATGAAAGTATGCTAAAGGTAAGCAAAGATAAAACCTGGTATGTGCACTGCGCCGGCGGTTACAGATCTATGGTGTTTGCTTCCATCCTGAAAGCACGTGGATACAATAACCTGGTGGATGTGGCAGGTGGTTTATCTGCTATTAAAAAGTCGGGTAGTTTTCAGTTGACGGAATACGTCTGTCCTTCTGAACTGTCCTGATTTTCGTGGTCTGAGCATAGGTTTTCATCGACTTCCACACCCTGTGCACAATCTTTTTGGTGTGATTTTTGTTGGTAGTGGTAATATTGCATAAAATTTACGTAAACCTATTCAATAATTACTGTTTATGAAAAAACTCCTCTTTGCATTCACCATGATTGCATTGGTCTCCACAGGCTGTGTTTCCAAAAAGAAATACAATGCCGAAGTAGCCAAGAACGTGCTTTTGAATGATTCTCTGAATCGCATTACCAACCAGCTCGATGTTTGCCTTAGCGATAAACAGGCACAGCGCAATGAAATCAAGCGCCTGGAAGCCGAAGTGGTAAGCCTGCGTGCCAATGCCAACAACCTAATGGGGCAGCTCGAAGATTTGTCTATCATCAGCAAAGCCCAGGCTGAGAGCATCAAGCAGTCTCTCTCGAACATCAGCTCTAAAGATTCCTATATCAAGGATCTTCAGTCGGCCATGGCCCGTAAGGATTCGCTGAATATGCAGCTGGTGCTGAGCCTGAAAGGTGCCCTGAAAGATATCAACGACAAGGATGTTGAAATCAAAGTAGAAGGAAGCGCCGTGTTTGTGGATATTTCAGACAAACTGCTCTTCAAACAAAACAGCTTTGAAGTAGAAGGTGGAGCCCTGAAAGTACTGGAAAAAGTAGCCGCCGTGCTGAAAGCCCAGAAAGACATTACCTTCATGGTAGAAGGCCATACCGATAATGTGCCCATGAACGGCAAGATTCTCGAAGACAACTGGGACCTGAGCGTGCTGCGTGCTACCGCTGTGGTTCGCTTGCTGCAAACCAAATACGGACTGGATCCTTCCAGACTGATTGCTGCCGGACGTGCGGAACACAAGCCCGTTACCGACAACAATTCTGAGGAAGGACGCGCCCGCAACCGCCGCACCCGCATTGTGATTCTGCCGCAACTGGATCAGTTCTTCAAACTGATTGAGCCGAAGAAATAATATTCATCTGTGATGAAACGAAAAAGACCGCTTAGGCGGTCTTTTTTTATGGATTCGTTCTTTATTGCCCCTCATAGCCCATGGTTAACAAAAATGGGCTATGAGGGGACTTCATTTACCTTTGAAACCTCAAGGGAATGAATGGGCATGCGTAAATGGTTTTATCTTATTGTTTTTATTGCTGCCACTTCAGCCCAAGGACAGCCCCTGCATGAGTATGGCTGGACATTCTACAATGTCGAAAACAAAAGCATTCAGCATAACTTTATCACCGATATAGAATTTGATGCCCAAGGCCGCGCCTGGGTGGCTACGTCCAATTTTGGGCTGAATTACTATGACAGCAATGGCTGGCATGTGGTAAAACCCATCTTGCCGGATTCCCTTGTCTACGGGTGGTTCCACGATCTTGCCTTTGTTGATGACCAAACCCTCGCTATTGGGGGCATTGTAGGCAAACTGGTTATTTATCACCTGAACAGCAATACCTGGGAATACGTCGATATTCCCCAAAGCAGCCTGCAGGCCATGGAAGTGTGCAAAGTGCCCGACAATGGCTTGCTGCTGGGTGGAACACAAGGGCTGGTGCTATACCGCAACGGCTCATTTAAATCGCTCCTGCGCGAGGATGCCGGTGTGATGGGCCTTTCGCCCCATGATGATGATGCTGTGGATGTGAGTACTGGCCGCAGTACCTATCGTTACCGGTTTTCCAAAAATCTTGGGGCTGGGCTAATAAGAAGTTCCCATGTGTGCGATGCGGCTCTGTACCGCACTGCCAAAGACGGAAAAGGAAGGCTGTGGGCAGCTGCTTTCACCGGTCTGAACCTGATGTATCGCAAAGATTCAGGTTCGGTAAAGGCAGATAATATTCCGCAGACTGCGTTTTATAATTTCAATGGTTCATGGCAATTTACGGCCCACGAGTTGGGCGTGCTACCCGATGGACGGTTGCTCGCAGGCAGCCAGTTTGGCGCCCATTTGATTGTGAATAATGACAATGACTGGGAGGTTTATTCCGTGCCACTGGATGGCGAATTTGACGGTATCAACCGAATTGTGGTGGCGCCTGACAGCAGCATCTGGCTGGCTACATGGCACCACGGCGTGGTCGTATTCAGCCACGAGGACAATAAAAAACATAAAAAAATAAAGCCAAAACCGCAGCCTTTGCCGGTAGATCCGAGGCAGCAAAGCCCGACAATAATACCTCGGGTTCCCCATCATCCGATGCGGGATGATTAATGAAAAACACCAAGTCCGATAATTTACAAGATGATTTATTGATGCATTTTTTGTTTTTTTGAGGCATGTTGAAAGTTCATGCCGGTATCGTTTGTATGATTTTTTTAAGCAGTGCCTTGAGAACCTGCGTAAGAGAGGCTTCTGTGGCCCGGTCAGAAGCCAAAGCGGCAGCTGCCGAATCTAAAGCACTCGGAGAGTCTGCTGCCGGGATGAAAGGTGCTGCTGATGACTTGCATTACCTGAGCACCGCTGAGAAGCAGCTTGTCAGTGAACACAATTCCACATTAAAAACTATTGAAGAAAGTGCAGTGCTGAAAGATGAAAAATTTAACTGGGAGGAATTTGTAGCCGAAAAAATAGAGGAGGAGATGTGGGATCGCTTAAAGGAATGGGGTATAGAAAAAGCCGATGAGTGGATTGTTACCAGACAGGCTGCCAAATCCCTTGCATACAGTGCTAAAGGTGATGTGCTTGGAAAAATGATACAGAATAAATATCAAAAAGAGAGCATTACCCGCGAAAATGTATATGACTTGTTGATGGGAAATAAAGTGGATGATTTATCCATCATTAAATCAAAACGTATTCGTATTTTGTACATGTTTTCTGATGATTATGCTGCCTGGATACTTGCCAGGCTGGTGATTCGTTGCGATTGTGATTCAAATAAAATGAACGATTTGAAACGAATAGCGAATGAAAGGAAAATACAGAATGACGGCCGTATTATTCGGGCTCTTAATTCCTGTAATTAATAATATTTGCTTTTGCCAAAAGGCAATAAAACAAGTTATTATATTTTAATGTCTTGTAATTTTTATAACAATTAATTTCTATCTTCGTTTGTATGCCTGTAAACAAAGATGCCCTGGGTCGTTACCGCATAATTGATGAAATGCTGAAAAGAAGAACCTTTCCCAGCAAGGAGGATCTGATGGATGCGATTGAAAACCGTCTTGGATATAGCATTGGTAACCGGACGCTGGATGAAGACATTAACAATATGCGAAACAATGAGGATTTGGGCTATATGG
>CAYSIK010000166.1:0-4049 GCA_964431045.1 uncultured Flavobacteriaceae bacterium
AAGTGTCATTCCCAGTAATGCCTGTTTTCGGGAGAGTGCGCCTTCCGGCTGAAATGGAGTTTTGATGTTGCCATCTGCATCCTTACGGGTGACTGCGCTGTAAAAGGTTTTGATGGGAGAGATATCTTCTACGGGAAAGTCGGTGCCCAGTGCTACCACGCCTGCCTGTTTGCAAAGTTCAGCGTAATTATAGGCGCCATATAGCCTGTTTTCGCAGATGCGGGAAGGCACCCAAGGAGCATCGCTGGTGGCATGGGTGGGTTGCACGCTGGGCACAACGCCATATTTACCAAACAATTTGAAATCTTTGGGGTCTACAATCTGAGCGTGTTCAATACGCCACCTGAGACCCTCATTTTGGTTTTTCAATCGGCCAAAGGTTTGCAGGGCAAGCATATTGGCACTGTCACCGATGGCGTGCACACAGACCTGCCAGCTTTTTTGGGCAAGAAAATAACCGTATTTTTCAAATTCCTGAAGGTTATTCAGCAATAAACCTTTGTGCCCCAAACGGTCACAATAGTCTTTTTTCATGAGTGCGCCGCGTGAACCCAGTGCGCCATCCAGGTAAAATTTCACTGCACCCACATGCATCATCCCGTTGTTGGTAATTCCGTTTTCTGCCACGTAAGCAAAACTATTGGGTGCGGCGCTGAGCATGGCGTATATCCTGAGGTTTAACTTTCCGCTTTGCTGTATTTGATCCAGGTATTTTACCTCATCGGTAGTCAGCCCGGCCTCATCCAGGGTAGTAAGTCCTGCGGCATAACATTTTTTTGCCCCTTCTGACACAGCGGAATTTAGCTCAGACTCAGGTAAAGGAGGAACCTCTCCGGTAACAAGATCAACGGCATTGTCGATAAGGATTCCGGTGAATTTTCCGTCTTTAAATATAAATTCACCACCGGAAACTTTCTGGTTTACATCCAGTTTCAGTGCATTAATGGCTGCGGTATTAATCCATGCAGCATGTCCATCAATCCGTTTTAAAAACACGGGTGTGTTCGGGAATGCTTTATCCAGCGCTGTCAGTGTCGGGTAGTTTTTGTTTTTCCAGTCGTTCTGGTCCCAGCCACGGCCCACAATCCAGCTGCGGGTGGTGGTTTTAGAAAATTTTTGAAGACGTTTGATAACCTCTTTTTCACTCTTTGTGCCAACGAGATTGGCTTCTTTCAAACCTTTGCACCATGCCAGAAAATGGCAGTGCGCATCGATAAAGCCGGGATAGATATATTGATTTTTAAAATCAACTTTCTTTGCTTTTGGATACAGCGCACGGGCAAGTTCTGCAGGTCCTGTGAATACAATTTTATCATTTTCACATACCATGGCTTCTGCAACAGTCATGGCCGTATCTCCAATATAAATTTTGCCTGCTGTGTAGAGGGTTTCATTTTGGGCTTTTAATATCAGGCTACTGGAAGAAATAGACAGAAAAAGTAAGAAAAACGGGATGATACGTCGCATGATATTTGTTTGTAGCGTTTAAACAATGCAAATTTGAACAAAAATTCGGCATGTGCCGCGCCCGGCAGGCAACAATTTGCTCGAAGGGGCGTTTATTCGATAAATATGACAAAAAAACATTTCCAGTATTTTTCGCTATGGACAGCAGCTTTGCTGTCTATTTCTCTATTTTTTATCTCAAATCAGTGTGTTAGTAATTTGAAAATATTGATACCTCTTATTACCGCTGCTCTATTACTGCTTTATTTTGCCATTGCAGGAACAAGAATATTGCAATCAGGCAATGCCGATTCAGTTGATAATATCGTTAGAATCTCAGGCATATTGGGTGGGCAAATCAATTTGGTAGTGCTTATTATCTTATTGGCAGGAACAGATGGATTTTGGACTACGGAAAGCAATGGTTATCTGTTCATATCCTTGCTGGTTTCATTTGTCTTTGCCTTGTTTAATTTTATTTGTTTTTATGGCAATACAACAGATTCGGTGAATGAAAAACCTGGTTTTAAAGAATTATTTTTTATTGTTATTGTGCCATTATTGGCAATATTGTATTGTATAACCGCCCTTTATCAGCAAGAGACAGGTATCAGCAGTGTAGGTAAACCGGATTTCATACTTCAGCCTTCTCAATTAATGAATGAGTTTGAAAAGGATGCCTCCGCCTCCAATCAAAAATACATTGGGAAAGTCATTCGTTTTTCCGGCTCTGTTTCAGAAATATCGGGTGATTCATCCATTCTACTTTCCCTAAATGCATGGAAAGAAGGGTATAGCGTAAACTGTGATTTTGATATTGCACTGAAAGAAAAATTATCAGCTGTTTTGCAGGGTGATTCTATTTTGTTACAATGCTCATGCAGTGGCTTGAATGCGCCGGAAGAAGGTATGTCTCTGTTGTCTGAAACCTCGCTGGAAATGACCCGGTGTGCGCTTATTGAGAACTTTAAAAATACGCCCAACCTTGGCACGGATGTTGAACATCCCAAAGAAACACCCAAAAAGAAACCCGAATGAAAAACCTTTTTATATTGTTTGCGGCCCTGTTCGTTTTCGGCCACGCTGGAGCTCAGGTTTATTCCACTTCTTCAGGAACTATTAAATTTTTCAGCAAAACCACTGCTGAAAATATAGATGCTACCAACAATCAGGTGAAGGCAGCTTTGGATGCCAAATCCGGAAATCTGGAGTTTGCTGTATCTATCAATAGCTTTCTCTTTAAAAAAGCGCTGATGCAAAAGCACTTTCAGGAAAACTACATGGAGAGCGAGAAGTTCCCAAAAAGTACCTTCAAAGGTTCTATTACAGACAATGCTTCAGTTAAATATGGTACGGACGGAACCTATCCGGTGAGCGTGAAAGGTAAACTTACCATGCACGGTGTAACCAAAGATGTGGTGGTTCCCGGAAAGCTTACCATATCAGGAAAGAAGGCCGTGCTTTCCGGTGATTTCAATGTGCTGCTGGAAGATTATAACATTAAGATCCCTGCCAATAATGCATCTCAAATAGCCAAAAGCATCAAAGTGAGCGTGGAGTGCACCTTGCAAAAGAAATGATGACGTTTAACCTTCGCATATTGCTAATTCTAACTGGGTTTTGTATCCCGGTTATTTCAATAGCACAGCAGGATTCCGGATTTTCATTACTGGAGGAGGAGTTGCCGCAGCGCACCAAGGTTGAAAATGCCTTCAAAACCACCCGTGTCATCAATTTGCAAAGCCTGGAACTGACGGATGCCGGGGTAATGGATTTCAAGATAAATCACCGTTTTGGCGCCGTAGGATTGGGTTCCTATGAGGCATTTGGTCTTGATAATGCTTCTGTGAGAATTGGTGCCGAATATGGTGTAGTTCCCACTCTGGCTTTGAACCTGGGGCGCAGCAGCTTGGGTCGCATGGTAGATGCGGGCTTAAAATACCGCTTGATGCAGCAAACCAACGATAACAACAGACCCTTTACCGCTCTGCTATATGCCGGTGCAGCAAGAACAGCCCTGAACATGATGGGTTCTGAATGGGTTTATACAGGTCAGCTTATTGCCGGTAGAAAGGAAACCGAACGTTTCACCTGGCAGATTGCACCCTCTGTAATCAGTGGCAGAAATGGACAGGTGGTGGCTGTTGGTATTGGATTCAGAGAGAAAATAACCGCGCGTACAACTTTCAATGCCGAATATATTCCGGTTCTTTCCAGGCCCGCCGGCAGAGGAAATACAGGGTTTTATAATTCTTTTTCAGTGGGTGTGGACGTGGAAACAGGCGTGCATGTTTTTCAGTTGCATTTCACCAACAGCGCAGGAATGGCAGAGCCACAATTTATAGCCCAAACCAATGGATCTTGGATGGACCGGGGTTTCCGGTTCGGTTTTAATATCAGCCGTGTATTCACAGTGGTGGATCCGGCCAGATTTTTGAAATAGCAAATAATTAGCAGGGTTGTATTTAATGACCGGCTACGTCAGCTTTGCCGAATTCAACACCGCGGTTGCGGAGCTCACGCTGAATTTTAAGGGCAAAGAAAGCCAGATAGGCAAAACACAACACACCTACCCAGTAAGAATGCTGTATTCCCAATAAGTT
>CAYSIK010000167.1:0-3918 GCA_964431045.1 uncultured Flavobacteriaceae bacterium
GGCGCTGTTGTGTCATCCGAGCCAAAATTATTGGTCGCAATTAACGAAACATTATACAATCCGGCCTGCCTGAAAACCACACGGGGATTGCGGCTACTTGCTGATGTTCCGCCTACAAAAGAAACACCTGCGGTGGGTGTTATCTGCCAGTTAAAACTGGTGGCAAAAGGCTGGCTTCTATCTGTAAAATTAAATGTATCTACTGTTACGAAACCTGAAGTTTTGCTGATAGTAAAACCTGCACGGGGCCTAAGCGGACTAACCAAACCCAGGTATTTATCACGATACCGAATCTGATTGGCAGTAAAGTTTCCACCGGTTTCGGTGCCGGTAATTTCCAGAACAGGAATTTTCTCATCTGCACTCAGCCATTTGTAAATTACCTGACGACGTGGTATCGGAACTTTACCAAACTGGGTAATCAAAGAATCTGTACCATTGACCAGGGTTTTTATACGAAGCGTATTCGGATAGGTTTTATATGGCGTAATGATACTTCCCCAGCCATCCACTACATTGGTTCTTACACCGGCCTGAACATAGGTAAACACATTGCCGGGTATGGCAAAACGAAAGTTATAGGTAGACACATCGGAATCTCCGTATTTCAGAGGAAACTGGTAAATCTCATCATCATCCTTATTCTGTGCCGCAAGCGGAATTCCCTGATAGGAATACCCTATACCTTCCTGCTTGAATACTGTTGTATTTTTGGTATAAAACGAATAAATATTTTTGAGCATAACCGGTCCTGCGCCCAGGCTATCTGCTGTTTTCAATCCAATTTGATTGAAGAAGTACAGCAAATATGGAGTGCTGTTGGCCGAAGCATAGCGGTAAATATCCTGCCCGTTGGCCACCAGCTTGCTGTAATCCCAAGCCTGAGAAGCCCCTTTTAGCTGAATATTTAAATTCACACCTGCCGTTGCAACTGTTGAATAACGAAGGGTATCATTTGCAGCGGGCATGGATATCTGTGTAATGGTTATCTGTGCATTTCCCATCCCGAAAAGTATGGCTGCAAGTGCGAATGCAATTATTCTCATATTTATATTCAAATGTACGAAATTTGCAACAAACATATTCATTTTCACCTTGCATTCAGACAACATCATAATTCGCAATTACAGAATCGAAGATGCCGCAGCCGTGCTCGGAATTTATGAATACTACATTTTAAACGGTCCTTACACATTTGAAACTGTTGTGCCTGAAAGAGCAGCGTTCAGCTCCAGACTTAACGACATAGCAGCAAAATTTCCGTTTTATATAGCAGAAAAGGACGGCATAGTACTCGGTTACGCCTATGCTTGCGCACATCGAGAACGTGCAGCATACCGCTGGGCTGTGGAAACATCCGTATATCTGGCAAAAGATTTTACGGGAATAGGCATCGGAAACGCCCTTTACAACAAACTTCTGAATACCCTAAAAGAAAGACATTTCACCCACGCATTTGCTTTGATTGGATTGCCGAATGAAAAAAGTATCCACCTGCATCAATCTTGCGGTTTTACTGAACAAACAATTCACCGAAAAGCAGGCTGGAAAAACGGCAGTTGGATAGATGTGTGCTGGATGCGGGCTCAACTTACAGAACCCACCGAAACCCCGCAGGAGCCGCTGTTTTGCCCCTCATGATACAGTATCGGCAATCGGCATTATTCACAATATCATCGATTTATTTTTTACCCTCGCTAAAATTTACGAATTTTGCAGGATATGGAATTTATTTGGCGTGCAAAACCCCTACCCTCCGAAGAAAAAATTGCACGTCTTGCAGGAGAATTAAATATTCATCCCCATCTTTCCAGCATACTCATACAGCGTGGCATAGAAACCTATCAGCAAGCTGAAAAGTTCTTTCGCCCCAAGATTGAAGACCTGCACGATCCGTTTTTGATGCAGGACATGGACAAAGCCATTGACCGCATAGACAAAGCCATTGCCAATGGCGAAAAAATGATGGTATTTGGCGACTATGATGTAGACGGAACTACTGCGGTAAGTATTGTATACAGTTTTCTCCGAAACAGACATACAGGCGATATTGATTATTACATCCCGGACCGCTACAAGGAAGGTTATGGCATCAGCAAAATCGGCATAGACTATGCCGCTGAAAATGGCTTTGGACTGGTCATCGCGCTGGATTGCGGAATCCGCTCCAACGATTTGATTGACTACGCCAACTCCAAAGGCGTGGACTTCATCATCTGCGATCACCATTTGCCCGGCAGCACCATTCCCAAAGCCGCTGCTGTACTAAATCCCAAGCGAATCGACTGCGAATACCCTTACAAGGAACTCTCCGGGGCAGGCATCGGATTTAAATTAATTCAAGCATTCGCTGAAAAACACGGATTGCCGCTGGATTCCATTATGGAATACATTGATATGGTAGCAGTAAGTATCGCCAGTGACCTGGTAGATATTCGCGGCGAAAACAGAACATTGGCTTACTTTGGCCTAAAAAAAATCAATGAAAATCCATCTCTGGGTATTCAGGCGTTGCTTGAAGGCTACCAGCAAAAAAGTTCGCTTTCCATCTCAGATATCGTGTTTGGTATCGGACCCCGCATCAATGCTGCGGGAAGGATAGCCGATGCGAAAGCAGCTGTTGCCGTGCTTATTGAGAAAGACTTTAATACAGCCCGCAAACTGGCCAAGGTACTGCAGGACAGAAACCATGAGCGCAAAGAGCTCGATAACGACATTACCCGAGAAGCCATATCCCTGGTGGAAACCAGCCCGGAACTGCTTGCCAAGAAAAGTACAGTTCTCTTTGGAAATCAGTGGCACAAGGGCGTCATTGGTATTGTAGCCAGCAGACTGGTAGAGCAATTTTACAAACCCACGATTGTGTTCTCTGAAAATGACGGCATGCTTACCGGATCAGCCCGCAGTGTAAAAGACTTTGACATCCATGAGGCCATTGGTGCCTGCAGCGATGTAGTGGAGCAGTACGGAGGTCATAAATATGCCGCAGGTCTTTCCATTCGCACTGAAAATTTTGAGGAATTTGCCAGGCGTTTTGAAGATATTGTAAAACAGAAAGCCGATGGTGTGCCCACACTGCCCGAGATTGAATACGACCTTCAGATTTCTCTGAGCGATATCAATACCAATATGCTGAATATCGTAAACCAGATGGCCCCCTTTGGCCCGGGCAATATGATTCCGGTATTCCGAAGCGATAATCTTCACTCAAACGGCACCGCACGTGTGCTCAAAGACAAGCACATAAAAATGACTGTACATCAGCAAGGTTCCGGTATTGACAGTATCGGATTCGGCATGAGCCATCATATCCACACTGTCAGCAACAGACAGATATTTAATGCTTGTTATTGTATTGAAGAAAATACTTTTAACGGTAGAACCAACATTCAGTTAAAATTAAAAGACGTAAAGGCCTAAAAAAATGGATATCGAAATTATCATTTCCATATTTACACTGGTGCTGCTGGAAGCGGTGCTGGGTATAGACAACGTTATTTTTATTTCTATACTCGCCTCAAAGCTGCCTGCAGAACAACAAAGAAAAGCGAGACGGATCGGGCTAATTCTCGCAGGCTTATTGAGACTGGCACTGTTGGGCATAATATCCCTAATTATGCAGTTGGAAGATCCACTGATTGGTATTTTAAACAAAAATTTTACCGGCAAAGACCTTATTCTGATTGCAGGTGGATTGTTTCTTATTTACAAAAGCGTTGCTGAAATCTATCATAAAACAGAAGGTGAGTCCGGAGATATTTCATCAAAAATTAAAACCGTCGGATTTTCTGCTATTGTTCTTCAGATTCTTGTAATGGATTTGGTTTTCTCAATAGACTCTATTATTACCGCCATTGGAATGGTAAAAGATCTTTGGGTAATGTATCTGGCCGTAGTCTTATCTGTGATTATGATGTT
>CAYSIK010000168.1:0-3890 GCA_964431045.1 uncultured Flavobacteriaceae bacterium
AAAATACATCGAAAAAACAATATGTTCATGGAAATACTGAAGCAATATAGCTTAGCATTTTCTGTTTTTGGATAAAATGCATTTTATTTGAATAACCATGAGATACCGCTTAGCCTTTATCATGCTGTTTTCAGCCTTCGCAAACCTGCTCACAGCCCAGGAATCCATTAATTCGGGTGGCGGAACGGCCACCGGTGCAGGCGGTGTAGTCACTTTCACAACGGGTCAGTCCACGTTTACGGTAGCAGACGGAACCGGAGGCAGCAGCAGTGCCGGAGTGCAGCAGGCCTATGTGATTACCCCCACAGGAACAGCGCCAATCGCTTACGGTTATCCAATAAAGGTATATCCGAATCCCGCCACCGATTTGTTGCAGATTGATGCAGGAAACGCCGGAAACCTCCGCTTTGAATTGCGGGATGCCGCAGGCAAAATGGTGCAGAAAGGCAAACTAAAAAATGGCATAGGAACATTGAACATGGCTTCTTCTGTTCCCGGAAATTACCAGCTTACGATTTTGCACGATAACCGTGTACAGCGCTCATTTAATATACTAAAGAACAGGCTGTAAAATACTACAGTAAAGCTAAATCGTAATATTACGATAAGATTTAAAAAAATTCACCATCAATCCGCTCATTAAAAAACTGGCATCGCAAACCGCCATCTATGGTTTAACAACCATGGTAGGCAGGCTGCTGAATTTTCTGCTCGTGCCACTGTATACCGCCTCCCTTGGGAAGGTGGATGATTATGGACAGGTGAACGTGATGTTCAGCTATGCTTCTTTCATTGCGGTCATTGCGGCATTTGGTTTGGAAACCGGTTTTTTCAATTTTGCCCGCAAAAAGGATGAGTACAAGCCTGAAAAGGTTTTTTCTACGGCCGTTATAGCACTCTTATGTTCAGGTTTTCTTTGGATATTGCTGGGCAACTTGTATTCGGAGGGGCTTATGCAAATGGCGGGTTATCCTTCTAAACCTCACTATGCAATATGGTTCACGGCCATTCTGGCCGCCGACGCCCTATCCTCCCTGGGATTTGCCTGGCTCAGGTTTACTGAAAGGCCCTGGCGATTTGTAATGGTGCGTTCCATCAACATTGCCGTGAATGTGGGTCTGAACCTGTTTTTTCTGTGGGGTTGTCCGCTCTTGCTTTCCAAAGGTTATACATGGGTGAATTCGGTTTACGATCCTTCAAGGCTGCTGGAATACATCTTCCTCAGCAACCTGGTGGCCTCACTCATTACCCTGCCTTTGCTGGGCCGCGTGTGGATTAACCTGAAATGGGGCTTTGATTTCAGCCTTTTCAAAAAACTGTTGGCATACAGCCTTCCTATGGTGATTGTGGGGCTTGCCGGCATGATTAATGAAACGCTCGATCGCATTTTGCTAAAACAAATGTTGCCCAACGGACAAGGTGATTATGAAGCTGGCATTTATGGAGCTTTTTATAAGCTCAGCATGGTAATGACTTTGTTTGTACAGGCATTTCGCTTTGCTGCCGAACCTTTTTTCTTTAAGCAGGCCGAGAGCAACAAGGCGCCCCAAACCTACGCACAGGTAATGACCATTTTTGTATATGTGTGTGGTTTCATTTATGTGTGTACCATGGCCAGTTTGCCTTGGCTGGCGCCATTGCTCATTCGCAATAAGATGTATTTTACGGACGCCCGAGGCATGCAGATAGTGCCGGTGCTGCTGATGGCCAATTGGCTGCTCGGTATTTACTACAACCTCAGTATTTGGTATAAAATCAGCAACAAAACCATGCTGGGAGCCTACACAGCCTTGTTTGGAGCAGCAATAACCCTGCTTGGCAATGGTGTTTTTATACCGCAGTATTCTTTTGTAGGCAGCGCCTGGACAACCCTGGCTTCCTATGGCGGTATGGTTGTGCTTGGTTATTTCTGGGGGCAGCATCATTATCATATACCCTATAAAAGCATGACATTGGTCAGCATTATGCTGTTTGCAGCCATTCTGGGGTACATGGCGCTTGTTTATCAGGAAATTATTCCGTATATTGCATATCTAACCATTCCCGCTTACCTGCTTGCCGTATGGCTGGCAGAGGCTCCCAGGTATGCTGCTCGTAAAAATCATTAACCAGTCAGGTAATCCTTTGCCACAATACCAAACCAGCCACAGTGCCGGGATGGATTTGCATGCCAGCCTGTCTGAACCCATAGTTTTGGCGCCCGGCGAGAGAAAACTGATTCCTACCGGCTTGATCGTTGAACTTCCCGAAGGCTATGAAGCACAAATCAGGCCGCGAAGCGGGCTGGCCCTGAAACATGGCATTACCGTTCTCAATTCACCCGGAACCATCGATGCGGATTACCGCGGTGAAATCAAAGTGTTGCTCATCAACCTGGGGCAGGAGCCTTTTGAAATAGCCAATGGTGAACGCATAGCCCAGATGGTGGTGGCTCGGCACGAAACCGTGAAGTGGATGGTAGCGGAACAGCTCACCGAAACAGCCCGCGGTGCAGGCGGATACGGCAGCAGCGGTAAATAATCAGATGCCTTTTAAATGACAAAATCCGGGACAAGCCCGGACTTCGTCTGCTATGAAAACTTACTTTACCCCGAACAATAAACCACCAGGATTTGTATTTGTTTTTCAAAAACGAAAAAATTACAAAGCAACCAAAATCACATTACTTCCTGAAAATTTGTTGCAACTTTGCCGAATGATAAGAATAGCATTGTTTTCCGCAGCAGTTTTTATGGCATTGGGTGCATGTTCACAACAACCGGCAAAAACCCATGGCAAATCTGTAGAAGTTGAAAACCTTAATACGGTTACATTTGAGAGCCGCATGAAAAGCACGCCTGCCAAAATCGTTTTGGATGTGCGCACGGATGAAGAGTTTAAAAGCGGGCATCTGCAAGGTGCTGTCAATATGAATGTGAATGATCCTGATTTTGCCGAACGCATCAAGCAGCTGGATACCACCCAGCCCGTATTTGTATATTGCCTGGCCGGCGGACGCAGTGCAAAGGCCGCTGAAATCCTGAAGGATATGGGTTTTCCTGCGGTGTACAATATGGAAGGGGGCATGAGCCGTTGGACCTATGAAAACCGCGCCGTAGAAAGTCCTGAGGGCGCCATGGACAAAGGCATGAAAAAGGCGGAATTTGAATCCATGATGGGCGGTATAAAAGATACACTTGTGCTTGTGGATTTTTGGGCCAAGTGGTGCGCTCCATGCAGGAAAATCATGGCCTATTTACCTGAAATTGAGAAAGAATATGCAGGTAAAATAAAGGTAGTTAAAATCAACTACGATGACAATCCCCGTTTGATAAAGGAACTGTCGGTGGATAATGTGCCTTACCTGTTTGTATACAAGAATGGCAAAGCAATTTGGCAACAAAGTGGCTACATCGAGGCCGACGGGCTAAAAGCAGCCATCAAAAGCAAGCTTTAAGGCTGTTTTACGAAGCGGTAAGAGCCCTTCGGTCCGTTCAGCAGATACACTCCGGGTCTAAGTCCGTTAATGTCAATGCCGCTGTTGTTGTCTGCATAGCCTTTTTGCAACATTTTTCCGGTTAATTCCAGCACCTCATATGTCCCCGCAGTTGAAACAAACAGGCGGTCCGCAGCAGGATTCGGGTATACCCCCGTTTGTCTCGGATTTTCATTGCGTACGGAGGTACTGTTACAGGTAAGAGTGTTGATGCGGCTCCAAATCTTGTCGGCCAGCAGAAACGGTACTTCGCCAAGTTGCCCAGAAGGCACATCACCCATGCGGATCCATACAATTTTGCGCGAAGGTGATATGCTGGCTATTTGTCCGTTTTTCCCAATGGCAGCAAACATGTCAGCAGGTGCATTGGGAATAAAACTACCCGGGAAAACCGTTTGTAATGTGGGCACCATAA
>CAYSIK010000169.1:0-3889 GCA_964431045.1 uncultured Flavobacteriaceae bacterium
CAGTATTATAATCTGCCGCAATTTTCACATCGCTGGTCTTACGACGGAAGTTTTGGGAGCACATACAGTGTGGATGGCAAATACAAACCTGCCACAAAAAAGAATTTCAACGTACAGTTGATTTCTACTGTTTACTCTTACAGATCGGGTACATGCAATGACACTACAATAAAAACGGTTTATTTCAAACCGTCTAATCCGGCGCTCAAGCGATCAGCCAATCTTTGCCGCGGGGATACAGGCAGCATAGACCTTACCACAGATGCAGGTGCAGTGATTAAATGGTACCGAAAACTTAACGATACCGCATTTTATTCGGGCAGCAGTTATCCTGTTTTTAATGCACAGAAGAACGATTCTTTCTGGGTAAGAGCAGAAAACGGGCCATGTTTTTCGGGTTTCGTCAAGGTAAATCTCACCGTTAATGATTATCCGGATAAGCCCACAGTGAAAGACGCTTATATATGTTTGGGTGCATCCGCGAACCTGCAGGCATCAACAAATGTGGGTCAGATTAATTGGTATAAAACATCAACAGGCGGTAAGGGTATATTGATGGGTAATATTTATCAGACAGTTCCCTTGTTCAGCGATACTATACTCTATGTTGAGGCCAACAATAACGGATGCCTGAATAAAGGCGGACGCGTAAAGGTAACGGCCTTTGTCAGCAATAATTTTGCTCCACAAAAGCCGGCAGTTGTTGCGGATACTTTTACCTGTTACAGTGCAGGAAAATCCTTTACCTTGAGTGCAACGGGAAATGATACTATTCGCTGGTATAGCCAGGCCACAGGAGGAACACCTATTGCATTTGGCAAGGATTATACATTTGTTCCCTCAGGAAGAGGAACCTATGATTATTTTGTGGAAGTGTGGAACGGTATCTGCGCCAGCAGCCGCGAACATACAACCTTGCATGCGTATCAGCCGCCGGTTATTTCGGGTAAAACAAATCCCACGGTGTGCGCAGGAGATTCGGTCTCATTTACCATCAATATACCCTGGGGGTCTTTGAACTGGTTTGAGAAGTCCGATTTGTTAAATCCTGTTTACAAAGGCACAAACCCCGTTTTTCAAAACTTACAGGCCAATACTGTATATTATTTGAAGGCATCGGAGGAACAATGTGAGGCCATAAATTTTGACAGCGTAAAAATCAATGTAAACGTGCCTCCTCTGCCATCCTTAGTGAAATCTGATCCGGTTTGCGCCAAAGGATCCGGGTTGTTTCAGGTAAATGTTACCGGTGGTAATGTTTGGTGGTATTATGAGGACACCTCATCTGCTTCATTTTTCAAAGGAAGTCAGATTGTAACAGGGCCACTGTTATCCTCTGTGACGTACTACTATGCCACGGAAAAAAACGGTTGCTACAGTGCACGCAAGCCGCTCACAGTAGCCATCAAGCCAAGGCCCACAGCAGGATTTACCTGGCAGCTCCGCTGGCAGAGAACCCTGGTTTGCACACCCATCACTACGGCTGGACTGACCTTTGAGTGGAATTGGGGCGATGGAAGCAAAACCAATGGTTTGCCCGGCACACATCAGTATTCGGCTGAAGGCAATTATACTGTAAAACTTGTCGTTACCAGCAACAGCAATGGTTGCAAGGACACTGCAGATATTCCTGTGTTAATAAGCCATGTAGGAACCACTAAATTCCATACGGTGGAAGCAAATGCCTATCCTATGCCTGTTTCTGCAGGATCAGACTGGTTTGTTTCACTGCCTTCCGGTAAGATGTACCACTATACCGTCTATTCTGCATCAGGGGCCGTTTGCTTTGGCGGACAAACCCCGGATGGCCGCATTCGCATCCCGGAAGGAACTTCCGTAGGCACCTACTTCGTGAAATTACAATCAGGAACGGATCTGAGATCTGCCCGTTTGCTTGTAACTGAGCCCTGATAGCAAGTTTAGCGATTATGTCATTAAACCGGAAAGATGCAGGGCACATTGCCGAGCAGATTTCTTCGGTGATTTTATTGATTCTGGCTTTCTGGGTGCTATGCTACAGGCTGGATGCCGTACCTATGTATTTATGGGATGAAAGCCGGCAGGCGAATAATGCCCTTGAGATGCTGGAAACCGGTAATTTGGCATACACCACCTACGGTGGCGAGCCTGATTTCTGGAACACCAAACCGCATTTGCTGGTTATTATCCAGGCATTTTTCATGAAGCTGCTGGGTCCCGGATTACTGGCATTGCGATTGCCCTCTGCTCTTGCTGGGTGTATTACATTGCTTGCAGGTTTCTGTTTCTTAAAAAACCGCAGTGGTTTTTCTGTTGCAGCTGCATGGATTGCCGTGATGCTGGGCTGCGGTGGGTTTAATACCTATCATGTAGTAAGAACCGGCGATTATGATTCCTTGCTTACCATGTTTATCTTTCTTGCTTCCCTATCCTGGCTGAGGCATATAGAAACTCCCGAAGAGGGAAGATATCTCAAATATACCTCCATTTGGTTTACGGCAGCCCTGCTCACAAAGGGCATTGCCGCGGCTATGTGGCTGCCTTGCTGGCTGGCTATGGGCTACTTTATAAAACCCAGGGCAGAGTTGAAAATCAGAAGGGTCGCTTGGTTGGCACTTATTCCTTTTTTCTCCGTGGTTTTATATTATGGTTTACATGAATGGCAAACACCGGGTTATATTCAGGCAGTTCTGGACAATGAATTTTCAGGCCGTTATCTGAAACCCAATGAAGGTCATAACACCCAGTGGTACTATTACTTGAACGTATTGTGGAGTCAGTATTTCATCGGATTTGTTGTGCTGACGGTAATAGCAGGGTTTGTTGTAAAGTTGCCTGAAAACAGGAGGCTTTACCTTAGAATTCTTGCAGGAACACTGTTTTTCCTTTGCATTATAAGTGTATCGGCAACCCGTATTTACTGGTATCTGGCCCCTGTAATTCCGATATTGGCCTTGCTGGTGGTAATGCCGCTAAGTGAAATCACAAACAGGGTTTTTCAGATGTGCTGGAAACTCGTCATTGCAGCTGTATTGGTATGGGGTTATTTTGAAAATTATCACCACAATACAACCGTTGTTGGAGTAAGTTCTGCTGCAGTTCTGCTAAAGGCTGAAAAGTCAGGCAAATTGCCATTCCAGGCAAAATGGCATGTGGGTCACTATCATCCAATTGAAAAATATTACAAGGCTGTTTTAAAAATTAAATCCATGGATTTGCCGCTAAACATAGGGTATTCCTACAGCCCAAATGATACTTTGATTGTGAGCAGCATGGATCATTTGGACACATTGAATAGAAAGTACTTTATGCGCCAGCACCACTACCCAACCGATGCATTGCCGGTTTGGGTAATGGTAGTGGACAGTGTAAAATTTCGCTAAAGTTCAAATTCCCGGCTGTGTATGATATTGATGTTGTCGTCCAGTACCAAAATCTGGTATTTGCCTTTGCTTAATCCGGCAACCGGGAATGTTACCGGTACGGTCTGTTTTCCGGGCAGTTGCGCCTTGTTTTCGAGTAAGGTGCGGATTACCATGCCATTGTTGTTTTTTACGATAATGGTAACCGATGTATTATTTGAGAGTGTGTAGTCAATTTTGCCCGACAGGGTTGATGCCTTGTCGGAGAAAACCATGCCCGGAACAGTTTTGTAGCTAATGTAATACCAGGGCATTTTAATGCCTGCAAGTTCGGCTGTGAGCTGACGGAGTTCGGCATTCTCCTGCTGATTTCCTTCATGCACGCTGCTCAGGTTGTGTTTGTCTGATAAAACCCAGATAGAATTCTGAACTGCATCGCTTGAGAAGTTGTTGCTGCTGATAAATTGTGCCAGTTTTACCAATGCTGCTGAGGCCATGGCCCCGACACGGAATGCATGCCCTTTAGATGGGGAACGGTCTTTTTTCTG
>CAYSIK010000170.1:0-3759 GCA_964431045.1 uncultured Flavobacteriaceae bacterium
GTCATCCCCGGCCGGCAGATAATAATGCGCCGAAAATCCGTTTACGCTGTCATAAATGCGGCGGGTGTAGCCCAGGTTTCGTCCCACGCCCATATAGGGTTTTCCGGCCAGGGCAAATCCCAGGTAGTTGAGGGCGGTGAGCAGGGTTTCAAATCGAATAAGACGACCCAGAAATCCTTTCCCCGCATGCAGGGGGGAGTAGCCCAGTACCACTTCTGCGCCTTGTGAAAACGGTGTAGCCATGGTTTTTAACCAGTATTTGCTGCCGGGTCGGCAATCTGCATCGGTGAGCAGGAAATGCGCGTAGCGGGCGGCTTTGAAACCCAGTGTCAGCGCAATCTTTTTACCGTGCATTTTTACATATTCGGCATCCAGATGCACGTATTTCAGTCTGGGATTTTCAATGACCAGCGGTGCCATCCATTCTGCCGTGCCATCTGTGCTGCCGTCATCGGTGATAATAACCTCAAATTCAGGATAATCCTGTTCAAGCCATAAGGGCAGAAACTGCTGGAGGTTGGGAAGTTCATTTTTGGCTGCAATGACAATGGAAACCGGCGGATAATTGTTTGCAGGCTCAGGTTTATCGCGTTTAACCTTTATGTAAAAGCGGAAAAAATAATACCAGCTTATACCTATGAACAGCAATACAGCACTGCCAAAAACATAATCGAGAAACGAAGGAAAAGGAATTACCAGAGAAAAGCCATTCATGTTGGCTGCGAAGTTAATATCCGCAGGTCAATTCAGGTTAACGAAATCCAATTCCGCCGCCGGGTGTTCCGGGTTTAATATCGGTGCTGAATTCCTCTACATCCTCAAGTACCAGTGTGTTGATGGCTTTTGCAGTCTGTTTGTTTTTCGGCAGTTCGCTCAGTCGCAGATGCTGATTTCGTATGGCTTCCTCAATCACCTTGCGCACACTGCGGCCGTTTCCGAAATACTTGTCACGGTTTTTATACATAAATTCAATGTATTTATGCAGGTGCTCTGCAGCAGCGGCATCGGGCGTGATGTTGTTTTCAGATAACTGATTGATGGCAACGGTGTACAATTCATCGGCATTGAAATCTTCAAAGTAGAAAACTTTATCGAAGCGGCTTTTCAAACCCGGATTGGACTCCATGAATTTCTCCATATTCTGGGTGTAGCCGGCGGCAATCACAATGAATTCCCCCCTGCGGTCTTCCATACGTTTCAGCAGGGTTTCTACGGCTTCACGTCCAAAATCGTTGGGACCGCCATCCGTGAGGCTGTATGCCTCATCCACAAACAATACACCTCCAATGGCTTTGTTAATCAGGTCGGAAGTTTTAATTGCAGTTTGGCCTACATAACCGCCCACCAGGCTCTGGCGGTCGCATTCCACAAGATGTCCGCGCTCCAGTATGCCCAATGCTTTGTATATCTGTGCCAATATTCGGGCTACGGTTGTTTTGCCGGTTCCGGGGTTTCCGCTAAACACATTGTGCAGGCTGAAAGCCTTTCGCACATCCTTGCCCTGACTCTTGTAATAGCGCACCAGCTTTATCAGTTCATCGATGTCTTGCTTTACCTTGTTTAGGCCAATCATGCGTTTCAACTTGCCCAGGCTTTCTTTCAGCAGTTCCTCGTCGATAGGAATATCGGGGAGCATGCCTTTTCCTGTGGTCATGATTTTTTGCAGATCAACGGGTTCTATGTCTGATAACTGTTCTTTGGTCAGGTCGGCGGGTTTGGCAGTTTTCATGATACGCAGACCCAGGTTCATTTTGGCTTCATCCACGATGCTGTTTACCATGCGGGCATTGCCGAAAAACTTGTCGCGGTCGCGGTATTTGTCAACCAGGTATTTGTAGAGTACCTCTTTGGCAGCATCGGTAAAGTGCACGCCTTTTTTGCCGGCGGCAAAATCTGCAATCTGAACCAGTTCCTGTGGCACATAATCCGCAAAATCATAATACATATTGAAGCGGCTTTTCAAACCCGGGTTGGATTCCAGAAAAATATCCATTTCCTCGGGATAGCCGGCCACTACAATGGCAATATCATTGGAATCGCTCAATTCTTTGAGCAATACTTCAATGGCTTCACGGCCAAAATCCTTGCTGTCTTCATCCTTTCGGGCCAGGCTGTATGCTTCGTCTATAAACAGGATGCCGTCTTTGGCTTTTTTAATGGCCTCTTTGGTTTTTGGGGCTGTTTGCCCGATAAATTCTGCAACGAGATCACCACGGTCTACTTCGTGCACGTGGCCTTTTTTGAGCAGTCCCAGCTCTTTGTAAATTTTACCCAGTAGCCTGGCTACGGTCGTTTTCCCGGTTCCGGGATTGCCCTTAAAAACTGCATGCAGGTTTATTTTATCGGATTCTTCAAATCCTTTTTCACGGCGCAGGGCCACAAATCTCAGGTAATCCGAATATTCGTGAATCTTTTGTTTGATGCCACCCAGACCAATCAACTGGTCCAGTTCCTTCATTACCTCTTCGTAATTCTGTGGCTCGGCAGCTTCTTCTTTTTCTACACGACCCTGATAAGCGGGTGCTTTGTCATTTTCATCATCTTCCTCCTCCATATGCACAAACTCAATCTGGGTGAG
The DNA here is from genome assembly GCA_964431045.1 of uncultured Flavobacteriaceae bacterium. Classification (GTDB taxonomy): domain Bacteria; phylum Bacteroidota; class Bacteroidia; order NS11-12g; family UBA955; genus RGEC01. The sequence continues at coordinate 2,579 of CAYSIK010000170.1, forward strand.
GGGCAGAAAATCCTCTTCGGTGGCTTCCACGTAATCATCTCCGATTTCGAAAGGCATGTTTGCCAGCAGTTCGTCCATAAAGACAATTTCCGCATAGTATTCGCCACGAGACCAGGTTCCAACAATATCGCTGCCCCAGCCAATGGTGGCCGTGAAGGTTTCATCGTTGGGTTTGATGAAGAAAAGTTTTGTAACAGATCCTTTCAGGTAACCGTTTGAAGTTCTGAAATTAAAAATAAGCTCTACCGGCAAATCCTGGCTTTTACGGGTCAGGTTTTTGGTGTTCACTTCCACCCATACGTACCGGGTACTCATGGCATTGAAAACTGTGTAGTATTTGCGGTCTTCGGAGCGCGTATTTTCGTCCGGACCTTCATAAAGTTTTACAGTTTCAATTTTGAAATAGGGATTCATGCCCGAGCGCACCAAACCAATATTCTCCACGTAGAAAGTTTTGGTGGCGGCCAATTCATCATTAATCCATGCTTCCCAGCGATAAACGCCCGTTTTCCAGTAAGCACCGGGTGTTTTTACGCCCCAGCCCTCTCTCACGTAAATGACAGGTTCAGCGGTATCGACTTCACGGTCGCAGTTAAGGTCACATATTTCATTGTTTTCCTGGTCGAAGCATTTTAGTTGCATCTGGAGTTTCCAGGGCTTTTCGTCAAATTTTTTATTAAACAGGGAAACCTCGCAGTATAGGTAGGCAATTTCCTGCTCATCAAATACACTGCGGTATTTTTTGGTGTTGTTTGCCAGCCACTCTGTGCTGCAATAGGTTTTGATATCTCTGAACTTGAAATTCTCTGCACTCATAAATCGGGCTCAATAATACGGGTTAGTTCTTATTAATCCTATGGACAAAATTCATTCCGTTTTCGCCAAATGCATGATTTCGACACGCATAGGAGAGTTTCGGATGAATGTTACTTCTTGAGATCTGTCAATGAAACAGACATGTAGTCGCCTTTGCGTGTACGCACCTGATATTTGATGCTGTACTCACTCGCATTGCCGCTGATATTGACGGCGTTGATGGTTGCCTTCAGGCTGTCGGGCATGATGTAGACGGTTTCGCCGAACTGGAAGGGAAGGAGTTTGTAAATGGAATCGCGCAGCGCTGCAGCTCTGATGTTGGCCTGATAGGGTTTGTATTCCTTGAGCTGGCTGGTCTGTGCCTG
>CAYSIK010000171.1:0-3680 GCA_964431045.1 uncultured Flavobacteriaceae bacterium
GCTACATTCATTGGTAGGGCGTTTATGGGCGTAGTCAGAAACATGGCATATAAAAAGGATTTATTCTTTAAGCACAAAGGTTTTGCAGGCCATCAGCATATTATGAGTGGTGACGATGATTTGTTTGTGCAGTCGGTGGCCAGCGCCGGCAATACCGCTGTGGTCATTCATCCCGATGCCATCACATGGAGCAAGGGCAAAAGCACCTGGTCTGAATATATTAAACAACGAATTCGCCACCTCTGGATTGGCAAATACTATGACAGTACCGTGACAAGACAGTTGGGCTGGTTCAGTGCAGCTCAATTATTTTTCTGGACCCTGGTTACGGTTTGGTTTTTCTTTAGCAATTGGTTCGTATACCCACTGGCATTGCTGCTTCTAAAACTGACGCCGGAATGGATCATCTTTTTCGGACGCAGCCGCGCACTTAAGATTGGTGGGGTGGCCCTATTCTATCCCTTCTGGAATTGGTTTCACACCTATTGGTATCTGATTATTGGTATCAGGGCATTTTTTGCAAAAAAACCTGCATGGTAAGCGCTGATATTATTTTCAACCATTTTCCGGATCTCTCCGAAAAACAAAAACAGCAGTTTCTGCAAATGGAGGCGCTGTATACCGAACATAACCAGCGTGTAAATGTGATATCGCGCAAAGACATGGAAATGTTTTACCTGCACCATGTACTGCATAGCCTGGCACTGGCAAAAGCCTTCGAATTTCCTGCAGGCAGCGACGTAATTGATATTGGCACAGGTGGTGGCTTTCCCGGAATCCCACTGGCTATTATGTTTCCCGATGTGGAATTTACACTTTGCGACAGCATTGGTAAGAAAGTAGCCGTAGTTGCCGATGTGATTGAAAAACTGGAATTGAAAAACGCTGTTGCGGTAAACAGCCGAACCGAAACGCTAAACAAACATTTTGACATTGCCACTGCCCGCGCCGTAGCCCCTATGCTGCAGCTGTGGACCTGGATGCAGGGAAAATGGAACCATAAACCTTGTTTTTACCTGTTGAAAGGCGGCGATTTAGCCGAAGAAACCGCAGAACTATTGAAGGTTCAATCCTCTTTGAAAATTCAGGAACAGCCCATTTCGCAATGGTATGAGGAACCTTTTTTTGAAACTAAAAAGGTAATTTCTATTTACACTTAAACAAGGCCTGCCGCTTTTTCCAGCGCACGGTCCAGTCCGGTTGCATCTTTGCCGCCGGCGGTAGCAAAAAACTTCTGTCCGCCGCCACCACCCTGAATTTCACGGGCCAGATCGCGTACCATGGCCGATGCGTCCCAGCCCTTAGATGCCACCAGCTCATCGCTAATCATCACCGCCAGTCCGGGTTTTTCTTCAAAAGACCAACCCAGCACACAGAACACATTGGAAATTTCATTTTTCAACTGAAACGCAATATCCTTGGCAGCATCGGCTCCGTCTATCTGCACGCGGGCAATCAATACCTGCACCCCGTTTATTTCCTTTACCAAAGAACGAATGCGCTGTTTCTCCGCCTGGTTTTTTTCACGCCTGAAATGCTCAACCGTTTTTCTGAGACCGTCAAGTTCTTCCTGCATTTTCACTATGGCCTGAAGAATATCTTTCGGATTTCCCAGCTGTTCAGCGATTTGCTGTTCTTTGGCCTGAAGGTTTTGCAACATCCTGAATGCTTCTGCCCCGGTAACCGCCTCTACCCTTCTAACGCCTGCTGCCACGCTGCTTTCCGAAACGAACTTAAACATCCCGATTTGCGCCGTATTGGCCACATGGGTTCCCCCGCACAATTCCATACTGTAGTTCTTGTCAAACACAATCACACGCACCGTATCGCCGTACTTTTCGCCAAAAAGTGCGGTAGCACCCATTTTCATGGCTTCATCGATGGGCATATCGCGGTGTTCCTGCAAGGCAATACCTTCGCGGATTTTTTCGTTTACACGCTCTTCCACCCTCTGCAATTCTTCGTCGCTCATTTTGCCAAAGTGTGAAAAATCAAAACGCAGGTATTGTTCGTTTACCAGACTGCCCTTTTGTGCCACGTGGCTCCCAAGAACCTCTCTCAATGCGGAATGCATGAGGTGGGTGGCACTGTGGTTATTGTTGATGGCTGCACGGCGAAGTACATCTACAGTTGCCACGAAAGTATCATCCGTATGCTGCGGCAGTTTATCGCAGATAAGAATATGCAGTTTATTTTCTTTCTGGGTATCCAGCACGATTACGATATCGCCATTAGACCCGGTCAAAACACCCGAATCTCCAACCTGTCCGCCGCTTTCAGCATAAAACGGTGAAATGTTCAGCACCAGCTGATACTGGTCTTTGCCCTTGGTTTTCACCGTTCTGAAACGGCTGATATGGGTATGGGTTTCCAGCACGTCATAACCCACAAACTTCTCTTCGGCATCGGTCATCAGTAGCTGCCAGTCGCCGGTTTCCTTGCTGGCATCGGCTCGGCTGCGTTCCTTTTGCTTGTTCAATTCAGCCTGAAAACCCTGCACGTCGGTATTTAATCCACGTTCTCGGGCAATCAGTTCGGTCAGGTCCAGCGGAAAACCATAGGTATCGTACAATTCAAAAGCAGTAGTCCCGCTTACGTCTTTGCCTTTGTTGGTATCAAAATAATCGTTCAGCAAACCCAAACCTGTACTGAGGGTGCGGAAAAATGAGGCCTCTTCCTCTTTAATCACCCGGGCCACAAAATCCTGCTGCGCTCTCAGTTCGGGAAAAGATGCTGAAAAATAAGCAGCCAGCGAAGGAATAAGTTTATGCAGGAAAGGTTCAGAAAGATTAAGGTAGCTATATCCATAGCGCACAGCCCTGCGCAGAATGCGGCGAACCACGTAACCGGCGCCTGTATTGGAAGGCAACTGTCCATCGGCAATGCATAAAGACACCGCACGAATGTGATCGGCAATCACACGGAAGGCGATATCAGAAGACTCTGCAGCACCATACTTAATTCCCGCAATCGCAGAGGTTTCATTAATGATGAAGCTGAAAATATCGGTATCGTAATTGCTCTTTTTCCCTTGAATGACGCGGGTAAGGCGCTCAAAGCCCATACCGGTATCCACGTGCTGCGCAGGCAGTTTTTCCAGGCTACCGTCGGCCTTGCGGTTGAATTCCATAAATACCAGGTTCCAGATTTCAATCACTTCAGGATCGCCGGTATTTACCAGCGTTGCTCCTGAAACACGCTCCCGCTCTGCGTCATCGCGCATGTCGAAGTGAATTTCGCTGCAGGGACCGCAGGGACCGGTATCGCCCATTTCCCAGAAATTGTCTTTTTTATTGCCATTGATGATTCTGTCTGCAGGCAAAAACTGCTTCCAGGTATCAAAAGCATCCTGGTCAAATGCAATATTGCTGGCAGCATCGCCTTCGAAAACGGTTACGTATAGACGCTCTTTGGGCAGCTGGTATACTTCTGTGAGCAATTCCCAGGCCCAGTTGATAGCATCGGCTTTGAAATAATCGCCAAAACTCCAGTTGCCCAGCATTTCGAACATGGTGTGGTGGTAGTGATCGTGACCTACCTCTTCCAAATCGTTGTGCTTACCGCTCACGCGCAAACATTTCTGGCTGTTGGCCACACGCTTTTCAGTTGCCACGGCATTTCCTAGGAAGAAATCCTTAAACTGGTTCATTCCTGCATTGGTAAACATGAGGGTGGGATCT
>CAYSIK010000172.1:0-3674 GCA_964431045.1 uncultured Flavobacteriaceae bacterium
GACCCGGCGGTCCCAAAGGTCCCGGAGGACGTGGTGGTCGCGGAGGCCATCATCCCGGTGGAAAGCATGGCCCGCCACCGCCACGGCCCGATGATTATTGATTGTCCAACAAAATGATTGTATCGCTTGTTTCTTTTGTGTGAAACCTGAAGTGATCATTGTAGGCGGCGGCATCTCAGGATTGTCCGCCGCCCGGCTTTTAAGCAGGAGAGGAGTTCCTTTTTTATTGCTGGAATCTGAACCGCAGCTGGGGGGCAGAATTCAATCGGAAAATTACGATGGATTTATTCTCGACAAAGGCTTTCAGATTTTAAACACCGCTTACCCTGAATGGGAAAACCATCAAATTAACCTCAATGCGCTTTCCCTGAAATCGTTTGCATCCGGTGCTAAAATTTATCAAAATGGAAAAGCGTATACAGTGGCAGATCCCTTTAGGGAGGGGCCTGTAGCCTTAGAGGCGTTCTTCTCAAAATCAGTTTCCATCAAAGATATGTTTTTGATTTTGCGTTTGCGAAATCGACTCAAAAGTGAAAGTCTTGAAGATATTTTCAGTAAGTACGATAATTCTACCCTGCAATTTTTACAGGACTTTGGATTCACAAGTCAGTTTATTGAAGCTTTCTTCAAGCCTTTTTATGCCGGAATATTTCTGGAACCGGAACTGAATACCCCGGCCGCCATGTTTGCTTTTGTTTTCAAATCTTTTGCAGAAGGAACGGCCGCATTGCCTGAAAAAGGTATGCAGCATCTGATAAAATTGGTTTCATCGGAAATTAACCCTGATTGTATTCGAACATCAACCCGGGTGAAACAGGTGCAGTCCGGATCGGTAACCCTGGAAGATGATTCCGTGATTTCGGCACCCCATATCTGGATAACTTCGGGTTTATCTGAATTTCAAGGTGTTCAGCGAAGCGAATGGAAGGGCAATCACAGCACTTCGGTATTGTATTTCTCCGCGGACACAGCACCGAAATGGGGTAAATTCATTGGTCTGAATGCAGCTGCAAACCGACTGGTTAATCATTTCTGCATGCCATCTGCCGTTCAACCCTCCTACAGTCCGGAAGGTAAGCACCTGCTGAGCGTGACGCTGAAACCGGGTACTACTTACCGGGAAGGCATGGAAACAGATGTGCTCGAGGAACTCAGGCAGATAAAGGCATTGGAACATCCCGCAACTTTTCTCAAAGCCATTACGGTGCCCGGCGCATTGCCCAATTTGAGTTCCATGCGTTTTGAGCCTGAATTGGTTCAGCTGCATAAGGGTGTGCTTGCCACCGGTGACTTTGCTGCATACCCTTCGGCCAATGCAGCCCTGCACGCAGGCCGCCTGTTGGTGGAATCCCTTTAAACCGATTTCGGAAAATCAGCGGCATACCCTTATTTTTGCCGTAATGTCTAATGCTCGCCAGATCTTAGAGGCCAAACGTGCCGAATCACTTCAGGGTGGTGGTGAAAAACGCATCGCTTCCCAGCATGCCAAAGGTAAACTTACCGCACGCGAACGTTTAAATCTGCTCCTCGATGAGGGAAGTTTTTGCGAAATCGGAGCTTTCGTTACCCACCGCAGCAAGGATTTCGGCATGGAAAGCCAGCAATTTCTGGGAGATGGCGTGGTGACGGGATACGGCAAAGTAAACGGTCGTCTTGTGTATGTTTTCTCGCAAGATTTTACTGTGTTTGGCGGTTCCCTTTCTGAAACCCATGCCGAAAAAATCTGCAAGATCATGGATATGGCCATGGAAAACGGAGCACCTGTAATTGGTCTCAACGACAGTGGTGGCGCCCGTATTCAGGAAGGGGTGGTTTCCCTGGGCGGATACGCCGATATTTTTTATCGCAATGTAATGAGCAGCGGGGTAGTGCCGCAGATCAGCGCCATTATGGGCCCATGCGCAGGCGGTGCAGTGTATTCGCCCGCCTTGACGGACTTCATTATGATGGTGGAAAATACCTCATACATGTTTGTTACCGGGCCCAATGTGGTAAAAACCGTTACCAATGAGGATGTGAGCAGCGAACAGCTGGGCGGAGCTTCTGTGCATGGCAGCAAAAGCGGTGTAGCCCATTTTACAGCCGCCAATGAGGTGGAAGCCATACTCAATATCAAGCAGCTGCTCAGCTATTTACCCCAGAACTGCGAGGAGAAACCGGCAGCACTGAGTTACCATGCCGGCAATGAAACCCGCGATGGTCTTAAAGGAATTGTACCTGAAAACCCCAATCAGCCGTATGACATGCGCGAAGTGATTGAAAATATTGTGGATGAAGCCAGTTTCTTCGAGGTGCATAAAGCATATGCCGAAAATATCATCGTTGGGTTTGCCCGCCTTGCAGGCAAGAGCATCGGCATTGTTGCTAACCAGCCTGCCCACCTGGCCGGTGTACTGGATGTGCACAGCAGCCAGAAGGGAGCCCGATTTGTGCGTTTTTGTGATGCTTTCAATATACCGTTGCTGGTGCTGGAGGATGTTCCCGGTTTCTTGCCCGGCACCGACCAGGAATGGAATGCCATCATTACCAATGGAGCTAAATTATTGTACGCTTTCAGCGAAGCCACGGTTCCCAGAATCACGGTTATAACGCGCAAAGCCTATGGTGGGGCCTACGATGTGATGAACAGCAAGCATATCGGTGCAGATATGAATTTTGCCTGGCCAACGGCAGAAATTGCGGTAATGGGTGCCAAAGGTGCCGCTGAGATTATTTTCAAAAAAGAAATCGATGCTGCCGCTGATTCTCAGCAAGCCTTGAAAGATAAAGAAGCCGAATATGCCGGTATTTTCGCCAATCCTTACCGCGCTGCCGAGCGCGGGTTTGTAGATGAGGTGATTTTCCCTGAAGAAACCCGCCATAGACTTATCATGGCTTTCGAAATGCTGGAAAATAAGGTGCGTAACCTGCCACGTAAAAAACACGGTAATATTCCTCTTTGATGAATTTTAGAATTCTCTGCATTGCCATTGCATCATTGTGCGTCGGTCAGCTTTCAGGACAGGAATTTGCCAGGGCTGAAGTGGATTATTCGGCTTTTACCAAAGGCAAAACCTTTGTCAGTGGCGGTTATGGGTTAATCAATGCCAATTTTATTATGGCAAAAACCCTCGAAAAATCTTTGCTGAACGGGTGGGACGAAGTAAATTTTTCCAAAGTGCCAAATGTATATGTCAAAGGAGAATATGCACTTTCCAACCATGTTGGTGTGGGATTAAATATTGCCACCGGCGGATTGATTGCAAATGTGTTTTTAGACAGTATAAATAACCAGAATGTGCGTATAGCAGGGGATCTTACTTATAAAAGCTGGAGTGCACTGGCCCGCATCAATTACCATGCATTGAATCACAATCAGTGGGATCTTTACATTGGACTTGGCGTTGGAGTTATGATGAATACGGTAAAAGTGAACTCCAATGATCCGCTTTCCGATCGGTGGAATTTTCCGGTGAATCTGGGTTTTGTTGAAAAAAGAATTCCCAATTCACTATCCCTCCCAAGTCTTGGGGCCGATATGACTATGGGGCTTGCCTACAGCATAAACCCTGCGATATCGGTTTATACGGAAATGGGGATGGCTAAGAGTGCTTTGCAGGCGGGTTTAAGGGTGGGTTTCTAATTAGACTGCTTTTCCGATTTTTCTTGTTTTTCTGGTAAAAATTGCGTATATT
>CAYSIK010000173.1:0-3653 GCA_964431045.1 uncultured Flavobacteriaceae bacterium
GCTGGCGGAAAACCCTGCCGCGCATCATTCGCAGGCATGAAATAAAACGCCCGAAAAATTTGGAATTCTCAATTTTTTTTCGTATATTACCTCTCATGAAAATTCAAACACCCTACATCCAACTCAACTCCCTGCTTAAGCTACTGGGCTGGGTAGAAACCGGTGCTGATGCCAACAGCATTATCGATGCCGGCATGGTAAAGGTGAACGGACAAACCGAAACCCGCCGCCGCAACAAAATTTATCCGGGCATGGTCGTAGCCTTCGAAAACAAGCAGGTTACCATCGAATAATCCTACACATACGACGGCTTTTGCCGAAAAATCACCCAATCCTGCGTATCATTGCAGTTACGCTTTTATGATGAAAAGAACCTTACTGCTGGGAATGATGCTCGCTGCAGCCACCGTTCCCGTTCTGGCCCAAAAAAAGAAAAACGACAAGAAAAAAGGCGCTCCCGCCGCCGCTGCCGAAGCTCCCAAACCGAAGGACGACAAGCCTTCCATCGCTTCCAAAACCAAAAGCTGCAAGCGCATGCCGGGCCTGTTTACCCTTTTTAGGGATACCGCCACAGGCAAATCCTATCTGCTCATTAAAAAAGACCAGCTCAACAAAGAGTTTATCCATTTTACCTATACCGAAAACGGAGTAACCGATGCCGGATTCCACCGTGGTCAATTCCGCGGCAGCCGCATCTTCAAAATCAAAAAACACTTCGAATACATCGATTTTGAACAGCAAAATACCAGCTTCTATTTTGATCCCAATAACGAAATCAGCAAGAGCGCAAATGCCAATATCAGCAACAGTTCGCTGGCATATGAAAAAATCATTGCCACCGATGAAAAAACAGGTGAATACCTGATTGATGCGGACGAATTGTTTCTGGGTGAAAAACTGCACCAGATCAAGCCCAGCGGATTCCCCGGCAATCCCATGGCGTTCAACCTGGGTAGTCTGAGCCGCACCAAAACCCGGTATGAACAACTGAAAAACTACCCCATGAACACTGATTTGGTGGTGCGCTATGTGTTTGAAAACCCCTACCCCATTAACGGCGGCAGCGAAGAGGTGACCGATGCCCGTGCCATCAATGTAGTGGTGCAGCACAGCCTGATTGAGATGCCCGCAGACGGCTACAAACCTCGCCAGGACGATCCCCGCGTAGGCTTCTTCTCCGACCAGGTGAACGACATGACCACCACCGCCGCTGTTAACTACCGCGATCTCATCCACCGCTGGGACCTTCGCAAAAAAGACCCTTCAGCCGCCAAAAGCGAGCCTGTAAAGCCCGTGGTATGGTGGATTGAAAATACCACGCCCAAAGAATTCCGCGCCACCATCAAAGCCGCCGGCGAAGCCTGGAACAAGGCGTTTGAGCCCCTGGGTTTCATCAACGCCGTACAGATTAAGGAACAGCCCGACACCGCCGACTGGGATGCCGGCGATATCCGCTACAACGTGCTGCGCTGGACCAGCAGCCCTAACCCGCCCTTCGGTGGATATGGCCCCAGCTTTGTAAATCCCCGTACCGGCGAAATCCTGGGTGCCGACATTATGCTAGAATATGTGTTTGTAACCAACCGCCTGGTAGCCGAAAAGCTCTATGACATCAAAAAACCCAACGGGCACTTCTGCGAAGCCGGCCATACCCTGCACAACGAAATGTTGCTGGGCACCGAAATGATGCGTGCTGCCGGCGCTTCGGATGTGGAAGTAACCAAACTCATTCACCAGAGCCTGCACTACCTTGTATTGCATGAAATGGGACACACCTTCGGCCTTCAGCACAACATGAAAGCCAGTCAGCTGCTGAGCCCCGCCGAACTGAAAGACAAAAACATTACCGCTAACGGCCTGATTGGTTCAGTGATGGATTATCCTGCCATCAACCTGAACGGCGATGTGAACGCAGTTGACTACTGCCAAACCGCCCCCGGACCTTACGATATGTGGGCCATTGAATATGGCTACAGCCCTGCTTTGGAAGACGAAACCCAGGAAAAAGCCCGTCTGGCTACTATTCTGGCCCGCAGTGGCGAAAAAGCCCTCACCTTCGGCAACGATGCCGATGACATGCGTGCACCCGGCAAGGCAATTGACCCCCGTGTGATGGTGAACGACCTCAGCTCGGATGCTATCAGCTATGGCGTTGAGCGCATCGAAAAAGTGCAAACCCTGATGAAAGGCCTGAAAAACCGCTACACCAGTGGCGTTAGCTGGCAGGAACTGCGTAATGCCTACGGAAGCCTTTCCGGTGCCTACAGCCAAATGACCGGCATTATCAGCCGTTATGTGGGTGGTGTATACGTAGAGCGTGTGGCTCCCGGTGCAGGCAGCACCCAGCCCTACACGCCCGTACCCTACGCAGACCAGAAACGCGCCATGAACGCATTGGCCAAATATGCCTTTGCACCCAATGCCATGGAAGTGCCCGCCGATATTGTAGCTTACCTGCAACCCCAGCGCCGTGGTTTCAACTTCTTTAGCGCCGGTGAAGATCCCAAATTCCACAGCCGTGTAGATGCCATGCAGAGCGGGGTGCTCGACCATTTATTGAGCCCCAGCATGATGCTGCGCCTGAGCGACAGCCGCCTGTACGGCAACAAATACAGCGTGGGTGAAATGCTGGGCGACCTCACCAAAGCCATCTTCGATGAAGACATCAACAGCAATGTAAACAGCTTCCGCCAGGTGCTGCAAATCAACTACACCGAGCGTTTGATTGCCATCACAGGACTCAAAGGCAATAGCCGCCACGATGAAATCAGCAAGGCCAGGGCAACCGCACAGCTGCAGGAAATTACCCGCAAGCTGAAAAGCAGCACCGGTGGCGACAAAGACAGCAAGGACCACCGCAATTACCTGTTAACCCTGATAGAACACGGACTGGATGACTAATTTATCAAACGGGCAGCCCCTGTATCGCCTCACGGCGCTGGGAGCGCTGCTGCTGGCCGCAGGCATTGCCCTGGGCGCCTTCGGTGCGCATGGCCTGAAAGAAATAGCCACGGAGCGCTACATCGCTGTATTTGAAACCGGCGTGCAGTATCAGGTTTACACCGCTTTGGGCATCATGGTTCTATCCATGTTTGGCAAAACCCTGGAAAAGCCCATCCTGCTTATTTTAGCGGGCATGTGGATTTTCTCGGTGAGCCTGTATTTCATCGGACTGAATGAAGTTCTGGCCGCTTCGCTGAAAAAACTCGGTGCGATTACTCCGATTGGCGGTGTGCTGATGATAGCCGGCTGGTGCTGGGCAGGAATGAAACTCCTGCGCCTCAGCAAATCCTGAACATGGGCAAAACCATCATTTTCATGCGCCACGGCAAGGCCGCCGATGCGGAAGATGCCTACAACGACTTTGAGCGGCCCTTGGTGGCACGCGGACGTCAGGAAGCGGAGCAGACCGCTATTTTGCTGAAAGAAAACAACCTCATTCCTGAAATGATATTGAGCAGTCCGGCTACCCGCACGGCAGGAACTGCGCAGATAGCCTCCCGCGTATTTGATTATCCTGCGGAACATATCGTGTACCACGCACCGCTGTATATGGGCAGGGCGCACGAATACATGGATGCCATCAACAACCTGAAAGCCTCGTGTATTCTGGTAGTGGGCCACAACCCCGAAATGCAGGCCCTGGCATTTCA
>CAYSIK010000174.1:0-3644 GCA_964431045.1 uncultured Flavobacteriaceae bacterium
CATGACCAAAGCCCTGGTTTTTGCCTTCATCATCACCAGTATGAGCACCTATGAGGGATATTTCACTGAAGGCGGAGCGCTGGAAGTGGGAGAAGCCGGTACCCGCGCCGTTACAAGATCCTGCGTACTTATCCTGTTTGCCGATTTTATCATAGCCAAACTGATGCTGTAACCATGATAGAACTGGTAAACGTAAATAAAAGCTTTTCAGACAAACAGGTACTGTTTGACATCAATGCCAAATTTGAACCCGGTATACCCAACCTTATTATCGGCGCAAGCGGTGGCGGCAAATCGGTTTTGCTTAAATGCATGGTGGGCTTATTCAAGCCCGAAAGCGGCAGCATTAACTACGACGGTCGGGATTTTGTTCATCTCCCCTACGAGCAGGTGCGCGAAGTAAGACGCGAAATCGGGATGCTGTTTCAGGGAACCGCCCTTTTTGACTCACTGACCGTAGAGGAAAACGTAGATTTCCCGCTGAAAATGTTTGGTAAAATGAAACCCGAAGAGCGCAAAGACAGAATCAATTTTTGCCTCAGCCGGGTAGGCCTGGAAAATGCCAATAAGAAATACCCTGCTGAAATTTCGGGAGGGATGAAAAAGCGTGTGGGCATTGCCCGGGCCATTGCTTTGGAAACCCGCTACCTTTTTTGCGACGAACCCAACAGCGGTCTGGATCCCATCACCAGCAGGCGCATCGATGAATTGCTCCACGATATCACCAATGAATTTAAAATCACTACCGTTATCAACAGCCACGATATGAAAACCGTGTATGATATCGGTGAATCCATCACTTTTATTTATAAAGGAAAAGTTTGGTGGCAGGGCCACAGAAATGAACTGGACAACACCAGGGCCCACAATCCGGAGCTGGATGCCTTCATCGCAGCCAGCCAGTTTTAATTTATTTGTTCATCAGGTTGCGGTATAGTTTTATCACGCCGTATATCACGGCTATAATAATGAGTGCGCCTATCAACAGGGGTAAATATTTCATGGTGTTGTTTTTTTAACATTTTTTAAAATAAGCCTGTTTGAGGCGTCATTGCTGAGTCCTTTCACCGCATTCTGATAAAGCCTAAGACTCTGATCATAATAAAGCACCAGCAAGGGCGCATTTTGTATTACGATGCTGTCAGCTGCCTGCATCGTGCGCACTCTGGCTGATCCACTTTCCGAAAAAGATCTTTTGTACAATGCATCAAATTCGGCATTGCTAAAATGGGTATAATTGGGACCGTTGGGGCTGAAATTTCCCGAATAAAAACAGGCAAGGTAGTTTTCTGCATCGGGCACATCGGCAATCCAGGATCCGCGAAAAACAGCCAAATTGCCTTTGTTTCGCATTTGTCGTAGCATCCCCCCCGTTTGCACATCAATCTTCACATTCACCCCAATATCCGCCCACGCTTTTTTGAGGAATACAGCCATATCAAGATAGTCGGCGGTAGTGGTCAAGGACAGTTCCTGCAGTCCTTTACCTCCGGGAAAACCCGCCATCTGCAATTCCTGCCTGGCTTTTTCGGGATTAAAAGGCAAGCCTGCGGTGTTTGCATTCAGCAACACCGGTGGTACAAATCCATTATCACCGGAGGTGCCAAGCCCGTTTCTCAAATAGCGGATCAGCGACTTTCTGTCTACTGCCAATGCCAAAGCCCTTCGCAAATGCACGTTTACCAGCGGATTGGTTTTCCCACCCACGCTGTCACCCAGCCAAAATCCCAGGTATTCTGTATTGAGAAAAGGTTTCTTTAACATACCGAATTTACCGCTGTATTTGGGGTTTAACTCTCCGTCCCGTGTCAGCAATTCATCTTTAAAACTTCCTTCAACTCCATTAAAAAAATCAAACCGACCCGCTACAAAATGCATAAAAGCAGTTTGCTTGTTTTTGATAAAATCTACATTTACCGCTTCCAGATAAGGCAAAGAACGTCCATTCACTTTTTCAAAGTAGCGGGGATTTCTACGAAGCACCATTTTTACTTCTTCTTCCCAGTATTTGAGATAAAAAGGTCCTGTTCCTACAGGATGGTGGCCAAAATCCTTTCTGCTTCTAACTTGCTTTTCCGGCACGATACTGCAGTACACTGTTCCAAGCAATGACAAAATCGTAGGATCAGGGCTCAAGAGCCGCAATACAAACACGGAATCTCCCTCGGTTTGGAAAGACTTGCTGAAAACTGTGTCAACCTTACCCGAAAAAATCCACGCCGATGGAGAAGCTGTCGCCGGATTGGCAATCCGTTGAAATGAAAAAGCCACATCCTGTGCCGTAACCTGCCGGAATGACATGTCCAAAGGATTCATAAAACCGGCATTTTTTCTTAAAAAGAACTTATACACAAGTCCATCGGCACTCACTTCCCACCTGTAAGCCAGTGCGGGAGCGGGTTTTAGGGCAGAATCAAGTTCCACCAGACCATTATAGATTTGTTGTGCTACCCAAATTTCCGACTGTGATTTAATGAAAGCAGGGTCAAGCGTAGTAAGGGTCGCGTCTTCATTATACCTGAAGATGAGGGTGTCAGAATAATTATCCACATTTTTACAACCACAATTCCCCAAAACCATGTAGATAACTGAAATCACAAGGCCTGCAAACATTAACGGTGCTGGAATAATTTTGCCAGACGGAAGAAGACGCTTATGAAAGTTACGTACTACGGACATTCCTGTTTTGAAGTGGTTAGCAAAGGCAAATCTATGCTATTTGACCCGTTCATTACGCCAAATCCACTGGCATCTTCCATCAATATATCCACCATTCAACCCGACTACATGCTCATTAGCCATGGCCACGAAGACCATGTCGCGGACGCAGTTGCCATCGCCAGGCAATCCGGTTGCACTTGCATCGGCATTTGGGAACTGACATCATGGCTGCAATCTGCAGGCATTGAACAGGTTCACCCAATGAATATCGGCGGAAGTCGGGATTTTGACTTTGGAACTGTTAAAATGGTCAATGCCGTGCACAGCAGCACCCTGCCGGATGGTACGCCCGGAGGTAATCCTGCAGGATTTGTCATTCACAATACCGAAGACTGCTTCTACTATGCCGGTGATACCGCGCTGCACTCCGACATGCAGCTGATACCCAGAAGACACAAACTGAAATGCGCCTTTCTGCCCATCGGCAATAATTTTACCATGGATGTGCATGATGCCATTGAAGCGTCCAGAATGCTGGGTGTAAATACTGTTATAGGTATGCACTTTGATACATTCGGCTACATTACCATTAACCACGAAGAAGCCCACAGAGCCTTTCAATCGGCAGGCATCAATCTTCACCTCATGAAAATCGGAGAAACTTTAACCTTGTAATTGCTATGAAAACTGATAAAAAACCCCTTGGCGGAAAAATCATCTCTATCGCCAACCAGAAAGGCGGTGTGGGAAAAACCACTACAGCCATTAATCTGGCGGCCAGCCTTGCCGTACTTGAATACAAGACACTGTTGGTAGATGCCGATCCCCAAGCCAACAGTACTTCTGGAGTGGGTTTTGATCTTCAAAATATCCAAAGCAGTATATACGATTGCATGGTGGGTGATGCGAAAGCAAAAGATGCCATATTGAAGACTGAAATACCCAATTTGGAACTGATTCCTTCGCACATTGATTTGGTGGGT
>CAYSIK010000175.1:0-1152 GCA_964431045.1 uncultured Flavobacteriaceae bacterium
CAAATAGGTGCTGTCGGGGTATTTCAGTTGATCTAAGATTGTTGCCGGATAAGGGCCGGTAGTACAGCGGTTTAAGGTTGTTTTGCTGCTGTTAAAAGTAAATGTAAAGGTCTGGGTGTCGCGGTAATACAGCAGTATTTTGGCCCGGTAAGACAAGCTAATCACATTGTTGAAATCATATACGCCAAGTCCGCCGGTACCCATCATTAAATCGCGGTCTGAGGGTAAAATAGCCAAGCCATTGAAGTTTTTTAAAAAATTTTCCTGACTGGTATAGGCTTCTTTTGGCAGCGACATGAGTTTGGATGCCATTTGCGAAGAAAGCTTTATCCGCAAACCGGGTTCAAGTTTTATTTTGCCTTTCCGATAACGAATGCTATCGGAACGAAAATGATAAAGCGGGCCGAAGTAGCTACTTTCAAGCGACTTGTCGACTTTTAACTCGTTGGATTGATAATAAATACTGCCTGAAGTAATTGCTTCTGACAGGGGGTAAACATTCAGCAATACATTAGCCAACCTATCGCCATAATAATTAATTCCGCTAATGAAGGGAATGTGGAGTATCGCTGAATCAGGTGTTTCGGTGTTTGGAAAGTCGGCAACTGGCTCCAATATTCCGGTTTGACTGTACACCCCGGCGGTAACCCTTCCCAGTTCCGGGTCATTCATAAGACCCAGCAAGGAATAACGAAGATTGTTGGCAGGCAATGAATCCTCACGAACGGTAACCGCCCTTATTTTAAGCGTATCGCGAACCAAGGCCAGTTTGGAATCAGCGCCCTGACCTTCAATAACGATGTTACCGTTTTGCTTTTTACATGAAAAAAGTGCCCCTGAAATGAACAGGAGCACCCATATTTTTCGATTCACAATGTGCAAAGAAAATGCATTCACCCGACCTGAGACATCACCTGGTCGTAAAAAGTTACATATTGCTCACCAATTTGGTCGTCGGAGTGACGCATAACAGGTTTTGACGCAATTTGTTCCTTTACGCAGGAATGTGCCTGATCGCAGGTGGTAACCACAGCGTCGGCAAAGGTTGCAGCGGCTTTGTGCAGACTGTCAACCTGACCATCGGAAAAGCCCTGCATGGAGGCTGCTTCTATTTCGTTGAGGCTGGCCTTGCGGGCAAAATCGGAACCCAAA
>CAYSIK010000175.1:1162-3607 GCA_964431045.1 uncultured Flavobacteriaceae bacterium
CAACTTTGGCGTTGCGGAAAACAGGTTCGTCTTTGTAAGCTGTTTTGAGGTAGGCAGGAATGAGACTTGTCATCCAGCCCTGACAATGGATAATGTCCGGAGCCCAGCCCAGTTTTTTCACGGTTTCCATTACACCTTTGCAAAAGAAAATGGTTCTTTCGTCATTGTCGTCGAAATAATTTCCATCATCATCCTGGTAAACGGCTTTGCGGTGGAAATAGTCCTCGTTATCGAGGAAATACACCTGCATTTTTGTTTGGGGAATGCTGGCCACCTTAATGATGAGGGGGTTGTCGTTGTCATCAATAGAAATGTTGATGCCGGAAAGACGAACTACCTCGTGAAGGCGGTTTCTTCTTTCGTTGATGACTCCAAACCTTGGAACCAAAATCCTAATCTCGTTGTCTTTTTCTTGTAAAGCCTGTGGCAGGCTTCTTGAAATGTTGGCCAGAATGCTCTCGGTTTCCAGAAAGGGGGCCATTTCAGAGCTTACGAACAAAACTCTTTTTTTGGTATTCGTCATATGTTTTTGGTGAACGGGGTAAAGTCGAAATACAAAATTATACCAAAAATTCGGGATATTCAAAACAAAAAGTGAATAAAACCCTTTATTTGTAAGGATTTTTTACTTGTTTATTTGAGAATTTTTTATTATAGCGATAGTGTTTTGCGTTGGAGTCGGGATCAAAATCCGTTGTTTGGATTTGTTCCCACAATGGGTGCTTTGCATGATGGGCATTTGGCTTTGGTAAAGCAAGCCGCGGCAGTGGGACCGGTAATGGTGAGCATATTTGTCAATCCGGCTCAGTTTAACAACAAAGAAGACCTGGCAAAATACCCCAGAACACTGATTAGTGATTTGCAGAAGCTCAAGGTGGCGGGTGCCGATTCCGTGTTCATTCCCAACGAAAAGGATATTTACCCGCCGGAATTGGCTGCTGTTGACCTTGACCTAGGTGGTTTGGGTAAAAAACTGGAGGCTGCACACAGGCCGGGACACTTTGAAGGGGTTATTAAAATCCTGCACCGCCTGTTCGAAGTGGTGCGCCCCGGGCGCGTCTATTTCGGATTAAAGGATTTGCAACAGTGCATGGTGGCCGAAAAACTGATTAAGAAATACTTCCCGCAGATTGAACAATACAATGCCTCAACGGTAAGAGAACAGAGTGGTTTGGCCATGAGCAGCAGAAATACCCGATTAACAGATGAAGGAAGGATGAAGGCAGCAAGTATTTACAAGGTTTTGAAACTGTTTGTGGGGGGGGCGTGGCCACAAAATGAAACCGCATTGAACTTGTTGAGGGCAGCAGGTATTGAAACAGAATACCTGCAGGTGATGAATCTGCCGGATTTTGAAGAGGCAAGCGAACCGGATGAGAAAAAAAGACAGGCGGTATTGTTTGCAGGCTACCTGGAGGGAGTGCGGTTGATTGACAACCTGATTTTGAATTCGCAGGACTAAAAATCGCGGTTTTTAGAGTCCATGACAATGGTAACGGGGCCGTCGTTCAGCAGTTCCACTTTCATATCGGCAGCAAACACACCTGTTTTTACCCTGCCCGGAGCATGCACCAAAGTTGCTTTTGCAAAATACTCATACAGTTCATTTGCCTGTTCCGGCCCTGCCGCCCTGATGAAAGAGGGCCTGTTGCCCTTTTTGGTGTCGGCGAATAAGGTAAACTGGCTAACGACGAGTATTTCGCCACCCGCATCGTTCACCGAGAGATTCATTTTGCCGTTTTCATCGCCAAAAATTCGCATGCCACAAAGTTTTTGGGCGAGCCAGTCGGCATCTTCACGGTTGTCTTCAGGGCAAACACCAAGCAGTACCAGCAAGCCGCGTCCAATGGATGAGTGCATTTGTTGGTTTATGGTGACCGAGGCGTGGGAAACGCGTTGAATGATGAGGCGCATTGCTTCTATCTGTTGATCTCCAACTCATCCACAAAAATAAAAGTTTCGCCACCGGCACCCGGATGCCACTCAGGCAACACACCAAACTGGCTGGCTCGCATTTTTATATACCTTGCCCTAACCGGTTTAATGTAAGTGCTTAGTGTTTGTTTATGCGAACCCAAACTGTCTACCGGAACCCTATTCATCGTTCCGCAGTTGTTTGCCCAGTTGCTTCCGTCAAGCGAAAAGCTGTAACTCACATTGCGCGGATACACAATCCAGCTGCGGGTGTCTTGTAAAAATCCGGCATGCAAGGAGGTGATGGTGATGGTGTCTTTTAAATCAATCAGCGCTTCGTATGGCTGTTCCTGAATGCCTTGCCAGTTGCCTTTTTGCCACTCTGCATCGCCGCGCACGCCGTTGCACAGCGCCTGTTCTCCACCACCGGTATATTGTGGGTGAAGCGCGTTTAAAACCTTAACCAACCAATTGTTAGGGCGTTTAAAAAAACAAACCTTTGCTTCAGCACCATCAAGGAGAGAAGCCGAA
>CAYSIK010000176.1:0-3590 GCA_964431045.1 uncultured Flavobacteriaceae bacterium
TACGCTTTGGTCTTCATCGTGCAGGTAGGGGAAGGGCAGCGCCAGTTGTTTGTGCAGCTGCTGCATGTTTTCAAAACTGTCCTGAGGATAGGCCTGAGGGTCATTCCCACAAATGGCAATCATTCCCAGGCTATCTTCTTCGTATTTCTTGGCAAGTTGTTTCAGACGCCCCCAGTAGAACTGGGCGTATTTGCAATGGTTGCAGGTAACTATTATCAGCAGGCTGTATTTGTCGGCAAAATCGTAGTTGCCTACCATTTGGCCGTCCACATTTTTCAGGTTGAAAGAAAAGAGTTTTTCTCCGGGTTTCATGCCGGCAAAGTTAACCAACGAAATAATAAAATCAGCGGACTTTGGCAATATCAGCTCAGACCGTCAATTTCGCCGTTTACCAGCTTAATGTGCAACGCTTGTGGTTCTTTGGGTAAGCCGGGCATGCGCATGATATCGCCTGCAATGGCCACCACGAAACCGGCACCGGCATTGACAACCAGGTCTTCCACGCGAAGCGTAAAATCTTTGGCCAGCGGGCCCATGCTAATGTCATCGCTGAAGCTGTACTGGGTTTTGGCTATACAAACAGGTAAGTTCCCCCAGCCCAGTTCTTCAAATTTCTTGAGTTTGGTTTGGGCTGTACCGGAGAGTTTTATACCTGAACCGCCGTATACGCGTTTTACCACTTTTTCGATCTTTGTATCGATGGAATCGCCCAGTTCGTAAGCATAATTGATGGGGCCTGAAGGGGTGTTGTCTACTACATCGGCCACGGTTTCGGCCAAAGCGGCAGCACCCGCGCCACCGTTCACAAAACATTCGTTCACGGCCACTTTTACGCCCTGGCCTTTGCACCAGTCAATGAGATAATTCATTTCATTTTCGGTATCCCAGCCGTATTTGTTGATACTCACTACCGCATTTTGCCCGAAAGCCTGCACGTTGCGAATATGGTGCTCTACGTTTTGCAGACCGGTTTTCAGCGCCTCAGCATTAACATCGCGCATGTTTTTCTCGCCGGCTCCTCCGTGCAGTTTGATGGCCTGCAGGGATGCCACAATCACAGTAGCAGCGGGCTGTAATCCGGCCATGCGGCACTTGATATCGAAGAATTTTTCTGCACCCAGATCCGAACCAAAACCACTTTCGGTTACCACATAATCTGCCAGGTTCAAGGCGGTTTTGGTGGCTATAACGCTATTACATCCGTGTGCGATATTTGCAAAAGGCCCACCATGAATAATAGCAGGCGTGTGTTCGGTGGTTTGCACCAGGTTGGGCATGATGGCATCGCGCAGCAATACCACGATGCTGGGCCCAAATCCAAGGTCTCCCACGGTTATGGGTTTCTTGCCGGAGTATCCAACCACAATGCGGTCAATGCGGCGTTCGAGGTCTTCCAGGTTTTCGCTGAGACACAGCAATGCCATGATTTCTGAAGCGGGTGTAATATCAAATCCGGTTTCGGTAGGAATGCCGTTGGTGCTGCCATGCAGGCCGCTTACCATATGACGCAGCATGCGGTCATTTACATCAAGCACGCGCTTCCACAGGGTTTGGGTTAGGGCGTTTTCGCCGGTTTTGTTCCAGTAGCGGTAATTGTCTACCAGCGCGGCAATCATATTGTTGGCACTGGTGATGGCATGGAAATCACCTGTGAAGTGCAGGTTGATGTCTTCCATCGGCAATACCTGTGCGTATCCGCCGCCGGCCGCACCGCCTTTCATACCGAAGCAGGGGCCCAGGCTGGGTTCGCGCAGCGCCACCATGGCTTTTTTGCCAATATGATTAAGGCCCAGCGACAATCCAACGCTGGTAACGGTTTTTCCCACGCCGGCTTTATTGGGGGTTATGGCGGTTACCATAATCAGTTTGCCTTTTTTATCGGACTGAAGGTACTTAAGTGGTATTTTGGCTTTGGTTCTGCCGTAAGGAATCAGGTCTTCCTGATGAATGTTGAGTTTTTGTGCAATGTCACCAATAGGTTTCAAAGGGGTAGATCGGGAGATTTCAATGTCTGATTTCATGCAATGGCAATAATAGGATTTTTTTTCTTTTCTTAAGCCTATTTGGGCATCCAAGATTTATATTTGTTGCATGAGCAGAAAGATAACAGGGCTGTTTTTCATAGCATTGGCCACATTTATGGTACATTGTGCAGCCAAAAAAACTGCAGTAGCCGGCGAAAAATCAGCACCCGTTCCGGAAGTACAGGTTCTTGAACCCGCACCTGTGAATCCTGCACCGGTTGGTGTTCAATTAAAAGTGACACCTTTACCCGAAGAAACCAGAAAAATGCTTAACATTGCCGAAGGGGTTGAACATGGTGCTACCCAATATTGGCTTAATCAAGGCAAAGAAATAATGGGCGTGCAATGTGCTGCCTGCCATAAAGCCAAAGATCCTTTGAAGTTTGATGAAACAAGCTGGGTTAAGCACATGAACCGCATGGTGCCAAAAGCAAAACTCACCGACGATCAGGCTAAATACCTTCGTGTTTACACACTGACGCTGATTCGCAGCAATTCAGGAAAATAAATCAGGGTTTTTTGTAAACAGGAACCGTAGAACAAGGTTCCCCAAACATCAGGCTTTTAACATGTGGCTGAAGCAGACGGGTGATTTCAACGTAAGCAGCAGGGCTGATATATTGATCTCCACAACCTTTTATCACAACCCTTTTATCGCTGTATTCATGCGGTTGAATCTTTGAGAGCGCTTGCATGAATAAAGCCGAATTGAGTGCTTCTTCGCTGCCAAACAAAAAGAAATGGGCAATTCCGGTAAGTTTAGATCCGATGAGCATATAGGCCCAGGTGGGAACAATGGCGTCGGCTGAACAATGAATAAATACGTTGGCATCGCGGTATTGTTCCCAGTCATGGGTTTTAATCCATTCCCTGAAATTCTTTTCCTTAAGAATAAGGCCCATAAACAAGGTTTCCTTAACGTCAATACCCATGCGCTTTCCGGGGTGGAGAAAATGCTCCAGATTCAGTGTAACAATGCCGCTGTTGGCTACCCGGTTGACAATGCCTTCTTCCATGGCTTATTTTACTGCAAATATCGGGCAGTTTTAACAGATCTGTCAATTTTACTGTACAAAAACCCTAAGGGGTCATTAGCAATTCAAATAATGCATTCATCTTTGCTGTGATGGGTACGTTTTTTGTGCTGTGCAGATCTATTCGGCTTCGGGAAATGGTTTTGGGCATTTGTCTCTTGCTGATTCCATCAGTGGGTGCGCAGGTGTTTGTAAAACCGGCCGCTGCGATTGTCATGCGCAGCACGGCTGTTGAGATCGCCCAGCAAAAGGATATTGACTTCATCAAAACCAATCTGGACAAGTTTTATGGCATTCAGCGCATCAGAATAAGCGGCCCTGTGGATGTGAGCAGGGTTTGTGATGTTTTGCCCCTGCTCGATGATTTGGATGAGGTGCAATTGCTGAAATTTAGTGGCACACTGAACGATGAGGATGTAGAGCACCTTACCTGGGTGAATCAGGTCAGCATATTTCTGAAAAACGGCAGGGAAGACCAGATTTTATTTAATGATAGGTTGGGGAAATTGAACAGGCTCACGCTGATTTTTGA
>CAYSIK010000177.1:0-3488 GCA_964431045.1 uncultured Flavobacteriaceae bacterium
AAGCAGTTTTTTTGGAGCTTTATTGTCTACTGATGCATTGGTTACGATTATGCATGATCCCGTGTCTTTGCAGCCGTTTTCGGTAATTTCTACCGTGTATTTTCCATTTTGCCAGCATACAAATTTCTGTGCGGTTTCACCTATCACTTTGGATTTGGCCTTATCGCAGTCCAGCCACTGATATGCTACTCCGGTTGCACCGGCAATCAGAATTCCTCCGTCCTGTTGAATGGTGGTGTTGGGCTTCCAGATAGTTAGATTTATCTGAATAATACTGTCGCATCCCTTTTTGTTTTTAATCGTATCAGTGTATGTCCCAGTGAATTTATAACGGTATTTCCCGGACGGGCTTAACATGGATTTGCATGCTGTGCTATTGATACTTGCCTGCGTGGTTAAAAATGTTAAGGTAATTTGAATGACGCTGTCGCAGCCTGATTTGTTTACAATGGTGTCGGCATATACACCTGCTGTATACAAAGTTCTCCGTTTACTGGGAACCTGGTAACTTCTGCAGGCACTTACCGCAATCGAAGCACTGGTGGCTTTACCTATGGAAACATTGAGCGTTAGCGCGCTATCGCAACCGGCTTTGTTTATGATGGTGTCTTTGTAAATTCCTGATTTTGAGTATGTGAATTTTCCGCTGGGGCTTTTTATCGGTCCGCAGGCCTTTAAAGTGATAAGCGCCTGGCTGCTAAGCAGTTTAAACTGAATTTCCATAATAGAATCACATCCCGCTTTATTTTTAATTGTATCTGCATAAGTGCCGGTATTGTACATGATAAATTTTCCGCTGGGTGATCGTAAAGGCTTACAGGAGCTGGTCTTTAGGGTTGCGTAGGTGCTGTTTAATATGGTTACATCAATTATTAAAATACTATCGCAACCTTTTCTGTCGTTGAGCGTATCCATTATTGTTCCGGAGAAGAACGTGTTGTATTTACCTGTGGGGCTGACATAATTGTTGCAGGCAGTAACTTTTACATTGGTGGTAGTAGAATTGAAAGTCAGGTTGATGGTAATGTTGCTGTCACAGCCTTTGCTATTGGTCAGTCTGTCATAATATTTCCCTGATTTTGTCCATGTGTATTTTTTTGATGGACTTGTGTAACTCTTGCACGCAGTAACATTTAAAACACTGGATGTAGACTTATTGATTGTGAGGTTTATTTTCAGAATGCTATCGCAGTCCATCACGTTTTTCACTGTATCCTGATAATTTCCGGATGCAGTCCAGGTATATTTTTTAGATGGGCTGGTATAAGAATTGCAGCGTGATATTGATGTGCTGGTGATTGTATAGCCTACGGAAAGCGTTGCTCCTTTTACCCAATTGGATCCAGAACCTGTCAAGGCGAAATTTTCCAGGGTTCCTTTGTTGCTGTTACCGGAGAAATCGGTGAGAGTAGTAACTGTACTGTTAGAACCGCCTGCAGTGCCCTGGTTGAACTTGTAATAGGCAGCCAATCCCTTCTGAGCCGTGCAGAATTCAAGTTTGAAGTTGTCGTAAATCTGTTTGGGTGTGCGATAAGCATCCCACACCCTCACTTCGTCGATTTGACCATAAAAGGGCCGGCTATAGTTGTTATGATCGCCGATGGTCATATCCACGCTGTTTTTACCCAGTGTGCCCGAATAGCTGAGTGAATCTATCTGTTTTCCATCCACAAAAATGCGCATATAAGAGCCGTCATAGGTACCCGCAACGTGCTGCCATTGATTTAAGCTTAAAACAGCCGTTGCGGAGGTGAGTTCATTCCAACCACCGCCACCATCTCCCAATGCAAAATTGAGTTTGCCTCCTTCTCCTGTGCGAAGCATAAAGCCTGCATCGTTGCTGTTGTCTTCCTTTACGATAATGTTGTTTTCATAAACGTAGGTGCTGAAGTAGGTTGGGTATACCCAGGCTTCCACGGAAAAATTGCTGCCCGAAAACTGTAAACTGCTGCCGTTACCGCAGTTTACCCTGTCATCTACACCATCAAAATTCAGGCTGTTCTGTGATACAACGGGTTGAATGGCAATGCAAAACAGGCTGAATAAAGCCAATTTAAATCTATTCATAGGGGTAAATATTAAATCAAACTTACTACTTTTTATTTTCAAACGCCATATAAAAAAGAAGTCTCTAAGTGTTAAATACAAAACTAAGAGTATCTTTGGGCAAGATTCTTACTTTGCATTTTCACGATTTTTTATTTGAATACGAAATTCAGGATGGATTGGATGATATGGGTTTTGAAACGCCCACACCCATTCAGGAAATGGCCATCCCTATAATTCTCGACGGAAACGATCTTATAGGATGTGCCCAGACCGGAACCGGCAAAACAGCGGCATTTCTGCTTCCCGTGCTGAATAAAATGGTCTGGGACCCGATTGCAGCCACCGACACGCTCATTATTGTGCCCACCCGCGAACTGGCCTTGCAGATTTATCAGGCGCTACAGGGTTTTTGCTATCATACAAAAATCACTTCACAAGTGGTGTACGGCGGCACGGACGGTATCAGTTTTGAACAGGAGAAAAAAGCCCTCTTGTCCGGTGCCAATGTGGTCATTGGAACGCCCGGAAGATTAATTGCTCACCTCAATATGGGCAACCTGAAACTGGAAAACCTACGCCACCTTATTTTGGACGAGGCCGACCGCATGCTGGATATGGGTTTTGTGGAGGATATCCTGAAAATTATTGGCAAGGCGCCCAAGAAGCGCCAAACGCTTATGTTTTCGGCCACCATGCCGCCCAAGATCAGGCAGTTTGCAGCCAAATTGCTGCATGAACCCAAAGAAATCAGCATTGCGGTTTCTAAACCGGCAGAAAGGGTTACCCAGGGCGTGTTTCGGGTGTATGACAAAGACAAGAATTCGGTGGCTGTGTGGTTGCTGAAGCAGAAAAATTTGCCGTCGGTTATTATTTTTACCGGCACCAAAGCCAAGGCGCGTCAGCTGGAGCGCGATTTGCAAAAAGCGAAGGTGGACGCAAAAAGCATTTCCTCTGATTTGGAACAGAAAGAAAGAGAGGAAGTTTTACGGGCCTTCCGAAGCCGCAGGTTGCCTGTGCTGGTTGCCACTGATGTGCTTTCCAGGGGTATAGACATTGAGGATATTGGTATGGTTATCAATTACGATGTACCCGGCGATGCTGAAGATTACATTCACCGTATGGGCAGAACCGCCCGCGCAGAAAGCAAGGGCGAGGCTTACACGTTTGTGAGCCCCGAAGAAAACGGGAAATTTAAGCGCATTGAGCAATTGATGGAAATGCAGGTGAATGTGATGGACAATCCGCCTGGAATTTCTCAGGCACAGGCTTCTTCAAGATCAGAGGTAAAAGGCAAGCCGAATAAGAAGTTTTTCCATCAAAAAGGCGGAAAACACCAATAAAAACATCTTTAAGTATTTGAAAAACAAACAATTACAAAAATACTCAATGTAATTAGTAAAAATACTCAATAAATATAAAATAAATACTCAAAGATTTGA
>CAYSIK010000178.1:0-3461 GCA_964431045.1 uncultured Flavobacteriaceae bacterium
CAAATGGTTGTTTACGGTAAGCAGGTCAACGGCTGTTTTGCCTTCCTGGTACAATGCACTGATACCCCGGAATACAACTTTATTTTCGGGCGCGTAGAAGTGAGCTTCTGACAAAATGTCAATCACTTCGTTTATTTTTTCGCTTTCCAGCATCATCGCACCAAGTACTGCCTCTTCGAGGTCTCTTGCATTCGGAGGAACCCGACCTTGATAATCGGCCGGTAATACGGGAGAATTCTTGCGTTTGCGGTTTGTGCTGCTGCCGGTGTCCATAGGACTAACAAAATTATGTTTTTTCACCACGGCAGTTCCGTATCTGAACACTTATATTTTTGAACATAGCACGTGGAAGAAACGTGCATAACTCAAAATCAATGGCAGATTGTCATACGGGGTGCGGAAAATCTTTTCTGGCGCAAAATTTGACAACTGTATATTTAACCACACAATACATACGTTTGTGTGTTAGTCATCTCATTAAACCATCTATTGATATTAAATTTGTAATAAGGGAAACTACTACATGGAAGCCAAATTTTCACCACGGGTAAAGGAAGTAATTCAGTTCAGCAGAGAAGAAGCCATTCGGCTGGGCCACGACTATATTGGCTGTGAGCATTTGCTGCTGGGCATTATCAGGGAAGGAGAGGGGAAAGCACTGCAAACCCTGCGTCTGCTGGATATAGATACCATCCGCCTTAAAAAGGCAATAGAAGATACCATCAAATCTACCGCTAACCGCACCACCAATCTGGGTAATATTCCCCTTACAAAACAGGCAGAAAAAGCCCTGAAAATCACCTACCTGGAGGCAAAAATATTCAAAACCGATCTCATCGGAACCGAACACTTGCTGTTAAGTATTCTGCGCGATGAAGACAACACGGCTTCCAAAGTGCTGTCACAGTTTGGAATCACCTACGATATTTTCAAGGCAGCTCTCGAAGAAGGTGTGGAAACGCAGTCGCCAAAAGCCGAAGCGCCCGGCGAGGAGGATCAGGATAACCCCGAGGATTTTTACCGCGAGGAACAAAAGGCTACCGAAGCCCGGAAAGGCAAGGGTAAAAGTAAAACGCCTGTTCTGGATAATTTTGGCAGAGACCTTACAAAATCAGCCGAAGAAGGTAAACTGGATCCCATTGTGGGCAGAGAAAAGGAAATTGAGCGCGTAAGTCAGATTCTAAGCCGCAGAAAGAAAAACAATCCTGTATTAATAGGAGAACCCGGCGTAGGAAAAACAGCAATAGCAGAAGGTCTCGCCCTGCGCATTATTCAGCGCAAAGTGAGTCGTGTATTGTTCAATAAGCGTGTGGTAAGCCTGGATATTGCCAGTATGGTGGCAGGTACCAAATACCGTGGTCAGTTTGAAGAGCGCATGAAGGCACTCATGATGGAACTTGAAAAGGCAGACGATGTTATTCTTTTCATAGATGAAATTCATACCATTGTAGGAGCGGGCGGTGCCAGTGGTTCGCTCGATGCAAGCAATATGTTCAAACCTGCTCTCGCCAGGGGTGAAATTCAGTGCATTGGTGCCACAACGCTGGATGAATACCGCCAGTATATTGAAAAGGACGGAGCCCTGGAACGCCGTTTTCAGATGGTAATGATAGAGCCTGCCACACCCGAAGAAAGTGTTGAAATTCTGAATAATATTCGCGATAAATACGAAGAACACCACAATGTGGTTTACACACCTGAAGCTGTGAAGGCGTGCGTGGATCTGAGTGTCCGTTATATGAGCGACAGACATTTGCCTGATAAAGCCATCGATATACTGGACGAAGCCGGCGCCCGCGTGCACATCAGCAATATCCACGTTCCATCAGAAATTGTGAATCTTGAGGCCCGCATAGAAGAAGTCAAGGTTGAGAAAAACCGGGTGGTAAAAAGCCAGAATTTTGAGGAAGCAGCCAAGCTTCGCGATGACGAAAAAAGGCTCCTGGAAGAATTGGAAACCGCCAAAGCCCAGTGGGAAGCCCAGTCTGCCCACGAAAAATTTACTGTATCGGAAGATGATATTGCCGATGTGGTGAGCATGATGACGGGAATCCCCGTAAAACGCATGGCGGAGGATGAAAGCAGAAGACTGCTAAAAATGGCCGAAACCATAAAAGGCCGTGTAGTCGGACAGGATAAAGCCGTGGAAAAGCTCACCAAGACCATACAGCGCACTCGTGCAGGCTTCAAGGAGCCAAACAGGCCAATCGGTTCATTTATTTTCCTGGGGCCAACAGGCGTGGGTAAAACAGAACTTGCCAAGGCCTTGTCTGAATTCTTATTTGATTCAGATGATGCCATGATTCGCATTGATATGAGCGAGTATATGGAGAAATTTGCCGTGAGCAGGCTCGTAGGAGCGCCTCCCGGCTACGTTGGCTATGAAGAGGGTGGTTTGCTTACAGAAAAGGTTCGCCGCAAGCCCTACAGCGTCATTTTATTTGATGAGGTTGAAAAGGCACATCCTGATGTTTTCAATTTGCTGCTGCAAGTACTTGATGAGGGACAGATGACAGACAGCCTGGGTCGTAAAATTGATTTTAGGAACACCGTAATTATAATGACCTCGAATATTGGTTCAAGAACCTTAAAGGACTTTGGAACAGGTGTAGGCTTTGCCACCGGCAACAAAGAAGCCTCCCGCGAAAAAGAAAGCAAGCAGGTTATCGAAACCCAGCTCAAGAAGTTCTTTTCTCCCGAGTTTTTGAACCGTATTGATGATATCATTGTGTTCAACAGCTTGGGTAAAGATGAAATCATCCATATTCTGGATTTGCGCATGGCTAAAATGCTGAAGCGCATTGCAGACCTGGGTTATACCATTAATCTTACCAAAGCTGCCAAAGAGTTTTTAGCCAATAAGGGTTTTGATCCTGATTTCGGTGCCCGCCCCCTGCAGCGCGCCTTACAGAAATACCTGGAAGAGCCTTTGGCGGAGGAAGTGCTGAAAGGCAATTTGAAAGAAGGCAGCGAACTGAAGGTTGATCACAAGAAAGACAGCGAAGAACTGAGCATCAGCAACGTTAAGTCAAAAGCCAAGGAAACCGATAAGAAGGAAGACTAATCTCCTGAAAACGATAAAAGAAAGCCCCGCCAATCGGCGGGGCTTTATTGTTAGTAAGCTTCTGAGTTCATTGTCATATTAAGACAAAGTAACAGCATTTCTTGACGGCTTCCCCTGATATAATTGTTGCATATCGTTGCTTGTTATACTGCACCGGCCGAATCATGGCAACAACAAAAAAGGCACCCATTTGGGTGCCTTTTTTGTTATGGTTTACAGCAATTACTTGCTGATTGTGATTCTGCGTACTGCAGTGTTTTCACCGGAGCTTACACGTACCATGTAAACACCGTCTGAAAGATTACCACTGTTGATGCTGATCAGACCATTGTTCTCGGTGCTGATTTGTTTTACTACAGCACCTGACATGTTGGTAATAACAATGTTCAGGTTTTTG
>CAYSIK010000179.1:0-3397 GCA_964431045.1 uncultured Flavobacteriaceae bacterium
GGCCATCGTGGATGCAGCGAATGCCGGTGTGAAAATTGACCTGATTGTAAGGGGTATTTGTTGTCTGGCTATTGATGAGAATCATCCCAATATTCGTGCGATTAGCATCATTGACAAATACCTGGAACATGCCCGTGTCTTTTATTTCGAAAACGGCGGAGATCCTGAGGTGTTTATTGGCAGTGCAGACCTCATGCAGCGAAACCTGCAATCACGGGTGGAAGTGACTGTTCCTGTTCAGGATAAAGAATGGAAACAAGTGCTGATACAGATGCTTGAAACACAACTTTCCGATAATGTTAAAGCCCGGATTCTGGATGCCGGCATGAAAAATACAATGGTAAAGAAACCGGCAGGTAAAAAAACGGTTCGTTGTCAGGAATTACTGCACAATCTGATGCAGGGAAGCGGAATCTGATTCCTTTTTCCACCAAATAATCAAATTGGGTATGAAAAACAGCATACCCCATCCGGGAATACGGCTTTCCATGATAAAATGCCGAACCGACCAGGGTAAAATCGGAAAAAATACAACCAAACCCATAAGTGTGAGGGTAATCACGGTAAAGACCAGAAGCCATTTTGGCGGACGAAATCCGAGAACAATGTAGCTGTGAAGCAACATTGCGACGGCAGGAAGGCACATCATTACAGAATAATCGCGCTGGTGGGGAAAGGCAACCGGGATACAAGCCATGAAAAAGACAGCACCCGCCATTATAGCTTTTTCTCCGGTAAATCTTTTGGGAATGAATTTAATTACAACCCATGCGCTCACCAGAACAATTATAAAACGAAAGGCCCACTGTATGAGGAAGATTTGCCGTGTACTGAGTGCCGCCATAGAGTAATTCCCTTCACCCCGAATCACCGTTTGTGTAAAATAGCGTGTCAGCAAACTGGCAAAATCGGTAAAACCGCCTTCTCCCACGGTGTTTACATGCTCTTTGTTAAGTGGATTGAGCAGGCCCAGCCAGTCTTTCATGATGGCCGTGTGATAGTCTGCGGGAAGAAACAAATAGGGAAGAAGTATTAACAAAGCAATACCTGCAGCGATAGAAATGATGGCTTTTAGGTTGCGCTTGAGCAAGAAGTACCAGAAGAAAAAAACCGGCAGAATTTTAATGTTAATACCCACTGCAAAAGCCATCCCACCCTTCATAAATTGATTTTCTTTCATGCTGTAAAGCCCTTCCATACAGCACCAAACCATCAGAATGGTCAACTGGCCGTACAGCAGATTCATGAAAATAGCATGGTAGGATAAAAAGGCCAATGCGATGAGAAACCATGTTTCACGGCTACCATATCCCAGATTCAGGAATTTTCGCAGTAAAATGTAAATACGGTTCAACATCACAAAGCCCAGCAGCATCCAGATGGCTTTCAAAACCTGAACCGGAAACAGGGTAAGCGGAGCAAGCAATGAGGCAAACAACGGACTGTAGTAATACCACATCCCAAACATATGCGGACCATTGTAGGGATTGGTACCTAAGCGAAGTTCTTCTGCTGCGAGGTAAAAAATGTCAAGGTCATTGTCTGCGCTAATGTTTCGGAGCACGGGAAACAACGCCAGACTGAATATCAAACCAATGATGACCTCTTCCTTCTGATAACCACCAGATTTCCATTTTTTGACGGGAAGAAAGTTCATCATATAGTGATTATTCCATGGCAGCCTTGATGAATTTTACAAAAAGCGGGTGGGGATTGGCAACCGTGCTTTTCAATTCGGGGTGAAACTGAACACCCACAAACCATTTGTGCTTGGGAATCTCAACGATTTCTGCCAAACCGGTATCCGGATTGATCCCTGTGATTTTCATGCCGGCATCCTCAATGCGTTTTTTGTATTTGTCATTAAACTCATAACGGTGGCGGTGCCTTTCGGTGATTTTGGCTTTGCCGTAGGCTTTCAATGCATGCGAACCTTTGGTCAGTTCACATGAATAAGAACCCAAACGCATGGTGCCGCCCATATGGCTGATTTTTTTCTGGTTTTCCATCAAATCAATCACAGGGTTTTTTGTATCACTTGCCATTTCGGCTGAGTGGGCATCTTTCAAACCGAGCACATTGCGCGCAAATTCAATGACAGAACATTGCATCCCCAGGCAAATGCCAAAGAAAGGAATATTGTTTTCACGGGCATATTTCACGGCCGTAAGCTTTCCTTCAATGCCGCGGTTTCCAAATCCCGGAGCAACCAGAATGCCATCGAAACCACCTAGCTTGTGTGGTGCATTGCCTTCCGTAATTAATTCGCTGTGAATGTAGGTCACGTTTACCTTGCACTCATTGGCAGCACCGGCGTGTATGAAAGCTTCATTGATGGATTTATAGGCATCGGGAAGCTCCACATATTTTCCCACCAGGGCAATATTCACCTCACTCTTTGGGTGTTCCAGCCTAAACAGAAAATCGCGCCATTGGTCCAGGTTGGGTTCCTGTGCGCTTTTTAGCTTTAGCTTAGTCAGCACAACCTTATCGAGCTTTTCTTTCAGCATAACCATGGGAACCTCGTAAATGGTACTTACGTCAATACTTTCAATAACGGCGTTTTGGTGAACATTGCAGAACAGGGCAATTTTCCGGCGCATTTCGGCAGTAAGGTGTTTTTCAGTGCGGCAGACCAGTATGTCTGGCTGAACACCTTGCTCCAGCAGCATTTTTACACTGTGTTGGGTGGGTTTGGTTTTCAATTCTCCTGCCGCTGCCAGATAAGGAATGAGTGTGAGGTGAATCACAATGGCATTTTCAGATCCCAGTTCCCAAACCAGCTGTCGCACGCTTTCCACATAGGGTAGTGATTCGATGTCGCCTACGGTTCCTCCGATTTCGGTGATTACAATGTCGTACTCGCCGCTTTCACCCAGATACCGCATGCGCTTTTTAATTTCATCGGTAATATGGGGAATTACCTGAACGGTTTTTCCGAGGTAATCACCACGACGTTCGTTTTCAATGACGGTTTGATATACCCTGCCGGTGGTAACGTTGTTGTTTTGTGAGGTGGGCGTATTCAGAAAGCGCTCGTAGTGACCCAAATCGAGATCGGTTTCCGCGCCGTCTTCGGTTACATAGCATTCTCCGTGCTCATAGGGGTTGAGCGTTCCGGGGTCTACATTGATGTAGGGGTCGAATTTCTGGATGGTTACACTGTAACCCCTGGCCTGCAAAAGTTTGGCCAGCGATGCGGAGATAATGCCTTTGCCGAGAGAGGAGGTAACTCCACCCGTAACGAAGACGAATTTGGCTTTTTTCATGTTGGAAAAGCGATGTGATTTGGTCGCTACGGGATACAAAAGTAGTAAGGGAACCAAGGTGCGTGTGAGAAACTAATTCAGTAGTTTTCAACAGAGCAGGAAATTTAATTTTCTGTATAAAAATTATT
>CAYSIK010000180.1:0-3361 GCA_964431045.1 uncultured Flavobacteriaceae bacterium
TGCTGAAATCAGTCCAGTTGTTAAAGTTAGTACCACTGGTTGCCAGCGTGTTGTTGAGCGTGTAAGTGCCCGTGAGTTGGGCCAGGGAATATCCCGGCATTGAAAGTCCGATGCAAAGTCCGATTGCTTTGCCAAAACGAACAATCTTTTGTTTGATTGTGTAGTTTTTTTCCATACGTATCGAATTAGTGAACGCAATTAACATCCCTGAATTTTAGAAATGATAATTTCAGCTATGGCTTTAACCCATAACGTTATGGACAAATTCGATAGGTATCAAATACAAATAAAACGTGTCTAATTCACAGACACAAAAAACTAAACAATGATTGCACTTTAAAACTGCCCCGCCCTCAGCATTACCAGGGTGCAAGCTTCTAGGTAAGGGATGATTGCCGCATCCAGTTTTTCCATTAGCTCCGGATTTTCCGTTCCCGGATTGAAAATAACCCTACCGGGTTTTAATGAAATTATAGTATTGTAGTGCGCGACCTGATGCAATGGATTGAGATACAAGGTAATGGTATCCACCGTTTGTAAATCTGCGGGCACAGCCCGCAAGATCGGCAAACCTTCAACTTCACTGCCCGACTTGCCTACCAAAACAGGCTTGTGGCCATATTCCAGCAACATTAGTGTAGCCATGTGGCTGTATCGCATGGGATTTTCAGAAGCTCCCAGTATCAGAACGGTTTCAGGCATGTGGCAAAGTTAAGGCGGCGGCTTCCGCACAGCGCACACCATCCAGCGCCGCGCTGATAATACCACCCGCATAGCCGGCCCCCTCCCCGCACGGATACAGGTTTTGCACTTGCGGATGCTGTAAATTTTCTTTGTCTCTGGGAATGCGTACGGGACTGCTGGTGCGGCTTTCCACACCCACCAAGATACCATCACGGGTGCGAAAACCTTTCATTTTGTTGCCCAACACCTGTAATGCCCCACGTATGCGCGACCCCACATCTTCGCTCAGCACCTCATCCATTTTTCGGGGAACAATACCGGGGATGTAAGAACATTCGGGCAAATCGGATGATTGTTTTCCATTTATAAAATCTTCAATCCGCTGCGCGGGCGCCGTAAGGTTTTCGGCAGTTTCAAAAGCCTTTTGCTCCCACAAAGCCTGATAATACATGGCTTTCAACGGTCCGTGCCGCTCAAATGCTGCGAAATCCTTCTCATCCACCGATACCACAAAACCGCTGTTGGCAAATTTTCCGTTTCGCTTGCTGGGGCTCCATCCGTTCACCACCACTTCGCCCGGAGCTGTTGCCGCCGGCGCAATAATACCACCCGGACACATGCAGAATGAAAACACTCCCCTCCCGTTTACCTGCTCCACCAAACTATAAGAGGCAGGTGGCAAAAGGTTTTCAGCGGCATTACACTTATATTGAAGGGTATCAATCAGCTCCTGTGGGTGCTCCAAACGCACGCCCAGGGCAAAGGGCTTGGCCTCTATATAAACTTGCTTTTGATGCAATAAAGTAAAAATATCGCGGGCGCTGTGACCGGTGGCCAGAATCAAGGCCTGAACGGGCCATTTTTGGCCATTTTGGGTATGAATTTCCTTGATTTTCCCATTTTCAAGGGTAAAATCCACCATTTTTTGGCCAAAATGCACTTCTCCGCCACAAGCAATAATATGCTCACGAATATGCTCAATAATGCCGGGTAATTTATTGGTCCCGATATGGGGATGCGCCTCCCAGGTGATGGCTGAGGTGGCTCCGTGGTGAACCAGCTCCTGTAAAATTTTGGCTACATCGCCGCGTTTGGTGCTTCGGGTGTAAAGCTTTCCATCACTATAAGTGCCGGCCCCGCCTTCGCCAAAGCAATAATTGCTGTCTTCATCCACGATATGCTCTTTGTTCAGCACCGCCAAATCCCGCCGGCGCTCCTTTACCGGCTTGCCACGCTCCAGCACAACGGGCTTGAACCCTTGCTCAATCAAAGACAAAGCCGCAAACAATCCTGCTGGTCCACTACCGATGATGTGCACCGGAACGGCATTGTGCACGTCACGGGCCAAAAATCCCTGCGCCACGGGGGGTAATTCGCCGGCTCCGTAAACATCGGCAGTGATAATAAATAAAGGCTGTCTGCCCCGCGCATCCAGGCTGCGCTTGCGCCAAACCACCGTGGCACCCGCCATTCCCGCAGCTTCGCAAAAACGCTGATTTACCAGCAAGTCATCGGCATTTTCAGAAGGGGTAAAGGTTAACTGGATGCTTTTGGGCATAATTACAAATGCAAAAGTACGCCAAACAAAACACGGATAGCGGTGCTTGGCATTTCTGTTTTACCTTTGTAACCATGAGCGAAACGGTAGTCAGCGGCATACGTCCCACAGGCAAGCTGCACCTGGGCAATTACTTTGGTGCGGTTCAGAACTTTTTAAAATTTCAGGAAGCCCATCCCTGTTATTTTTTCATTGCCGATTACCACAGCCTCACCACACACCCTACTCCCGAAGACCTGGGCGGCAGCGTGTACCGCGTTTTTGCCGAATACCTGGCCCTGGGACTGGATCCCGAAAAATGCACGCTGTACCTGCAAAGCGATGTACCCGAAGTGGCTGAATTGTACCTGTTCCTCAACATGAACGCCTACCTCGGCGAACTGGAAAGGGTGAGCAGCTTTAAAGAAAAAGTGCGTAGCCAGCCAAACAATATCAACGCCGGCCTGCTCACCTACCCGGTGCTGATGGCCGCCGATATTCTCATTCACCACGGAACCCGCGTACCAGTGGGCAAAGACCAGGAACAACACCTCGAAATGGCCCGCACCTTCGGCAACCGCTTCAACCGCATGTACAACACCGAATACTTCAAGGAGCCCTTCGCGATTGGTTCGGATGAGGGTTTGGTCAAGGTACCCGGACTGACCGGCGGCGGGAAAATGAGCAAAAGCGCCGGCGAATCGGATAACATTTACCTCGACGATGAACCCGAAGTGCTGCGCAAAAAAATCATGCGGGCGGTGAGCGACAGCGGTCCTGCAGAGCCCGGCAGCGCAAAATCTCAGCCGGTACAAAACCTATTTGACCTGATGGCGCTGGTGTGCAAACCCGATGTAATTGCCCACTTCGATGAAACCCATAAAAACGGTACCATCCGCTACGGCGATTTGAAAAAACAGCTGGCCGAAGATATGGAAACCTTTGTAGCGCCGCTGCGAAGCCGCATTCAGGATATGCTAAACAACAAAGAACTGGTGACTAAAGCCGCCAAACGCGGCGCCGAAAAAGCCCGCGAAAGTGCCGCCAAAACCATCACTGAAGTACGCAGCATGATGGGCTTCAGGGGTTTCTGACCGGTTTATTTGGAAATCTCAATTATTTTTTGTATATTCATATTTC
>CAYSIK010000181.1:0-904 GCA_964431045.1 uncultured Flavobacteriaceae bacterium
TGGAAAATACCCGGCAATCCTCCCATTATACTGGTGGATTTTACCCCGTTTTTTTTGCAAAAAAATGAGATTTTTGCCCATCTCTGGACCCGTTATCAGCTGGATTCGCTTACCGGCACTTGGGACTACACAGAGCCCGCCATGTTTGGGTATGCTGCCGGAAAGGTAATTGAGAGTTTTTATCATTTTTACCTCACCTACAGCGATCGCATCATTGCCCAGTTTCATGAATGGATGACCGGTGCCGGCATTTTATACCTCGAGGAACACGTGCCACAGATGGCTACTGTGTTTACCACCCATGCCACCGTGCTGGGGCGAAGCATTGCCGGAAATGGATTTCCGTTGTATGAAGGACTTGAAAAATTTGATGCCGCCCAGGAAGCGCGCAGGTTTCATGTTTTGGCAAAACATTCATTGGAACAATGTGCCGCAAAATTTTCCGATTGTTTTACCACGGTAAGTGAAATTACAGCAAGGGAATGTGTATCATTTTTGGGGGTGAGGCCTGCTGTTATAACCCCAAACGGATTTGACAATGAAATTGTGCCCGACTATTTCTTATTTCAGGAAAAACGCCTCATGGCGCGAAAATGCCTGCTGGATGTAGCGTCGGCATTGAAGGGCAAGTCATTTGGAAATAATACCTTGCTCCTGCTTAAAAGCGGTCGCTATGAATTTCACAATAAAGGTGTTGATGCCTTTGTTGATGCCTTGGCATTGCTAAAAGAAGAGCACAAGGGCAGGGACATTGTTGCATTTATATGCATTCCGGCCGGTCAGACGGGATGCCGAAAAGACTTGTGGAGTATGTTGAATGGTCATGATGGGAAAATACATGGAAACAGCCTGCTTACGCACAATCTGATGAGCGCAGAGCATGATGCCATTGCCGATGCCATTG
>CAYSIK010000181.1:914-3305 GCA_964431045.1 uncultured Flavobacteriaceae bacterium
CATGTGGTATACTCACCCGTTTATCTCAATGGCCAGGATGGTATTTACAATCTTGCCTACTATGATTTACTACCCGGATTTGACCTGACCGTATTTCCTTCCTACTACGAGCCCTGGGGTTATACACCGCAGGAAAGTGTGGCTTTTTATGTGCCTACAATCACCACAGACAATGCGGGTTTTGGTGATTTTCTCACAGCCAATATGCCTACAAATGATATTCGCCATGGGGCTGCAGTCATTGCGCGTGGTGAAAAAGCATTGAAGGAGGTAAGCAAGGAAATAGCCGCTGTGATTGGTGCTTTTGCAACACTAACTGCCGAGCAGGTCAAGATGGCACGGGTATCTGCACATGCGTTATCCAATAAAACAATGTGGAAGCAGCTGTTGCTTTTTTATAAGCAGGCGTATCATCTGGCTTTACAAAAAACATTAACAAGAAAGTCAAGTTTTAGCCATGAAGCAACGGTACATGCATTTTCCGCTGAAACAAGCAAAGGTAGGGTGCGTGAGCCGCACTGGCGAAAGATTTTTGTAGAGACCCGCCTTCCGCCATCCTTCCGGCAATTGGAGGAGATTATGCATAATTTCTGGTGGACCTGGCAACCTGAAGCCATTGCGCTTTTTGAATATATGCACCCCGAACTATGGGAAATATCTGTCCATAATCCTTTCAGTATGCTGGAACAATTGAGCGCCGACAGGCTTGAAATATTGGAACAGGATCAAGTTTTTAATGAACGTCTTTCAGCGGTTTACCGGCAATTCAGTTCATACATGCAAAAGCCAATGCAGGAGAGTGAAGAAGTTGCTTATTTCTGTTCTGAATTTGGCGTTTATTCAGGGCTGGAGCAGTATTCAGGTGGTTTGGGTATACTGGCCGGCGATTTGTTAAAACAGGCCTCCGACGACGGCTATCCGCTCATTGGCGTGGGACTATTGTATCGGTATGGCTATTTTAAGCAGGAGGTTTCACTACACGGGGAGCAGATTGTTGGGCTTGAACCGCAAAAATTCACCTGTCAGCCCCTTCATCCGGTTTATGACAAACAGGGCAATTGGCTGAGGGTTAGCATTGCGCTGCCGGGCCGAACATTATATGCTCAGGTTCGCCGTGCCGATGTGGGGCGCACCCGGTTATTTCTGCTGGATACCGATATTGCTGAAAATCGGCCGGAAGACCGAAAGATTACGGGTCAGCTGTATGGCGGTGATCGTGAAATAAGGCTGAAGCAGGAGATGCTGCTGGGCATTGGGGGTATTCGACTCCTGCAAACTTTGGGGCTGTCTCCCGGGGTTTTTCATTTTAATGAAGGCCATGTTGCCTTTGCTTCGCTGGAAAGAATCAGAATTCTCATGTATGATGAAAATATGAGTTTTGCCGAAGCGCTGGAATGGGTAAGGGCTTCCACCTTATTTACCACCCATACTCCTGTGCCTGCAGGTCACGAAATTTTTAGTGAAGAATTGTTGCGGCGCTATCTTGGTCATTTTGCGCCCTTGCTGAATATCAGCTGGGAAAAACTGATGCAATTGGGCAACTGGCCCAACCATACACAGTCAAATCATGATTTTTCCATGAGCGTGCTGGCAGCGAATACTTCAATACAGATGAATGCAGTAAGCAGGAAACATGAATGGGTAAGCCGGCATATGTTTTCCCGGCTGTGGGAAGGATATGGTGAAGATGAACTGAGTATGGGGCATGTAACCAACGGTGTACATGTGCCTACGTGGGTGGCGCCCAGGTGGCTGGATAAGGATATTACAGCCATGCCTGCGGAAAAACTATGGGAAGAGCATCTTGCACTAAAAAAGGAACTTATTGCAGAATTGAAAATGCGTTTTCACTCTGCAAAATCCATTGATAACAGATACTACAAGCGATATGCGGGTTTTTTCGATAAAATCGATGTGAATGCCCTGGTTATCACATTTGCCCGAAGATTTGTTGCCTACAAAAGACCGGGACTCTTGTTTTCTGATACAGATCGTTTGCTGAAAATTTTGAATAATGCGCCCATGCCGGTGGTGTTTTTATTCGCCGGTAAGGCCCATCCCAGTGATTACGCCGGTCAGGAAGAGATTCGCCATCTCCTGAATTTATCGGTGAGTCCTGAGTTTCGGGGGAAATTATTCTTTTTATTAAATTACGATATTGAACTGGCCCGTTTCCTTGTTCGT
The DNA here is from genome assembly GCA_964431045.1 of uncultured Flavobacteriaceae bacterium. Lineage (GTDB taxonomy): Bacteria > Bacteroidota > Bacteroidia > NS11-12g > UBA955 > RGEC01. The sequence goes on from CAYSIK010000181.1 coordinate 3,099, forward strand.
GGGTCGGATGTATGGCTTAATTTGCCTAAAGATGGTATGGAAGCCAGCGGCACAAGCGGGATGAAGGCCGCCATGAATGGTGTCCTGAACCTCAGTACCCGGGATGGATGGTGGGCTGAGGCCGATGATTTGGATTGTGGCTGGACCATAACACACCATGTCTCGGAGAAAAATGGTGAGGATGAGTGGGATGCTGACAGGTTGTAT
>CAYSIK010000182.1:0-3304 GCA_964431045.1 uncultured Flavobacteriaceae bacterium
GAACGATTAATTCGCATTGATTATTTCGTGAAAGGCTATCAGGGATCGCACGAATATGAAGTAGAATTCTGGGAACGCACCAAACCCAATAAAAACGGCATTCCCAGCTGGGACTACAGCGATTCAATGGTTGAAGTAAGGAATTATCGTTTTAATGGCAAAAATGAACCCGTCAGAATTTCGTCCGGTCTAAAATGAAAATTTTTTGTTTTTTAAATTAAATCTGCTTTGATTTGAATTCTTAATTGTACTTTACAATGGCAAAATGCACGGATTGTGATTACCCTTATGCAACCGGGAGGGTATGCCCAAATTGCGGCTCTAAAAACCCGAGTGGAAAATCCGAAAGCGGTGGTATTATACTGCTTATTATTATTATTATTATTGCGCTGGGTTATTGCAAATAATCTCGGCTTGGGTTTAAACATTAAAAAGGAAGTGCATACAGTCACCATCCTTAACAATATATTCTTTGCCTTCTACCCTTAGTTTCCCTGCCGCACGGCATGCTGCCTCTGTCTTCAGCGTCACATAATCCTGGTAAGCAATAACCTCGGCGCGGATAAAGCCTTTTTCAAAATCTGAATGTATTTCTCCGGCAGCCTGCGGGGCTTTGGTTCCTTCGGTGATAGTCCAGGCGCGCACTTCTTTAACACCTACAGTGAAATAGGTAATATAATTCAGCAATTTGTAGGCAGCCTTGATCAGTTTCTCCACACCGCTTTCGGTTAATCCCATTTCTTCCAGAAACAGCTTTCGGTCATCAAAACTTTCCAGCTCCGCAATTTCAGCTTCAATAGCAGCAGAAATGATAAGAATGCCGGCGTTTTCATCGGCAATGGCCTGTTTTACCTTCTCCACATGGGCATTCCCTTTCACCACACTCTCCGGATCTACATTACACACATACAAAACGGGTTTGTCTGTGAGCAGGTGCATATCTTTCAATAAAGCACGGCGTTCTGCATCAATGCTTAAGGTGCGACAGTTTTTACCCTGCTCCAGATGGTTCTTGAAAGCTTCCAATACTTCCAGCAAGCGGGCAGCCTCTTTGTCTCCCGCCTTTGCCTGCTTATGAATTTTGGCTATGCTCTTATCAATGGATTCCAAGTCCTTTAGCTGCAATTCCGTATCGATAATTTCCTTATCAGCCACCGGATCTACCTTGCCATCCACGTGTATCACATTGGGATCATCAAAACAACGCAATACATGCAAAATAGCGTGTGTATTGCGTATGTTACCCAAAAACTGGTTTCCCAGTCCCTCGCCCTGGCTGGCGCCTTTTACCAGACCTGCAATATCCACAATCTCAATGTTAGTGGGCACCACATTCTGAGGGTTCACAAGCTCGGTAAGCACCGTTAAGCGCTCATCCGGAACCGTAATGGTTCCCACATTGGGTTCAATGGTACAAAAAGGGAAATTGGCGGCTTGTGCCTTGGCACTGCTCACAGCATTGAAGAGGGTGGATTTACCCACATTGGGTAGTCCGACGATTCCGCATTGTAAAGACATTTTTAGTGTATAGTTTATAGTGAACAGTGCATAGTTATGCTGCCTGCATCCTTTTTTTTGTTGTATTTAAAATAGCTGTCAACATCCGTTGAAGCTCGGTTGTTTCATCAATAAATGAATCAAAATTCACATTGATTGATCTTGATTCTTTTAAAAGTAATAACCAGTATTCCGTTTCATTTGACTCTTTGAGGGCTAGACTCATTTTAAACATAAAGTCGCGTTTTGAATAGCCGGCCAGTGCCTCATTTATATTGGCACCAATTGATGTGCCGCTGCGAATCAATTGTTTAGCCAAAACATATTGTTTGGCTTCATTCAAAGTATCGTTCAGTTTTACGATTGAAACAGCAAAATTAAATGCCTTTTTTAATACCACAGATTTACTCTTGTAACTCATTTTTTCCATAATTTATATTTTAAAATTTTATTAATTTCCAGACTTACACAATCTCAACAAAACTATACACTTTACACTATACACTATTCACTATACACTATAAACTAAATCAAATCCCCAATATCCTGTATCACCTTCCTGGCCAGGGCATCTGCGGTATTCTGGGTATTGCTTTCGGCATATATACGAATTATGGGCTCTGTGTTGGATTTACGCAAATGGACCCAGTCTCCGTCAAATTCTATTTTTACTCCATCTATGGTATTGATGGGGTGCTTTTTGTATTTCTGTTTCAGGGCTTCCAGCACAGCGTCTACATCCATACCGGGCTGCAACTCAGCCTTATTTTTACTAATCACATAAGAAGGGTAGGATGCGCGCAGGGCTCCGGTTTTCATACCACTTTTTGCCAGATGGGTAAGGAACAGCGCTATGCCAACCAAGGCATCCCGACCGTAGTGTAATTCAGGATAAATGATACCACCGTTTCCCTCACCGCCTATCACTGCATCGGTTTCTTTCATTTTTTGCACCACGTTCACTTCACCCACAGCACTGGCATTGTATGCCTGTCCTGCTTTTTCGGTAATCTCCTTCAACGCTCGGGTGCTGCTGAGATTACTCACCGTAGCTCCCGGGGTGTTTTTCAGAATATAATCAGCAACTGCCACCAGGGTGTATTCTTCGCCAAACATCTCTCCATCTTCACAAACCAGCGCGAGCCTGTCCACGTCAGGATCTACCACAATACCCAAATGGCATTTCTTACTTTTTACCAAAGAAGATATTTCACCCAGATGCTCAGGCAATGGTTCCGGATTGTGCGCAAAGCGGCCGGTAGGCTCACAGTTCAATTCAATAATTTCTTCAACGCCCAGGGCACTCAGCAGACGAGGAACCGCTATACCGCCCACACTGTTTACGGCATCTACGGCAATTTTGAATTTTTTGGCAGCGATGGCCTCAGCATCCACAAGGTTCAGCGCCAGAATCATTTCTATGTGTTTGTCAAGAAAATCGAGCTGCTCTGTTTTTCCCAGTTCATCAACGCCCGCGAAGGAAAAATCATTGTTTTCAGCCAGCATCAAAACCTCTTTTCCATCTGTGTCACTGATGAATTCTCCATGGTTATTAAGAAGTTTCAAAGCATTCCACTGCTTTGGATTGTGGCTGGCGGTGATGATAATGCCTCCCGCCGCTTGCAGTTCAGTTACGGCTACCTCCACGGTGGGTGTTGTTGCCAATCCGAGGTCAACCACATCAATGCCCAGTCCCACAAGTGTATTGCTAATGAGACCATGCACCATGGAACCGCTCATTCGTGCATCGCGACCAATTACCACCTTCTTCCCACAGTCTTTGCCAAGAATCCAGGAACCAAAGGCT
>CAYSIK010000183.1:0-3242 GCA_964431045.1 uncultured Flavobacteriaceae bacterium
AAAAACCAGCAGCAGGTAACCAATAGCTATAAAGACCTGGTTTGGGAATTTACCCCCAATTATGCTGTCATTGAGACACTTGATACCGGAAAACTGAATGGTATCTGGGGTACCATGACCAACGATAAAGATTTCGTAATCGACTATGATAACGGTAAACGCAGCATCTACGAGATTTTACGTCTCACAAGAAAGCAATTCTGGATTCGCGACCGCCAGAGTGAATTGATTCTTCACCTGAAACCCTATTAAATTTTGTACTGGCTGGCACCCGCGCTATATGGCCTGGTGGCAGGCTTTATGATGAGCATCCTGCTGGGGGTGGTTTTTTTTATGCTCATTCAGGCTGGCATTCAGCATGGCACAAAAAAGGGCGTAATCATCGCTTCTGGCGTCATAACCGGCGATATCATATTCCTTTCACTGGCTATTGGTTTTACCGCTGCCATTGCTGAGTTTTTGCAGAAATACCAGCAATTGATTTCTTTGCTGGGTGGCTTGTTGCTACTGGCGATGGGGCTTTGGATGTGGCTAAAAAAACGCCGGGTTGGCGAAGAAAACAAGGAAGTAAAAGGATTGAGATCCGCCCGTGATTTTTTCATAAAACCGTTTATTATCAATATACTTAATCCTGCCAATGCCGCATGGTGGTTGGGGTTGTATAGTTTTCCTCCTGCTTCAGCCTATGGTTTACAGCAGAAAATTATCTTTGGTGCCTTCGCCGTATTGGCCATTTTCAGCACCGAAGTGGGCATCGCCACCGGAGCATCTATGCTAAAAAACTATATTAAGGGAAAATGGCTCAAAAAAGTAGATAAAGCGGTTGCTATTGTAATGTTCATTATGGGACTGAATTTGTTGCTTAGGGCTATACTATAGTTTAATTGTTTATTCGTTTAATAGTTTTGTTAATAAACATGTGCTTTCATTTGTTTATTGTATTGCTAAATTTTTAATATTAATAACTTTAATGAATTGCTTATATAGTCGTAAAAAAATTATATAATTTTGTTTAATGAACAAAATATGAGTAATAAAAAATATTAATAAAAGTCAAACTCAGATTTCAACTTTAAACTATTGTTCTATAACATAGAAATCATTAAAAAGCCTTATATATTAGGATTATAAAATTATCGCATTTATTAAATATTTTGAATTTTAAAACAAAAAAAGTTAAAACAAAATAATAATTATAACATTTTTTATTTCCTTCATTCTTTCATTAAAAAAACAACCATCAACCAATTAACCAATTAACCAAATAAACCAATAAACCAATAAACCAAAACTACCCCTTCTCCTCACACATTTCTACCAAAACATTTCCGGTACTTTTAGGGTGTAAAAAGGCAATTAATTTATTATCGGCTCCATCTTTGGGTTCTGAATTAATTAATTCAAAACCTGATGCACTTATTTCCTGCATTTTATCTTTAATATTTTCTACGGCAAACGCGATGTGATGGATTCCTTCGCCACGCTTTTCGATGAACTTGGCAATGGGACTGTCTGCCCGGGTTGCGCCCAGCAATTCGATTTTGGTATTTCCTGCATCAAAAAATACGGTAATCACCCCTTCGCTTTCCACTGCCTCGGTTTTATAGGGCGATTTGCCCAGAAGCCTTGTGTACATAGCAATTGAAGCCTCCAGATCCCTAACGGCGATGCCGATGTGTTCCACTTGTTTCATACAGCAAAATAAAGCAATTGCCTTTCATCGAAAAAATTCATCTCTGCCGAAAACAGAATTGGCCTTATTGGTGTTACTTTTGCAAATTAGAATCAGTCTAAATAAGAACATGAAACTGCCTGTATATCTCGATAACAACGCCACCACGAAGGTGGATCCCCGTGTGTTGGAAACCATGATACCGTTTTTTACGGAGGATTTTGGAAATGCGGCAAGCCGCAACCATCCTTTTGGCTGGAAAGCAGAAGAGGCTGTTGATTATGCCCGTGAACAGATTGCGACCTTAATCGGTGCAAACGAAAAAGAGATCATTTTCACCAGCGGCGCAACCGAGAGCAACAACCTCGCGCTCAAAGGCGTATTTGAAATGTATGCAGAAAAAGGGAAACATATTATCACCGCTGTTACCGAGCACAAGGCTATTCTGGATACCTGTAAACACCTTGAAAAGCAGGGTGCAGAAATCACCTATCTGCATCCCGCCGAAAACGGCCTGCTCACTGTAGCCCAGATAGAAGAGGCCATCCGTCCCGATACCATTGTAGTTTCCATCATGTTTGGCAACAACGAAATTGGTGTGTTGCAGCCCATCCGCGAAATAGGTGCGGTATGCAAAAAACATGGGGTGCTGTTTCATTCCGATGCCACGCAGGCCGTGGGTAAAATTCCTGTGGATGTAATAGCTGATAACATTGACCTCATGAGCTTCACTGCCCACAAAATGTATGGCCCCAAAGGAATCGGTGCGCTTTATGTGCGCCGCAAAAATCCACGGGTAAAAGTAACAGCCCAGATGGATGGTGGTGGCCACGAGCGCGGCATGCGCAGCGGCACGCTCAATGTGCCCGGTATTGTGGGTTTTGGCAAAGCCGCCGAGATAGCCCGCCTGGACATGCAGTCCGATACCGAGAGAATTATCAAAATGCGCGACAGGCTGGAAAACGAACTGCTCACCCTCGAAGAGTCATACCTGAATGGCTCAAAAGAACATCGTCTGCCCCATACTACCAACATCAGCTTCAAATACGTGGAAGGCGAAGGATTGATGATGGCGATAAAGGATATTGCCGTTTCTTCCGGATCTGCCTGTACATCGGCATCTTTGGAGCCCAGCTACGTGCTGAAAAGCCTGGGTTTGGATGATGAGCTGGCACACAGTTCCCTGCGTTTCGGCCTGAGCCGCTTCACCACCGATGAAGAAATTGATTTTACCATCAAATGCGTAACCGACGCGGTAAACCGACTTCGCGACATGAGCCCGCTTTGGGAGATGTTTAAGGACGGCATTGATCTCAAATCCGTGCAGTGGACAGAACATTAATTTGTTTGGAAAGATTCTAAATAGTAATTAACTTTGTATTGAAAACCCAATAAGCAAAACGATATGGCATACAGCGAAAAAGTAATAGACCACTACAGCAATCCCCGCAATGTGGGTACTCTGGATAAAGGCAGCCCCAATGTGGGTACAGGTTTGGTAGGTGCACCTGAGTGCGGAGACGTTATGCGTTTGCAGATTCAGGTTAATCCAGAGACCGGCGTGATTGAA
>CAYSIK010000184.1:0-3100 GCA_964431045.1 uncultured Flavobacteriaceae bacterium
AGCAGGCGCGCACCACCATATAGCCGTCCACGGTTTCATCGCTGAATTGGGGCGGCACTTCAGGCACCGAAAGCGCGCTGCCGGGGCCCTGGCTGTGCAGGTGGCTGCTGTAACGGTTGTAGTTCAGTTCGGTAAAACGGGTGTAATATTCCAGCAGGGGCTGTTTTTGTGCAGCATCCAGCGAAGCGGTGAGGCGCAACGCCTTGTGCAGGGCGTTTCCTATGTCTTTGCGCAGGGGATCGGATTTGCTTTGCAAACCGGCACTGATTTCGGCAAACTCAGCCGTGGCAACGCCTTGAGCGGCCATGGCATTGATGATATCGCAAAAACCGGTTACTTCCGATTTTATCGTTCCCAGAAAGTCTGTCCATGCTGCTTTTTGTGCATCGCGCACGGTTTGGGTGGCTTCGGTTTCGATGGCATCGGCCTCTTCGGCGGTAGCCAGGTCATTGGCAATGAGCCATTCGCGCATTTTGGCGATACAGTCGTATTCCTGCTCCCATTCCAGGCGCTCTTTGCTTTTGTAGCGCTCGTGGCTGCCACTGGTACTGTGACCCTGAGGCTGTGTTACTTCGGTAACGTGCACCAGCACGGGGGTGTGTTTCTGACGGCAAACGTCTGCGGCCAATTTGTAGGTTTTGCAGAGTTCGGCGTAATCCCAGCCTTTTACGGTAAATATTTCCATGCCCTGCCCGAATTTATCGGTCTGGAAGCCACTGAGCAGGCGCGAAATGTTTTCTTTGGCTGTTTGGTATTTGGCGGGTACGGAAATGCCGTAGCCGTCGTCCCACACGCTCATCAGCAGGGGCACCTGCATAACACAGGCGGCATTCATGGTTTCCCAGAAAATGCCTTCGCTGGTGCTGGCATTGCCAATGGTGCCAAACGCGATTTCATTGCCTTTCAGCGAAAAATCGGTGTAGGCATGCAGCTCCGGATTTTCACGGTATAATTTGCTGGCCAGTGCGAGTCCCAGCAGGCGCGGCATTTGGCCTGCGGTGGGAGAGATATCGGCGCTGCAGTTGGGGCGGTCGGTTTGGGGCAGCCAGTTGCCCTGCTCATCGAGCAGGCGGGTGGCAAAGTGCCCGTTCATGCTGCGTCCGCCGCTGGCGGGTTCGCGGTCGGTGTCGGGGTCGGCGTAGAGCTGGGCAAAGAATTGCTGCACGGTGCTCATGCCGCGGGCAAACATAAAGGTTTGGTCGCGGTAGTAGCCACTGCGCCAGTCGCCATTTTGAAACACTTTGGCCATGGCAATCTGGGCCACTTCTTTTCCATCGCCGAAAATGCCGAATTTGGCTTTTCCGGTAAGCACTTCCTTGCGGCCCAGGAGGCTTGCCTGTCGGCTTTCGCAGGCCATACGGAAATCGTGGAGCACCTGTTTGCGAAAGTCTTCCCTTGTTAGGGCTGCGGGGGCGTTGGCAGCTTCTTCCATTTGAGGTGCAAAAATACGGCTTTTTCTATTACGGGATTACTTCCTGCGGCGCAGCCACCAGGCCAGGCCTATTCCCATGATGGCACCCAGCAGGATAGGCAACCAGTAGTTGGTGGGTTTGGTGGATTGCAGAATGATGGCGGCGATGCTAAGGTGCATGGTGCAAAGGTAGACTGATCAGATTTAAACGACAAGGGTGAGGGTGGGCGTGGGGCTAACGGTTTGCGGCTTCAAGAAGTTGGCGATTTCGAAGCACTAAACTATCTGCCACCACTGAACTTGATACGAAGCACAAAGTTTCATTTAACCATTGAACCGCCAATTTCTTGTAGGTGCTGTTATGGGCTGGTTATTTTACTTTTAACTTCTTCTAACCATTCCTTTAATATTTTATTTTCGCTCCAGTCAATTGTTGTAAATTTATTGTTGTGTGGAAAATTTACTCTGCCTTTTGTGCCAAGAATATTACTCTTTACATAATCATGCATCTCCAATTCTAGCGGATCTATTTCATCTTTGTCAGAAACTTCTATCCAAGATAAAATTAATCGTTCTCTCATCCAATCTATTGTAGGTTGAATTTTGGTATTATAAAAAAAATCGTATAAAACATGAAGCCCCTCTGATTTATATAATACTTCCTTGTCTAGTGCTTTAGTTCCTTTATTATCAGATTCTTGTTTTTTATATATTCCTGCATTATGGGGGTTGTTTTTTAGCCAATCATGATCGATGATTGTTCCATAACCGCCAAAAATAAGTTGGGTTACTTCTTCCATTATACGTCTTACAACACTTTTGGTGTCCTTTCCAATGTAATAGATAACTAATTCATTTTTATTTACAGGTAAGAGGGCTTTGTCATTAAGAGTGAATCCCCAAAAGTACACACCTTTAACGTTATGTTTTCCAATTTTTCTATGAAAATCCGAATCCCCTTTAATGTCTTTCAATAAATAAAATTTACTCGCTTTCATTATTCATTAAAATTTACAATATCCCTATAAGATTCAATAGTAACAAAATAGATCTGAATACCGCGTTCCCGACAATACTCTTTGAAGAAATCAGGTATAGGAATATCACCACCTCCTGGAAGAAATATTTCTTTTGTATTAGTTCTTTCGATTATTTCAATCAGACTTTTAAAGAGTTCATCAATTTGAGGTCTTATATCCCCTGACGAATCAACATTAATATTTTCAACGCCAATAATAGATTTGTCTCCTCTTCTTAATACTTGATTATCCCTATCAGTATATCCTCTTACATTGATATTTTTCCAACCTCTATCTCTTAGTCGGTTTAGAAATGTTCGCATTACATTAATTTTAATCATATTATTCTGTGTTTAGTGTTTGTTTAACTTGCCCATAACTCGCTTATATGCGCTACTTACTTGCGCCTATCATACCCATTTTAGGCATGTTGGCGCAACTCCATAGTGAATGTTTGCATTACAATAATAAACGATAATCCCCTCATTTACGCCACTTGCTTAAAAATTAATACGAGCTTGTTGAAGGGGTCATGCTTCGGCGGGCTCAGCATGACAATTTCGGCGGGCAATCGCTCAAAATAAGGCTTGTTGGTCTCGCCTCGCGCAGGCCTCTCACAAAGACCAACAAGGGGAATCGAAAACGCAAATGCACATTTCTACCTCACCCC
>CAYSIK010000185.1:0-2974 GCA_964431045.1 uncultured Flavobacteriaceae bacterium
GAACACGGGGGCTGTCCCGCCGGCGGCGTGGTGGCAGGTATAGGCTTCGTTTCAGGCAGACAGTGCATGATAGTGGCCAACGACGCCACCGTAAAAGCCGGCGCCTGGTTTCCCATTACCGGCAAGAAAAACCTGCGCGCCCAGGAAATAGCCATGGAAAATCACCTGCCCATTATCTACCTCGTAGACAGCGCCGGGGTTTACCTGCCTATGCAGGATGAAATTTTCCCAGACAAAGAGCACTTCGGACGCATATTCCGCAACAACGCCATCATGAGCAGCATGGGCATCACCCAGATTGCCGCGGTAATGGGCAGCTGCGTGGCCGGAGGTGCCTACCTTCCCATCATGAGCGACGAAGCCCTCATCGTGGATAAAACCGGATCCATCTTTTTGGCCGGCAGCTACCTGGTAAAAGCCGCCATCGGCGAAGACGTAGACAACGAAACCCTGGGCGGCGGAACAACCCAAAGCGAAATCAGCGGAGTGATTGACGATAAATTCCCCGATGACAAAAGCTGCCTGGACCGCATACGCTACATCATGGACAAACTGGGAAAACCCCATGACGCCGGTTTTAGCCGTGTAAAACCCGCAGCACCCAAAGAAAATCCCCAAGACATCTGGGGTATCCTGCCCTCAGAGCGCTCCAAACCCTATAAAACGCTGGAAATCATTCACCGGCTGGTAGACAACAGCGAATTTGAGCAATACAAGGAAAACTACGGTAAAACCATTATTTGCGGCTATGCCCGCATCGATGGATGGGCTGTGGGCATCGTGGCCAACAACCGCGAACTGGCTAAGGCCAAAAAGCCCGGTGGCAGCACCGAAATGCAGTTTGGCGGCGTTATCTACAGCGACAGCGCCGACAAAGCCGCCCGCTTCATCATGAATTGCAACCAGAAAAACATTCCGCTGGTATTTCTGCAGGATGTGACCGGCTTTATGGTGGGCAGCCGCAGCGAACAGGGCGGTATCATTAAGGACGGCGCCAAAATGGTGAACGCCATGAGCAACAGCACCGTGCCCAAATTTACTGTTATTATGGGCAACAGTTACGGCGCCGGCAACTATGCTATGTGCGGTAAAGCCTACGATCCCCGCCTGATTGTGGCATGGCCCTCGGCCAAAATAGCCGTGATGGGTGGCGAACAGGCCGCGAAGGTGCTGCTGCAAATTGAGGAAATGAGCCTGAAAGCCAAAGGAGAGGAAATTACCCCCGAAGCCAAAAAGGCCCTGCTGGATAAAATCACACAGCGCTACGAAAACCAAACCACGCCTTATTACGCAGCATCGCGACTGTGGGTAGATGCCATCATCGATCCCCTGCAAACCCGCACCTGGATCAGCATGGGCATTGAAGCTGCTTCACAGGCGCCCGTAAAACCCTTCAATGTGGGGGTGCTGCAGACCTGATACATTTATTTGTTGTTTAAACAAACTTTCGCTAACTTTGTTAAAACACTAAACTATGGCAAAGCAGGAACCCCGCAGAAGTTTTTTAACCCGCCTGGGACTGGGAGTCGCCGGTGCTGCTGCGCTGCCCGCTCTGGCCATGGCCAAAGCCTTTAAAAAAGAAGAAGAAATGAGCAATCCCATCAAACGCAGCATGGAACTCGGTTTTCAGTGGGAAACCCTGGACCCGTTTTTGTTTTGTGTGCATCACGAAGACTATTTCCCCGCCGGCAACGATCAGATGGGGCCGGCCCCAGAACTGCTAACAGGACGTTCCATCGGCGATGATTTTATTATCAAAGACGGATGGCGCATGTATCATGGCGATACTGTGCCCGGTTTTCCGGGCCACCCACACCGCGGTTTTGAAACGGTGACCGTGGTTCGCCGCGGACTGGTGGACCACGCCGATTCACTGGGTGCCGCAGGCCGCTATGGCGACGGTGATGTGCAGTGGATGACCGCCGGTAAAGGCGTGCAGCATTCCGAAATGTTTCCCCTCATTCACCCGGATAAGGAAAACACCATGGAGCTGTTTCAGATATGGCTGAACCTGCCCAAAAGAAACAAAATGGTAGAGCCACACTTCAAAATGCTGTGGAGCCATACCATTCCCCGCCACAACCACATCGATACCCAAGGCAAAAACTCGGTGGTGGAAGTGATAGCTGGCCGGCTGGCCGACAAAACAGCCCCTGCGCCTCCACCCGACTCATGGGCCGGAATACCCGAAAATCAGGTGGCCATCTGGAACATCAGCATGGAGGAAAACGCATCGTTTACCCTGCCGGCTGCGGGCGATGGCATTAACCGCATGCTGTATTTCTACGAGGGAGAAACGCTCACCCTGGCGGGTTATGAACTAAAAGCCTACCACGGCGCCGAACTGGATGCCAAAGCAGATGTAGTAATACAAAACGGCGGCAAAGCAGGTAAAATCCTGATTCTGCAGGGCAAACCCATTCAGGAACCTGTAATCCAATATGGTCCGTTTGTAATGAATACCAAAGACGAAATCTACCAGGCCTTTCAGGATTACCACGCCACGCAATTTGGTGGATGGCCCTGGCCCAAAACCGGGCAGGTACACGACCGCAGCAAAGGCCGCTTTGCCCTGCATGCGGACGGCAAGGAAGAGTTGCCGGGGTAAACAGAAAATCTACTCTTAGCCGGGGCCTATTCCAGACTTTTAAGTTTAAAATATAAACTTTTATTCCCTTTTGTCCAGGTGCCTTCCATGTCGCTTAGCTGGGAATTGATGAATTTACCATCGAAATTCTCCTTGCCGCCAATTGTAGAAGCTGAAAAATAGACAATCCCCAATCCATTGCATTCACCTCTTATAGGTATTTTGACTTTCGTAGTTTCGTAAAAATAATATCCACCAATTGGAATTCTGATAGCGCCTGAATTTGGCACATGATAAGCCTCTTTATAAATAATATTGGCTTTGATTTTTATTCCTCCTACGGTACCAACATAAATATACTTAGGATCGGGTTGTGCCAACGAGTTT
>CAYSIK010000186.1:0-2957 GCA_964431045.1 uncultured Flavobacteriaceae bacterium
TTTGCTTTACTGGGTAATGATGTTGCTGGGAAGAAGAGACTAATTTTTTTTATACCAATACTTAAAGCCCCGCAAGGGGCTTTTTTATTGCCATACTTTTTAGCATCAATTATCGTTTAATTGAATATTTTTGAAACGGTGAGATTTTATTTATTAATTCTATTTGCATCGTTGGCCGCATACACATCGGCACAAATTGGCGGCACCTCAACCTATCAGTTTCTTAGCCTGCAACCCAATGCACGCATTGCCGCGCTGGGTGGCTACGCCATTGCCACCCGTGAAAACGATGTGAACCTTGCTTCGCAAAATCCGGCATTGCTCAATAAAGAAATGGATAACCAGGTGGGCTATAACCATGTGTTTTATTTTGATGGCATTGGTGCCGGCTATGTTACTTATGCCAAACATAAAGACAGTGTAGGCACTTTTTCTGCAGGCTTGCAATACATCAGCTACGGCACCTTCAGACAAACCAGTGCCACCGGAGATGTGCTGGGCGAGTTTACCGCTGCCGAGTATTGCTTTCAGGCAGGCTATGCTAAAACATTTAATAAATTAAGCGTTGGGGGGCAGTTAAAATTTATTTACTCCACGCTTGAAAGTTATACCTCACTGGGCATTGCCACCGATCTGGCTGCTACCTACTACGATCCCGAAAAACTGTTTACCCTCTCTGTGGTAGCCGCTAATCTTGGAACCCAGATTAAAACATACCGTGCAGGCAACAACGAAACGCTGCCTTTTAATTTACAAGTGGGCGTGAGCAAAAAATTTGCGCATGCCCCGTTTCGTTTTTCACTGGTGGCACATAACCTGCAAAATCCGGGAGGCCTTTTGTATAACAACCCCAACAAACCGGGCTTAAAAAGAGACCTGGAAACCGGCCAACCCATACCCGAATCGTTTAATGCCTTTGATCAGGTGCTGAGCCACATAAACCTGAGCGGTGAGTTGCTGCTGGGCAAAAACTTTTATGTGGGCTTGGGATATAACCATTTGCGTAGGTGGGAAATGAAACTGGAAGAAACCGGTGGCATGACAGGTTTTGCCTGGGGCTTTGGCCTCAGGCTATCTAAATTTCAGGTGGCATACGGACGCACGGGCTATCATGTGGGCCACTCCACCAACCATATCTCATTCATTGTGTTTATGAATGAATACCTGAAAAAGAAAAAAACGGCTTCGTAATTATCACTGCGTTGCTTTACTTTGCTGAAACAACAACGCAATGCCTGAATCAAAAATCATTATTGCCATTGATGGGTACTCTTCCTGCGGAAAAAGCACATTGGCCAAACAATTAGCCAAACAACTGGGCTATCGGTTTATTGATACAGGCGCTATGTACAGAGCCGTTGCCTTATACCTCCTCAGAAATCAGATTGATATTCATCATCCGGAAATGGTAGCAGCAGCCTTGCCACAAATAAAAATTGATTTTAGCTACAATGCCGATACACAAACACAGCAAACCCTGCTCAACGGAGAAAATGTGGAACAGGAAATACGCATCAACCCGCGTGTGGCAAGTGTGGTAAGCGATGTAAGTGCCATTAGCGAAGTGCGCAGGTTTCTGGTAAAACAACAACAGGAATTAGGCAAAGAAAAAGGCATTGTAATGGATGGACGCGATATTGGCACCGTTGTTTTTCCTGATGCCGAACTGAAAATTTTTGTTACTGCACAACCCACCGTAAGAGCGCAGCGCAGGCTGGATGAACTGAAAGCAAAAGGACAACAAACTACGGCTGAAGAAGTATTGGCCAATCTGGAGAAAAGAGACCGCATTGATTCTACCCGTGCCGATAGTCCGCTTAAAAAAGCAGCCGATGCCATTGAGCTGGACAATACACACCTTAACAGACAGGAACAGTTTGATTTGGTAATGACCTGGATTAAACAACTGAAGCAAACGGGCAACTAACCAACTCAATATTCAACGTTATGCTACCTGGGCAATATCCGTATTATTTATAATTTTGGGAACATATGAAAGGCATTTGTAAACTCTCCTGCATACCTGTGCGCAAAGAAGCAAGCAGCACCTCTGAAATGACAACCATGCTGCTTTTTGGCGAAACCTATACGGTGATAGAAAGTGAAGCAGGCTGGACTCATATTAAAACCGATGCCGACCAATATGAAGGTTGGATTAGCAGCAGGCAAACAGAAAAACTTATGCATGAGCCTGCCGGTGCCGTGGTTTCTGTTGGCTATCCGTTTAACAAAGCAAAAGCAGGCAACGATGCCTTTTTTATTTTACCCGGAAGCCTGCTGCCCGATTACAACAATGGCATTTTCAACATAAACCAGCAAAGCTACGAACTGGATTTACCCAATATTGCCTACGGCAAATCAGATATTGTTTATGTGGCCAAACAGTTTTTACATGCACCCTATCTGTGGGGCGGCCGCTCCCCTTTTGGTATTGATTGCTCAGGCCTTACACAAATTGTTTACCGCATTTGCGGATTAAACCTGCCAAGAGATGCATGGCAGCAAGCCGAAACGGGCGAAACACTGGGTTTTAGAGAAGAAGCCAAAGCCGGTGACCTGGCAAAAGATCCGGTACAGCGGGACCGAGGCGAAGCCTAGCGCCAGCATGGCCGCGGCCCCCAGCAGGGCAAGCACACCGGTGCGGGCGTTGGCGTCCTTGGCTGGCCGGGATCGCGCAGTCTGCGCGCCATGATCGCCGATGCGTGCCGGTGCGATCGGCCCCTCTGTCGCTGACCGTCCGATGCCGGCGGCGAACCCCGGGATGGCGTTTGACAGCGGCGCGCCGCCCGACGGCGTGGGGTCGTCGACGGATGCGGATATCCGCCGCATCATCCATGTCGACATGGACGCCTTCTACGCTTCGGTCGAACAGCGCGACCACCCCGAATTGCGCGGCCGACCCGTCGCCGTGGGCGGGTCGCGCGCGCGGGGCGTCGTCGCCGCCGCGAGCTATGAGG
>CAYSIK010000187.1:0-2956 GCA_964431045.1 uncultured Flavobacteriaceae bacterium
TTTAGCCAGTGGGCCACGGCCGCACCGTTCTCACAATGCCGCTGCATGCGCACGTGCAGGGTTTTGATGCCGCGCAGTACCAGAAAACAATCCTGAGGGCCGGGTGTGGCGCCACAGCTGTTTTGGATAAAGGCAAGCCTGTCTCTTAGGGCCGAATCATTCACACAGAGTGCTCCCAGTACCACATCGCTGTGGCCGTTGATATATTTGGTGGCGCTGTGCATCACGATATCAGCACCGTACTGCGCAGGATTTTGCAGATAAGGACTGGCAAAGGTATTGTCTACCACCACCAGTGCGCCGGCTTCTTTACCAATGCGGCAGACAGCTTCTATGTCAATGATTCTGAGCAGGGGATTGGTGGGCGTTTCTGCCCAAATCATCCGTGTATTCGGCGTAATGGCCTGTTTAATGTTTTCCGGATGGGTCATGTCTACAAAGTGAAAACGAATGCCGTAGGGTTCGAATACTTTGGTGAAAAGACGGAAAGTGCCGCCATACAGGTCATTGGTACTGATAACCTCGTCGCCTGGTTTCAACAATTTTACGCATGCATCCACGGCGCCCATACCGGTACTGAAGCAAAGTCCATAATTCATTCCTTCCAGGGCAGCCAGGTTTTTTTGCAACACATCTCGGGTCGGATTCTGGGTTCTGGCATATTCGTAGCCTTTGTGGTCGCCGGGTGCAGCCTGCACGTAGGTGCTGGTCTGAAAAATGGGTGTCATGATGGCACCTGTGGTTGGATCGGGCTCAATGCCGGCGTGTAATACCTTGGTTTCAATGTGCATGCCGCAAATTAACAATGCAACCGCGAATAGTCAATCCACTGTTTTTACACTTGCACTACTTTTGGATGCGGATGATCGTTGAATTTCGGCCAATAATATCATACAGTTCTGTTACATCGCTGTTTTTAAGAGAAATACAGCCTTTGGTCCAGGGGATGCCGCCACTGACCAGAAAATCCCGTCCTTCAACAACCCCATGAATGCCTATTTCTCCACCGATTTCGGCATTTTTAGGAATAAGCCCAGCTGCTTTTGCCTGATTGTGCTTCTTTTTTGAATCTGCAGTGGGATAATTCAACCACATAAAGTACTTCCAGCTTTTATGCGGGTATTTGGCTTGTATTAAAAAATCGCCTTCAGGTGTCAGGTTGTCGCCTTGCATTCGTTTATCGGCAAGGCTGGTTGATCCTAAGGCAACAGGATAATTTCTGAGTACCTTGTTACCATGCAACAATTGTAGTTTCTTTTCGGATTTGTCTATTAGAACCAGAAGCTCTGCAGATGTAATTCCTTTGTCTTTAAGGTATTTCCTTACATCTTTTATTTCAGGCTCTGTTTTAGTGGCCTTAATGGGAATTATCTTCCTGTCAGCAGGATGATTTGCGCAATTAAAGAATCCCAGTAAAATCAAACATAAGGATGCATAAAAAATAAAATGATATCGCATAATATTAACCGTTTATTAAACGGATAACGTATCAGATGCCCAAAATCTTTGAAATGGCCTGCGGATAGATTGAAAATTCAACTTTATGAATCTTTTCGCTAAGGCTGGTAAGGGTTTCGCCCGCTACTACCGCAAAAGATTCCTGTAGTACAATTTCTCCTTCATCGTACTTTTCATTCACTTTATGAACCGTAACACCGTGAATTTTATCTCCGTTTTGTAGGACGGCCCGGTGAACATGTTCGCCATACATGCCTTTGCCTCCATAAGCGGGCAGAAGAGCAGGGTGAATATTTAATATGCATTCGTTGTATTTCTTTACCAGTCTGTCTGGGAAAAGCCACAGAAATCCTGCTAATACGATAATATCAGGTCTGTATTGATTAAGTTGTTGGTCCAGAATGCCCACTTGAAGACAATTTTCCTTGTTAAATAAAACCACGGGGACATTCCATTTTTTTGCGCGTTCAATTACACCTGAGCCCGGTTTGTTGCAGAAAACCGCTGTCACCCGTGCCTTTGGGCATTCTGCATAGTAACGGATAATGTTTTCAGCATTCGTGCCGCTTCCGGAAGCAAAAATGACAATGGATTTCATGATCAGTGGAATATCAGGGTTGATGCCATTAAATCAAAGGTCCGATAGAATGGCAGTTTGGGCATGTCCGGCGCATGCATAAAACCGTCGAAAGCAATGATGCGTTTATTGGCTTTGTCATGAAAGAAATAGCGTGCAAAGGGTCCTCTGCGGAAGGTGCCTTCTTCGGTGTACCATCCACGCAGGATACCAACGGTATGCTTTCCTATTTTAACCTGATTATCCCAAGTAAGGGGAAACATTTTGCTTTCGCTCACCACTACCCGGGTGCCTTCGGTATTTTTTACGTATTTACCCGTAAAATAATTGCGGTTTGTTTTTGCTTTTTCCGGATTGTCAATCAATACAGAATCGCTGAAAATATTGATGAACACATGCCTGTAAAAACGGGGTGTTTCCTGCCATAGCCATACCACTTCGGGATTGCTGAACTCAAGCCTGAACTGGGGCGGGAACTTAAAAGAGAAACCGTATTTTCCCTGAATAATTTTGGTGATACTGTCGCAATATTCATTCGGCATGAGGTTTCCGGGAAGACCCTGCTGAAGTTCGTTTTCAAGAAATTCTTTTTCAAGGGTTTCGGCGAGTGCCGAAATGTTTTCCGTCAGTGATTCTGTTTCGCAGCGAATGACTGTTTGATTTTCAGCCCAAACGTTTTTGTAAACATACAATTGAAAACCACGGCCATTAATGGTTTTAACAACATCTCTTCCCTCCAGTCTGCTGCTATATTTTCCTACTTTTTTCCCATCTACCTCCATCACAAGAATGAGAGGAGACTGCTTTTCAATGCCATCAATGCTCTCAGGTCGTCCGAACCAAAACTGCAGGCTCGGCTCAAATTCCTGTTTTTCCGCTTGTTCGGCTTTGATAAGAATGGGCGAAAATCGATTGAAGTAC
>CAYSIK010000188.1:0-2955 GCA_964431045.1 uncultured Flavobacteriaceae bacterium
CAGCGCGTGCTCCTGGGCATGCATGTAGGCATAGGTGCCTTTTTCAAGCCGTTGTAAACACCCTTCTACCAGTGCGGCTCCCACTCCTTTGCCACGGTAAGAAGCCAGTACGGCAAAGCGTTCCAGCTTGATTCCATTTTCCGTTTTTCGAATTCTTGCAGTTCCGCAGGGAACCCCATGATGCCTTGCAAGCAAATGATCGCAGGTGTTTTCATACTCATCGTATTCCTCTGCAGGATCTACCTTTTGTTCGATAACAAAGACTTGTCTTCGAATTTCAAAGGCTTGTTCCATATCCTTTACACTTAAAATTGGGGTTACTTCTGTCATTTTATGTATTTTTGCCGTGATATTTTACAAAAATACCGCAAAAAAGCAATCAACATGGCCAGTTCAAACATTATCTCTCTGCTCGGCAATGACGCCGATAGCCTGCTGAACCACACCTGCAAAACCATTGCAAAGGAACATATCCATCTGCCCGGTCCGGATTTTATCGACCGGGTATTTGCACAAACCAACCGCAGTCCGCAGGTTTTACGCAGCATTCAAAATATTTACAATACCGGCCGGCTCGCAGGCACCGGTTACATGAGCATTTTGCCCGTAGATCAGGGTATTGAGCACAGTGCAGGCGCTTCTTTTGCCCCCAATCCCATTTATTTTGATCCTGAAAACATCATCAAACTGGCCATTGAAGGCGGATGCAATGCAGTAGCCTCTACATTCGGAGTCCTGGCTGCCAATTCCCGCAAATACGCGCACAAGATTCCATTCATTGTAAAAATTAACCACAATGAAATTCTGAGCTACCCTAATAAGTTCGACCAGATTATGTACGGAAGTATTCAGGAGGCATGGAATCTGGGTGCTACAGCAGTCGGAGCGACCATCTATTTTGGCAGCGAAGAAAGTGCACGCCAGATTCAGGAAGTTTCCACCGCTTTTGAAATGGCACATGAGTTGGGTATGAGCACCATTTTGTGGTGTTACCTGCGCAACAACGGCTTTAAAAAAGATGGCGTTGATTACCATACTGCGGCGGATCTTACCGGTCAGGCCAACCACCTGGGGGTAACCATTCAGGCAGACATCATCAAACAGAAGCTGCCAACCAACAACGGCGGTTACACAGCCATTAATTTTGGAAAAACACACGGCAAAGTTTACAGCGATCTTACCACAGACCATCCCATCGATTTGTGCCGCTATCAGGTAGCCAATTGCTACATGGGCCGTGCCGGTCTTATCAATAGCGGTGGTGAAAGCAAAGGCGCAGGCGATATGGCAGAAGCAGTGAGCACCGCCATTATCAACAAACGTGCAGGCGGTGCCGGTTTAATCAGCGGTCGCAAAGCCTTCCAGAAGCCCATGGGTGAAGGGGTGGCGCTGCTCAATGCCATTCAGGATGTATATCTTGATAACAGCATTACCATTGCTTAATTTTTTTGCGTAAAATTGCTTCCGCATGATCGAGTACGAAGAGGACGATTACCCTGCTGAAGGTACCAAATGGTATCAGCGGAGGCTTTCGGGTATCCTCACCAAAACCAAGGATAAAAAGTCAACCCCGGATGGGCTTTGGGAAAAGTGTGGCCGTTGCAAGGCAATTGTTCCCAGCAAAGACTGGATGAACAACCACTACGTTTGTCCGCAGTGTGGTTTTCATGACCGTATTGGTTCCCATGAGTATTTCGAAATCCTTTTTGATAAAGGAAAGTTTACAGAAATAGCCAAAGACCTCACCAGCGGTGATCCCTTGGAGTTTACCGATACAGCTCCATACAAAGACAGAATCAAGGTAGCCCGTAAGAAAACCGGACTCAATGATGCAGTTCGCACAGCTACCGGTAAGATTAATGACCAGAAAATCGTGATTTCCTGTATGGATTTTGCCTTTATCGGAGGCAGTATGGGAAGTGTGGTAGGGGAGAAGATAGCACGCGGAATTGATTATGCCCTGGAGCACAAAATTCCATTTCTCATGATTTCCAAAAGTGGCGGAGCGCGAATGATGGAAGCGGCTTTCAGCCTGATGCAGATGGCCAAAACCAGCGCCAAACTGGCATTGCTGCACAAAGCAGGTGTGCCCTACATATCGCTGATGACCAATCCAACTACCGGTGGTGTTACCGCATCATTTGCCATGCTGGGCGATTTTAACATTGCTGAACCTGAAGCGTTAATTGGTTTTGCAGGTCCTCGCGTGATCCGCGAAACCATCGGCAAGGATCTTCCCAAAGGATTCCAGAGCTCAGAATTTTTGCTGGAACATGGTTTCCTTGATTTTATCGTACCCAGAACCCAGTTAAAAGATACGCTCAGCAATTTGCTTCGTCTTATCTGGGATAAAAAAACAACTAAAAAAGAAACAAACTGAATATGAACTTTCCTGAAAACTTTAAGTACACCAAAGATCACGAGTGGATCAGTGTGGAAGGCGATGTAGCCACCGTAGGTATTACCGATTTTGCTCAGTCTGAGCTGGGTGATATTGTTTTTGTTGACATCTCAACCCAGGGTGAAACCCTGAACCAGAATGACGTTTTTGGAACCGTTGAGGCCGTAAAAACAGTAAGTGACCTGTATATGCCTGTGAGTGGCCAGATCCTGGAGGTTAACTCCGGCCTGGACAGCACTCCCGAAAGTGTAAACAGCGACGCTTATGGCAGCGGCTGGATGGTAAAGGTAAAACTCAGCGACGCCTCTCAGGTAGACGCACTCATGTCTGCCGCCGATTACAAGGCAATGATTGGCGCCTGATTAATAGCACTGAAATTTTTATAAAAACACCCTTCATCAGGGTGTTTTTTCTTTTTTAAGGGAAAGAATTTTCAAAACTTCAGTAAAAAAAAATACTCCATTAGGAGTATTTTTTGGGTGGAGGTCGGAACCGGATTCGAACCGGTGTAGAGGGTTTTGCAGACCCGTGCCTAGCCTCTCGGCCATCCGACC
>CAYSIK010000189.1:0-2907 GCA_964431045.1 uncultured Flavobacteriaceae bacterium
GAATATAAACTACCAGCGAAACAAGCAGAACCGATTTGGTAATCCAGTTATCTCCTATCCATTCAAGCAGGCCAAAGTTTAAACCACCCAAAATGAGGGTAGAAAAAAGAATAATTTTAAATCCTTCTCTGTGAAGTTTCATGTCTGGTTATTAGAAAGAGCCTCTCAGCTTCAGCGTACTTGCCACCTTGTCAATTGCTACGATGTAAGCAGCAATACGCATATTCACCTTGTACTTTTCAGAGGCGGCATATACATTATCAAAAGCCATTTTCATGACCCTGTCGGCACGTCGGTGTACACGCTCTTCTGTCCAGTAATATCCCAGGCGATTTTGCACCCATTCAAAGTAACTTACAGTAACACCACCGGCATTGGCCAGAATATCGGGGACCACAAGCACGCCTTTTGCATTGAGAATTGGATCGGCGTCGGCAGTGGTAGGTCCATTGGCACCTTCCACAATTAACTTGGCCTTAATATCGGCTGCATTTTCAGCTGTAATCTGATCCTCCATCGCTGCAGGAACCAGTACATCACAAGGCAGCGTAAGCAATTCAGCGTTAGAAACCTTACTGCCTCCGGTGTATCCTTCCAAACTACGGCTGGAACTGCTGGCCACGTAAGCCATAGCTTCTTCCACATCAATCCCATCAGGGTTATAATAACCGCCACTGATGTCGGAAACACCTACAATTTTCACACCCAGTTTGGAGATAAGTTTGGCAGAAATGCTTCCTACATTGCCAAAGCCTTGCACCACACAGGTGGCGTCGGTGGGCTTGATTCCCAGTTTGGCGAGTGCACTTCGCGTGCTCACCATCACACCGCGGCCGGTAGCTTCTACCCTGCCCTGGCTTCCGCCAAGTACCAAGGGCTTGCCGGTTACCACGCCCCAGCTGTTTTGTCCGCGGATTTTGCTAAATTCATCCAGTATCCAGGCCATTTCCTGCTGTCCCGTGCCCATATCAGGAGCGGGTATATCTTTATCTTCGCCAAACACATCTTTCATGGCCAGGGTGTACCCGCGTGTCAGACGTTCAAGTTCACCTTTGCTCATGCTGCGCGGATCGCATTTGATTCCGCCTTTTGCACCGCCATAAGGAATATTAACAACCGCACATTTCCAGGTCATCCAGGCTGCTAATGCCTTCACTTCATCCAAATGCACATCCATACTGTAGCGAATTCCGCCTTTGCTGGGCCCCAGATGCACACTGTGAACCACGCGATACCCTTCAAAAACCTGAATGGTTCCATCATCCATCGTTACAGGAATGTTTACGATTACAGCCTTATCCGGTACTTTCAGTACGCTGGCGAAATGATCGTCCAAACCTAATATATTCACTGCCTCGTTAAAACGGCTCATCATGCTCTCCAGTGGATTATACTGAGGAGCGCCTTTACTGCTGATGTCTGTCATGCTCTATTTTTCGATTGTTAGCGGGGGCAAATTTAACCCCGTCATACTTGTAAAAACTCAAAACAGTTCAAAATTATTCACACAATTATATGAATGTCCAAATCATTCGCTTTAATTGTCAACCCTTTCGGACTTTTTCAGGGCAAAAGAGAACACACTTCCTGCGCCCTCCGTACTCATTACTTCAATATACTCTCCGTGCGCATCCATAATATGTTTGCAGATACTCAATCCCAACCCACTGCCGCCACTCTCCCTATTTCTGCTTTTATCGGCACGGAAAAACCGTTCAAATACGCGGGGTTTCGCTTCCTCTGCAATGCCAATTCCATTATCTGCTACCTCTACAATAATCTTTTCACCTGTATCACTGAGCCTTATTTTGGTATATCCGCTTTCTTTACCGTACCTGATACTGTTTAAAACCAGATTCGTTAAAACCTGACGGATGCGGAATTTATCAGCGTGCACCCAGAATTGTCCGGCACCGGAATATTCATACAGGGTTATTTTCTTCTCGCTTGCCTGTATCTCAAGACTTTCAATAACTTCATCTGCCAGTTCCTTTACATCAAAATCCTCATATTCAAGTCGAAGGAAACCACTTTCATATTTGGTAATGGTATCCAAATCGCTCACAATTTGGACAAGCCGCTGGGTGTTTTTAGAGGCTTTTTCCAGAAATAATTTACGGGTTTCAGCATCTATTTCCTCATCATCCAGCACATTGTCAAGATAGCCTTGAATGCTAAAGATGGGCGTTTTCAATTCATGCGCCACATTGCCTATGTAATCGCGCCGATAGCCTTCCAGCTTCTTAAGATGCTCCATCTCTTCCTTTCGGGCTTCAAACAGCTTCTTCAAGGCCTCCTCCACATCCTTCACCTGTGAAAAGTCACGCTGGTTATGGTCTTCTTTTTCGGTGGCAACCAGTTTTGAGAGGGAACGTAAAATCCGTCGCTCGCGTCTGCGCCAAAGCAAACTCACAACGGCAGCACCCAGGGCGATTATTGCCAAAAAAACCCAAAAAAGATCAACGCCCAGGTGAATTTGCATATTGCAAAGATAAACGATAATAAACAGGACGGCCCAATCCCCAATTACTTGGCGGGGTAGCCTGCATCATACCACGCCTTGAACTGATCCCATTCAGCCTGCGACAACCCCGATGGTGGCATGGACTTGTTTATGTATACCTCTTGATAAATATGGCTGATGTGCTTTTTTATCGAAGATTCATAATTATTCGCATCGTAGGACCAAGCGCCGCGATTGGCGCCATCGGTTCCATGGCATGAGTTGCAGTTCTTGTCAAACCAGGGACGCATGATTGTATGCTCAAATCCGGTATTTGCTGATTTTTTACAACGGCTAAGGCTAATGAGGCAGCCGGAAGTAAAGAGAAAGGTAAGCACAATTTTTCTCATAAATAAACACAATTTACAATTGTAATTTTTGCATTGTTTGCATGTCTTTGACAC
>CAYSIK010000190.1:0-1466 GCA_964431045.1 uncultured Flavobacteriaceae bacterium
CGCTGCCATGAAATCAAAGTATCCCGCAATTAAGCTAATTACAGATATACGGGACGAATGGGGTGCCGATGCATTTTACGGTTTTGGTTTGCTGGGCAATAAACGTAGGCTGGAAGAAATGAAAAGGCTTACGTTCACATTGCAACATTCTGACACAATACTGGTACCATATCCTTACATGAAAAAAAAATACATGCAAATCACAGGTGAAAATGCAGCCGCAATAAGCATATTGCCTCATGGTGTGGATGACGTGTTTTTTCAAGGTGCCAGAAATCCGGAGCCGGGTGTGAAAATCTGTCTGGTGAATTTTGGATCAATTCACTCTGGACAGGAAAAACCCATGCTGAATCTGGCAAAAGTTTTAAGCCGGGCAAATATTCAAATTTCATTTTACACAACAGAAACCAAATATTCCAATGTCTTTGAAGCTGTAAAAGCCATTCCTGAGAGTGTAAGTTATCATCCCCCGGTTTCAGAGGCTCAGGTTGTATCTATTCTTCAAAAAAGCCATGCCGCGTTGCTTTTTATTCCTCCTCATTTTAAGGATAGCATTACTACCAAATTCATGGAGATAGTAGCAACCAGAACACCCATCGTTGCTATAGGCACTGAAGGAGAAGCTTCTGAGTTCATTATTAAAAACCGACTTGGTCTGTTCATCCCATATAGTAAAATCACGTCCGGTTTTATGTCTCTCCACGCAGACCTATACAATCTAGATTACAACGATGATTTTGATACAGAGCCTTTTCATTTCAGGAACCAGGCAAAACAGGTACTTCAACTTTTTGAAAACAGCATAAAATAACCATGCAAATCCTCAACCAAACCATCCTCATCCTTTCACCCCACACCGATGATGCCGAGCTCGGCTGTGGTGGTACCATACGCCTGCTGCTGGAACAGGGTAACCGGGTTCATATTGCGGCTTTCTCCGCCTGCCGCCACAGTGTGCTGGCTGGTTTTCCGGAGGATGTGCTGGTCCGGGAAATAAAAGCATCAACCCGGCAATTGGTTATCCCGGAAGAAAACCTGCACTTGTTTGATTATGATGTGCGCACCTTCAATTACCACCGTCAGCAGTTGCTGGATGATATCCTTACCCTGCGCGAAACCCTGAAACCCTCAGTGGTATTTGTTCCCAGCATCAATGATATCCACCAGGATCATTATACCATAGCCCAGGAGGCGGTGCGCGCTTTTAAATTCTCAACCCTGCTGTGTTATGAATTGCCCTGGAACAATTTTGAGTTTAAAACAACCCTGTTTTTTGAACTGAAAAAGGACCACCTTGAACAGAAAATTCAGGCATTGGCTCAATACAAAAGCCAGGCCCACCGCCCTTACATGAATCCCGAATTCACCCGCAGCCAGGCCCGCATGCGCGGCGTTCAGGCCGGTGTAGAATGGGCCGAGGTGTTTGAGGTAGTTCGGATGGTGATTTCATCGTAGGGACAGGTCGC
>CAYSIK010000190.1:1476-2886 GCA_964431045.1 uncultured Flavobacteriaceae bacterium
GCGGATGGTGATAACCCAGTAATCAAATTTGACAACTTTTTGAAATTTGTCAAATTTTAATGTTCCACACCAAATCACCATCAACCTTTTTCAGGACGGGACAAACCATTAAACAAATAAACCATTAAACCAATAAACAACACCCGCACCCTCCTCACTGGCGCAGGCGCACCCGGCGGACCAGGTATCATCAAAGCCCTGAGGCAGGATCCAACCATAGACCTGCTGGTGGCCGATGCCAATCCTTACGCCTCAGGAAGGGCGCTGCATGCTCCGTTTTTTCAAATCCCCAAAGCATCCGACCCCGCTTTTGTTGACCACATTTACCAAATCTGTCTTGAGCAGAAAATCGACGTGTTGCTGCCTTTGGTAACAAGCGAACTGGAAGCGCTTTCGACCTACAAGCGCCGTTTTTTGGAAATAGGTACCCGCATTGTGGTTTCCGATGCGGAACAGCTGCACGCTGCCAACGACAAGCTTAAATTGATGCAAACGCTGAAGCAGGCCGGCATACAGGTGGCAGAATTTTATACAGCCAAAACAGCTTTAGAAATAGCTGAATATGCCCAAAAATTGGGTTATCCCAACAAAAAAGTCTGCATCAAGCCGGCACTTTCCAATGGCAGCCGTGGCATGCGTATTCTGGATGCCGGTGCGGGCTCATTTGAAGCGTTTTTTGAGCAAAAACCGGGAAATACCCACACCACACTTGATTCCATCATGGCGTTGTTTGGCGACAGAACTTTGCCGGATATGCTGGTAATGGAGTACCTGCCCGGAGATGAGTACACTTTAGATGCTCTGTTGGATCAGGGGGAACCATTGCTGCTGTTGCCACGCAAGCGCATCGCCATGAACAATGGCATCAGTGTGGCAGGGTTGTTTGAGGAAAACCCGGAAATCATGGATTACGCAGCCCGGGTTTTTCGTCGTATGAAATTGCACGGACCCAATGGTCTGCAGGTGAAACGCGGTGAAGACGGACGTTTTTATTTACTGGAAATCAACCCGCGTCTGCAGGGAAGCACCACCACAGCCCTGGGCATGGGTATCAACCTCCCCGTGCTGGCCATAAAACAAGCCATGGGCGAAGACATAAAATCCCGCATCCCGAAACCCCAATGGGGATTGCGATTTGTGCGGTATTATGAGGATGCGTTTTTCGACCAGTAGTTATGTCAACTTTTCAAAAGTTATCAAAGCTGCACAACCACATTTCCACACTCCACCTCTCTGCCACCGGGATAGGGGTCGCTGACGAGAGTCAGCGGGGGTGAGGGAAATTTTGTTCTAATAGTTTTATTATTACGTTTTTAGAAAAAACGCATACGACAGTCAGCGGGGGTGATGGAAAGCACGCATTCGCAACCATTTCCAGTCCCGTAGGGGACATCACAATAACAGCAATCG
>CAYSIK010000191.1:0-2851 GCA_964431045.1 uncultured Flavobacteriaceae bacterium
CCATCCTTCCCGGGCTGTCGAGGTTTTCATTTTCTGATTTGTCACCCTCGTAGGCAGCCTCATCCATTACTTTCGCATCGCAGAAAATCGGGCAGTGAAACTTTACGGCAAGCGCTATGGCATCACTTGTGCGGCTGTCGAGTTCAAATGAATCAAAACCTCTTTTACACCTGATTTTTGAAAAAAAGATTCCTTCCTGCAGATCGGTTATCATGACTTCTTCCACTTCCACCTCCAGTGCTTGCATTGCCTGCACAAAAAGATCGTGGGTCAGGGGTCTGCTGGGTTTGATGTCTTCAATCTCCATTGCTATGGCCTGAGCTTCAAAGGCGCCAATTAAAATGGGCAATTTGCGGTTTCCCTCTTCTTCTCCGAGCACCAGGGTATAAGCCCCGTGAGAATGCGCAGGCAAAATGGAAACAATACTGAGGGCAATTTTAGCGCTCATAACTTAACTTGCTGCAGAAGCTTTGGCAGCCTGGATGAGTCTGGGTAAAACCTCAAAAGCATCTCCTACGATTCCGTAATCGGCGGCTTTAAAGAAGGGAGCCTCAGCATCTTTATTAATTACCACAATAACCTTGCTGCTGCTTACCCCGGCCAGGTGCTGAATGGCGCCACTGATACCGATTGCAATGTATAGATTGGGTTTAATGGTAATACCGGTCTGACCAACGTGCTCACTGTGGGGACGCCAGTGCATATCGCTCACAGGTTTTGAACATGCAGTTGCCGCACCAAGAGCGGTTGCCAGTTCTTCTACCATATGCCAGTTTTCAGGCCCTTTCAATCCGCGGCCCGCAGAAACCACAATTTCTGCTTCTGTCAGCGGGATTTGTCCGCTTACTGTCTGGGTGTTTTCAATTTTTGTGGATGAGGCAGGTAAACCTGATGCCTGAAAGGCAGAAACCGATGCAGTGCCGCCGTAGGTGTTAATCTCTACAGAGTTGGGGGTTATGGCGATTATCTTCACATCTGATTGCATGTTTACATACGCAAATGCCTTTCCGCTGAACACCCCTCTTTTTACACGAAATCCTGCAGATGTATCAGGATAATCCACCACATTGGTTGCAAGTGCGCCCTGCAGTAGCACTGCAACACGGCCAGCCAGACTTTTTCCGCTGTACGTGTTTGAGATAACAATGGTTTTTCCGCCATTTGCTTTGCAAACCTCGGCAAAGCCGGCTGCGCCATGCAGTGTTATAACCTCATCGGCTCCGTAATTTCCAAGTGATGACGGGTCTGCTGCATTCCCTATGCTCACGGCAATCACCTTGCCCCCTGTTTTTTGTGCAACTTCCTTTCCGTATGAAACGGCTTCCAGTGTTGATTTTTTGTATTGTTGATCGCGCGTCTCTGCGAATACGATTACTGACATAATGGTTGAGTATTATATAACTTTGGCTTCGTTTCTTAACAAATGTAACAATTCTTCAGGATTCTCTGCACTGATCATTCTCACACCCTGCTTGGGCTGTGGCAATTCGAAATTGGCATAAGATACATGGCTGGCGCCTGAAGCAGGTTCTATAACTTGCAGTGGCTTTGTTCTTGCAGCCATAATGCCTCGCATATTGGGGATGCGGGGCTCACATAAATCTTTTTGTGCACTTGCAACAAAAGGCATGGAACAACTCACGGTTTCCCTACCGCCATCTATATCGCGCTCCAGATTTGCTGTTTGTCCCGATACGCTGAGCTGAGTAATTACATTGATGCTTGGAATATTTAGCAGGGCTCCGAGTAGGCCACATACAGCGCCTCCATTGTAGTCAATACTTTCGCGACCGGTAAGGATAAAATCAAATCCTTTGTCTTTGGCATAAGCGGCAATTTGCTCTGCCACAAACTGAGAATCAGTAGGCACTGCATTGATACGTACAGCATCGTTGGCACCCATGCTCAAAGCCTTGCGAATCGCAGGTTCTGCATCGGCAGGGCCCACATGAAAAATGGTAACGGTTCCGCCCGCTGGTTCTGCAATATCCAGTGCTTTGGTAAGCGCCAGTTCATCATAGGGATTCATGATAAACTGAACACCCTGCGCATTGAAGGAAGTGTTGTTATCCGTGAAGGTGATTTTTGTGGTGGTATCGGGCACCACGCTCATACAAACCAGAACTTTCATATATGCTTTAAAAAGTAATGCAAAAGTAAGAAATTCTAATCGATTTGCGATGCCAATATTGGCAACGTTTTCGATATAATGAGCCAATCTTACACAATAAAAAAACCATGGTTTTTAACACGGAAAATCAAATTTCATCAACCATTGTGCATAACTCCTTTAATGCCATACAGTCTTCCCCTGTGTAGTTTTGATGTAGTTATGGAAGAAAACAACCGGGCTTATCATGTAATAGCCATTGGTGGTGCTGTAATGCACAATATGGCGCTGGAATTGCAGGCACATGGGCACAGGATTACAGGCAGTGATGACGAAATATTCGATCCGGCCAAAAGTCGCTTGCAGGCCGCAGGACTGCTGCCTTCGCAATACGGATGGTTTCCTGAAAAGGTCCATGAAAAACTGGATGGAATCATCCTGGGAATGCATGCGCGTGCCGACAATCCCGAACTGATAAAGGCGCAACAACTGGGTTTGCCCATCTATTCTTTTCCGGAATTTGTTTACAGGCACTCGGAAAACAAGAAGCGAATCGTCATTGGCGGCAGCCATGGCAAAACCACATCCACAGCCATGCTCATGCATGTACTCAAGGCCTGTGGTCTGGATTTTGACTACCTGGTTGGCTCCCAGCTGCCGGGATTTGAACGCATGGTAAAACTCAGCGATGCTCCTGTCATTGTCATTGAAGGTGATGAATATCTTACATCTGCTTTGCAT
>CAYSIK010000192.1:0-2808 GCA_964431045.1 uncultured Flavobacteriaceae bacterium
CCATGAACGGCAGCGGTGGCATCACACTTGGAAATGCAGCCACGGTAACCGGCACACTCACCCTTACATCCGGGCTGCTCACCACCACATCCACCAACCTCCTCACCATGGCCGATGGATCCACGGTTTCAGGGGTTTCAAACAGCTCATTTATTCATGGCCCCATAAAAAAAGTGGGCAATACCGGATTTACTTTTCCCGTTGGTGCCAGTGGAACCGGATATCAGCCCATACAAATTGCCAATTTTAGCGGCACTACCGCTTCTTCCGATGCATTCACCGCTGAATATAAGCGCAGTTCTGCCTCCGGGGTGGGCACCAATATCAATAGTCCGGTTAACAGGGTTTCTTACTGTGAATACTGGCAGCTGGACAGAACCAATGGCACCCCTGCAGTGGATGTTACCCTACATTTTAATACCAATAGCGGTTGCGGTGGCGGCACCCCTGCAGACTATCTCGTTGGCAACAGCGGGCTACTGTCAGAACTTCGGGTTTGCCGCTGGGATGGAACCCAGTGGGTAAACTACACAACATCATACACAGGTACTGCTCCAAATGTAACACTTACAGCCACAGGTGTAAGTTCATTTAGTCCGTTTACAGTGGGTTCTACCGGGTTGGCTCCACTTCCACTTAAATTACTTTCGTTCAAAGGCATAAAAAGCAACGAATCAGTGCATCTTAACTGGGTAACCCTGGATGAAACCCACATGAAGTCGGTAATATTACATAGCAGTACAGATGGAGTCAATTTTGAAAAAGTTGCAGAAATTTCTGCACGTAATACACCTCTAAATATTTATGCATTTATCGATACTTCGGTTGCTATGAGAAAAACGTATCGTATGCAGCAAAACCGATATTATCGTCTGGAATTTATCGAAAATGATTTGAGTAGCGAATTTTCTCCCTGGATTAATGTAATTGACAGTGAAGTAGCGGAGCACCCAACGCAGTTTTTTGATTTGTATCCCAATCCTGCCAATAACCAAGGTATAACATTGTTTTCCAGATTGACAGTAAATGTGTCGGCTGAGCTTAATTTATTTGACAACACCGGCAGATTGGTTTATCGGCAAAATAGTAATTTTGACAAAAGGATTTCTTTACCGACTTCTATGCTAAGACCCGGAATGTATACTCTGCTTATTCAATTACCTGATGGTAGATTGGAAAGACATAAAATATGCAAACAACCATAGCAAAAAAAGGAAGTATCTTTGCATGGTGAGGAGATTTTTACAGGTAGTTTTGTTTACTTTGTTTTCGGCTTCCCTCTTTGCCCAGCCCTGCAAATCCATTCGCAACAATTCCAAACAGCTTACTTCCAAATGCCTAAAAATCAGGTCTATTCTTGTAGATGCCTGCGGTTTGCCGGAAGGCGAAAATGAAATTGTATTACTATACACCGGTAACACTTCAATAACTTTAAGTAAGCTGAGTGCAAAGTGGCCAACCGCCGGTAATAACTGGCTCGGTTTGACACAAAATGCCACCACTGCAAAAAAAGTTGCAGATATCAATGCAACCATTACAGGTTGCGGGAGGTTGATTGAGCCGGTGGCCGGTGTTGTGCCTGCAAACAAGCAGGTCTATTTGTTTACCTCCACCAATTTTATCATAGGCTCCAATCAGTTTACCAATCTTTCGGACACGGCGTATGCAATTTTTCAAAAATCAGGCAATACGGCGGGGCATTTTGCGAATTATTCCACACCATCCGGATTGCGCACCACTATATTGTCTATTGCCGGTTCCTGCAGTGATACCGCTACTTATGATAAAGTGAAGATGGTTAAGCAAAATGGAACTGTTGGCGCTGAAGACGGTGGTTATGTAAATTTTGACAGCCTGGGGAACGCAACATACCTCAATGATGGTTGCACGGCGCCGCTTGAGCCGCTGAAAGTAACCGCTGCAACCCTGAATGGCAGCAGCTTTTGTCAGGGAGATTCGGTGTTGCTAAAGGGTACAGTTTCCGGAGGTTTGTGCTTTGTATGGCGGGCCGCTACAGGCCGATTCTCGGATACAACGTCCTTGTTTCCGGTGTATTATCCCAATTATTCCAATCCATCCTCTCCGGAACTGTGGTTGTTTAGCTGCAATGGTAGCGTACAAGCAACCGTGAGCATTTCAATTAAAACTCAACAAACTGTTTTTGCGGGAAACGATACCACCGTTTGCGCCGGCAATGCTATTTCGCTGAAAATGCTCTCTGGTGCAGGTCCCGTATTTTGGAAAGCGCTGGGAGGCAAAGGCAATATTCAGAATTCATCGGCTAACAGCACAACCTACTTACCCGGACCCGGTGATACAGCCGTAAAGTTTGTGCTTCAGGCATACAACGGCTGCAATATTGCCAATGATACCTTCAAAGCAGTTTGGATACCAAAAAACAACCCGGCATTTCAATTGTCAGATTCTGTAGTTTGCCAGAATTCGGATTCTGTGTTGCTCATACCATTGCAGAAAAAAGGTATTTTTGTTGGATTAAACTTTTCTACCACCCCTGCATACTGGCCCTCAACACCGGGTCGGTTTCGCATAGTATACCGCACAGATAACAATGGCTGCAAAGACTCTTCTGTTAGATTTTTGGTGGTACATCCAACACCGGATGCGTATTTTGATTTTACACCCAACGATACAGTTAAAATTGGCGAAATCGTAAGAACCATACCCAAGGTAACGGGAACCTCGCGCCACGAATGGAGTTACAACGGAAATGCCATAACATGGCCTTTTGCAGCTGCCAAAGAAGGTCAATACCGCATTTTGCATACCCTCATTGACAGCGTCACCGGG
>CAYSIK010000193.1:0-2789 GCA_964431045.1 uncultured Flavobacteriaceae bacterium
TGATGTATTCTGGGCACCGGTGACGGTGCAGAACCGTTTGTCGGGAAAATGGTTTTTACACACGGAATTTCAATGGCGCAGAATCGACCGGGTGCAATCTCCGCAGCAAAATCTTCTCAGATTGGGAGTTACCTGGCAAGCGAAACCACAACATCGTTTTCAGGCAGGCTACGCCTGGATTCTGACCTACCCTTACGGTGCTTTTTCACTCGCAGAAAACGGCACTTTTGCGGAACGGCGCACCTATCAGCAATGGCATTTTGTGACTGAATCCGGCTGGAGAGGGGCCGTTTTTAGCAGCCGACTGCGCACCGAACAGCGATGGCTGGAGGTTCTGGACACCAACAGCCGTTTTGTTCGCTGGAATTACCTGAACCGCATTCGGCTGATGCATCTTATACAATGGCCATTAAAAAGCATTCATAAAAATCTGTACCTGGCTTTGTCAGATGAAATTTTTATTGGCTTCGGCAAGAATGTCGGTTTGAACGTATTTGACCAGAACCGTTTGTTCGGCTTGCTGGGGCTGAATCTGAACAAATCCATACAACTGGAAATGGGAGTGCTGAACCAGATTTTACAGCAGGGAAAGGTCGTGAACGAAAAGCCCGTTTTTCAATACAACACCGGTCCGGTACTGGGATGCAATATTAA
The DNA here is from genome assembly GCA_964431045.1 of uncultured Flavobacteriaceae bacterium. Lineage (GTDB taxonomy): Bacteria > Bacteroidota > Bacteroidia > NS11-12g > UBA955 > RGEC01. The sequence continues at coordinate 655 of CAYSIK010000193.1, forward strand.
ACTGTAATTACTGACCAAAACCCTGTGCTGTAAGCATTTCACGCACTGCATCGGGTACCAGGTAGCGTATGCTTTTGTTTTGTTGCAGTAAACTGCGAATATGGGTAGCCGAAATATCCAGAAAAGGGGCTGTGTAAGCAGTGATTTTTGCCTGCGGTACACTGCATTTTAATTCGCTGCCGCTGCGGTTATATACATGAAAATCCGTCAGTGCGCACAATTTGGCAATGTCTTTCCACTCGTGCAGGCGGGGCAGGTTGTCGGAGCCCATCACTATGGAAAACTGATTGCTGCTTTTTTCCAGCAAGTGCTCCAGGGTTTGAATGGTGTAGGAAGGCACCGGCAGCCGAAACTCGATGTCCATGGCCCTGCACTGCGGATTGCCATCCACAGCGGCTTTAACCATTTCGAAACGAAGGTTTTGCGGTAGCAAATCTTTTTGTTCCTTGAACGGATTTTGGGGCGAAACCACAAACCAGATTTCATCGAAAGGCCCCTCATTGAGCATGTGCTGAGCAATGATTAAATGCCCGTAATGAATGGGATTGAACGAACCGAAATACAAGCCTACGCGGGCCATCAGGGTTTGTTTAAAAAATCAGTTACCAGTTTTTCGCAGGTTTTCAGGGTATCTTCCAGCACATCGTTCACCACCACCACATCATACTGGTTTTCAAAACTCAGTTCGTGGTTGGCTTTGGCAATGCGCTCCTGCAGGTGGTGCTCCACTTCCGTGCTTCGCTTGCGCAGTCGCTGCATCAGGATTTCCACGCTGGGCGGCCGCAGGAAAATGGCCAGGGCATCCTGTTTGAAACGTCTTTTTAGGTTCAGGCCGCCCTGTACATCCACATCAAACACCACGGCTTTTCCGGCATCCCAGATTTTGTGTACTTCGCTCCACAATGTTCCATATAGCACACCGGCATACACTTCTTCATGCTCCAGAAATTCGTTGTTTTCTATCCTTTTTTCAAAATCATCCGATTCCAGAAAATGGTATTCACGGCCGTTCTCTTCACCGGGTCTGGGCTTGCGGGTGGTAGCACTCACGGAAAATGCCATTTTGTCGGGCATCACAGACAGCAAATGCTTCACCACAGTGGTTTTGCCGGATCCCGAAGGTGCTGAAAAAATGATGAGTTTGCCCAAGCTGTTATTGTTTTATCAGTTTTTGGGTGATGAGCGCATCCTTGTAGCTGAGTTTTAGATGGTATACACCCGTTGACAGTGCAGAAATATTGAGTCCCGGCATGGGTGTTCTGCGCATATCGATGGTTTGCTCCATCACTTTCCTGCCGCGAATATCATGAATAACCACGGTGCAAATATCATTCAAATCTTCGGGTTCGTATGTGCTGAAATCCAGCATCAGGAAGTCTTTGGCCGGGTTGGGTCGGATGTTGATTTGGGCCGCAGGCAATGAAGGTTCTGTGATTTTTCCTACCGTAAATGCAAATCGAATATGGCTGCCAAAGTCAGCGCCAAAGCGCTGTAGAATGCTGTTGGTAGCTGTGCGTATTTGCAGAAATCCGTTGCCGTCTGTAGTATTGGCCCACCACTGTAATCCGTCTTCATTGAGCATGTAATTGGGATTGGGAGCGCCGGTATCCTGAAAATCCAGTGTGTAGCAACCTTCCGGCAAATCAATGGTATCGCGGTACACCATGTTGGCCAGGGGATATTTTTTGCGCGCCTTGAGGGTTTTGCCAAACATATCGCGAATTTCCCAGCTGTTTTCGGAGGGAGCTGCATTGGTACTGCAATACAGGATGAATTTATTTGGCAATAATGATGGCAAATTTCCGGTAACAACAGTAGCAGTATTGTTGCTGGCGTTGTCATCCGGACGGTTGTTTACCCATGCCACATTTACCTTGAATATCCCGGCTTTATTGTTGCGCACAAAATCAGCGGGCAGGTCCAGTGTGTCCCACTGACCGGGTTTCAATACACCATTCCAGCGGTAGTGTTTCTGCTGAAGGCCGTCCATTCCGTAGAGTAAATCGATGCTTTGCACTGCCGAACCCCCGCGGTTGCTGATTATGATTTTGGGCGAGCCGCAGGCAGGATTAACGCGCTTGTAGCGCAGTTCTGCGTTGGGGCTGATGATGTCTTCCACCACCACGTCCAGGTTG
>CAYSIK010000194.1:0-2781 GCA_964431045.1 uncultured Flavobacteriaceae bacterium
GCAGTGATTGCATGGCTCGTGGATGCGGGCGCCATTATCAATCAGCTTACCAATAGCAAAGGCAGTTATGGCCCCTATTGTCGTGCACTTGACCGGATTTGTGCAGAAGAGTCCTTCCACCTCAAATATGGCCACGACAATGTGGTATTTCTGGCAACAGGAACCCCCAAACAGCGTCAGATGGTACAGGAAGCCATGAACCGCTGGTGGCCTCCCCTGATGCATTTCTTTGGTCCCAGCGACAAAATTTCGCAGCACACCGAAACGCTCATGAAATGGAAAGTAAAAATGGCAAGTAACGACGATATGCGCCAGCAGTTTCTGGACATGTACGTTCCCAAAATCTGGGACCTTGGCCTCACTGTCCCCGACCCCAACCTGAAAAAGAACGAAGAAACCGGCAAATGGGAATACACAGAACCGGATTGGGAAGAATTCAAGCGTGTAATTAACGGCGACGGGCCTTGCAACAAAGAACGTCTGGCTGTAAGGCGCATGGCTGAAGAAAAAGGCCGCTGGGTGCGCAATGCAATTTTGAAGAAAGACGCCCGCTATGTAGCGCCCCTCGCATAAAACCACTTTGCTATGAAATCCCCAATAATTGTAAAGCTTGGTTTATTGCTTCTGTCTATCTCAGGCGTGGCAGCCAATGCCCAAAGTATCCCCAATCCGTATTTTGAATGGTTTGATGGAAAAAGCAGACTTACCCCGGCTATGTGGAGCATGCAGGGAGCTTTCACCAAAGATAATGGCATACGCTTATCCAATAGCACAGCAGTAGATCTTTATACCTCAGCCGCATTGGTGAAATTTGATGATTCCGGCAGACAAGCGCCGGCCTTTAAAATTGGTGGCACTCCTGATTCTCTGAAAGTAACTTTTGAATCCTCGCTGGACGGTGATACTGCATTCATCTATTTCTATGCCATGAAATCGGGAGATTCTGCGCCTGCTGTTTTTCAGGAAATGATGATCTTCGGAAAACACAACCTGAAAACCCAAAGTTTTGCGCTGGACTACATTCATCCCGATCCCGGAGTGATCTGTGATACTGCCTACATCATCATATACTCAGCCAATCCCATTACTGGACCAATTGGTAGTGGACATATCAATATTTCTGGGCTACAGCTTTATTCGGGTAATAAAAAAGTTGATTCTATACCCAATCATAATTTTTCTCAGTGGAATGGCGTAGGAATTTCATATCCGGGCGCCTGGACGACCCATCACATGCTGGCTTTCAACAGTGGCCTGAACGGTAACTTTGTTTCGCGAAGCACAGATGCCCATACAGGCTCTTATGCATTGTGGCTAAAAGGTTTTATCCATACTGCTCCCAATGCTAAAAACGACTCCTTCCCTGCCTTTTGTATTACCTCTCGCAGCTTGGATATGATAGATTTAATTACTCCGGATTTAAATCAACCGTCATTCAGTTACAGCGGACGGCCCATGTCTTTTCGTGGATACGCCAAAACACAATTAATCAAAGGCGATCGGCTGATGGGCTTTGTTAACTTGTTCAATGCAGACAGCATTGTTGCATCCACCGTAATGATAATAGACAGTACCATTGGCAAATACAGTCTATTTAAAAATGACATCAACTGGCTTCCGGGTTATACAGGCAATTGTGACAAAGCCACCATCGCTTTCTACATTACCGATTCAACAGGATTGAAGATGGTAAGCCCTGAAAGCCAGGCTTGGATCGACAATATTGAATTTGGCAATTTTGGAGTAATGACCAAAACCATTGAGAAACAAGCCTTTTTCAGTATCTATCCCAATCCTGCCAAAGACCATACCCGCATCAGCCTCAACGGCAAAGAACAAACCTCACTGTATTTGATTAATTCAGAAGGCAAAATAGTTCGTAGCTACAATCGTGTAAATAATGGTGAATCAATAACCTTGGATGGTCTTTCCGCAGGTTTTTATCTAATGATTTCACCCGAAACAGCAATTACCCAAAAACTTATCATACAACCATGATTATTAAATCATTAGACCCCAGAATAACCCGCGCCGGTATTGATGACGAATCCAAAGAAGGAATTCAGCAGCCTATGGACCAATGGCACACATATGAAGTATTTCAGCAGAAAAAACGCGGAACACATCATGTACATGTAGGTAGCCTTCATGCTCCCGATGCAGAACTGGCTATTTTGTTTGCCAAGGAGCAATATGCCAGACGCGGTGTGTGTGTAAACCTTTGGGTTGTGAAAACTGCAGATGTATTTGCAACCGAATACGAAGACGAGGACATTTTTACAACTACTCCTGAAAAAAAATACCGCGAACCTGAAGTTTACAAGGTAATGGACAGAATTCAGGCATTTAAAGCCAAACAAAACAGCTAAACCATGGAATTGACAGAAAGACACGTTGAGGGGCTGAAAGAGCTTCTCTATAAAATGGCCGATGATTTATTGATTCTGGGCCACCGAAACAGCGAATGGACAGGCCTTGGACCTGTATTGGAGGAAGATATTGCCTTCAGCAGTATGGCACAGGACAAACTGGGGCAAAGCCTCGCCTTGTATGAATTGCTGCATGAGCTGGGAGAAAATGTTCCGGATATTGTGGCGTTTACCCGCAATGACAATCAATTTCACAATTGCCATCTGGTAGAAATGCCTATTGGAGAATACGATTTTAGCCTGGCGCGTCACTTTTTCTTCGACCATGCGGATGCCCTCCGTTTTGCCATGCTCGAAAACTCCTCTTTTGAAGGATTATCGATGATATCCAGAAAATTCAGGGGTGAAATCA
>CAYSIK010000195.1:0-1604 GCA_964431045.1 uncultured Flavobacteriaceae bacterium
GGCTATTTTCAAGTATCAACGCTACGCGATCACCCTTCTGCAAGCCACGGCTCATCAGCCAGCCTGTTAGGCAATCAATATAGGCCAACAAATCTTGGTAGGTATAATCTACCCACTTGCCTGATTCTTTGCGTGAAAGATAAACGGTATCAGGCGTGTGAATATGGTGTGCCGAGTTGAGAAAAAACTGGTGCAGGGACCGAAAGTCAGGGTCTTTAAATTCTTTGAGTAAGTTATTGGACATAAAAAGGATTTAACAGCAAATAAAGGGAAATGCAACCAAATTCGTGTTGCAAGGATCGGGATAAAATCCTCAACCGGCTTCTGCCTCTACCGCCTGCACTTCCGGCACCATGCGTTTCAGCAGGTTTTCAATCCCTGCCTTCAAAGTCATGGTAGAAGAGGGACAACCTGAACAGCTGCCTTTCATCTGCACGGTTACGATGCCGTTTTGAAAACTTTTGAAGTCAATGGCACCACCATCCATTTCAACGGCAGGGCGAACATGGTCTTCCAACAGTTGGCGAATTTTGCGTTCCACCTCAGTCTCCTCTTCTGCTGAAAGTTGCTTTTTGGGTGAAACAATGGATTTCCCATCCTGTATCCACTCCTGAAAGAACAGACGCAGGTCTGGAATCAGATCAAACCACTCATAATCGTTGTTTTTGGTTACCGACACAAAATTGTTCATGATAAAAACGCCTTTCACGAAGGGCATTTCAAACAGGGCTTTGGCCAGTTCAGAATCCACAGCAGATTCTGCAGTTCTGAAATCTGCACTGTCGTTGGGCAGGAGCATTTTGCTCGAAACAAACTTCATGCTCTCGGGATTGGGTGTTGCCTCGGCGTAAATGGTTACAAGATTTTCAGGTGATGATTCCATATGGTATTACAAAATTAAGCAAATAACACAGCAGATACAGTATTTGTTTATAATCTTTCTAAATAAAAAACGTGCAAAAGTTGATTACAACAGCAAGACTGCGTGGATGTAATTTGCAGCATGGCAAAAAGCAAAACGGTTTTTTTCTGCGGAGAGTGCGGTGCTGATAGCCCGAAATGGGCGGGAAAATGCAGTGCCTGTGGCGCGTGGAATTCACTCAAGGAGGAGGTTGTATCCGTAAAAAGCAGCCCGACAGGTTGGACCAAAACCTCACCTGCAGAGAAAGCCGTACCGCAGAATGTCCTGCAGATTACATCTGAAAAAACAGAAAGGGTTGCCATGCCCGATGAAGAACTGAACCTGGTTCTGGGCGGCGGTCTGGTTCCCGGGAGCCTTGTGCTGCTGGGCGGTGAACCCGGTATAGGGAAAAGCACGTTACTGCTGCAGATTGCGTTAAAACTTAAGCTGCCTGTTGCCTATGTTTCCGGTGAGGAAAGTGCAGAACAGGTGAAACTTCGGGCCGACCGGATAGGTATTGAGAATGAGCAATGCATGGTTATCACGGAAACGCGTCTCGAGGCGGTTTTGCAAAATATGCAAAACCTAAAACCCGAAATTGTCATCATTGATTCCATACAAACCCTCTACAGCGATTTGCTGGAAGCCACACCCGGCAGTGTTTCGCAGATAAGGGAATGTGCGGGCCAATTGCTGCGCTTTG
>CAYSIK010000195.1:1614-2760 GCA_964431045.1 uncultured Flavobacteriaceae bacterium
TTGAACCTGAAATTGTTATTATTGATTCCATTCAAACGCTGCATACCGACTACATCGAATCGACTGCAGGAAGCATTTCTCAAATTAGAGAATGTACGGCCGAGTTGATCAAATTCGCCAAAGAAACTAATGTTCCGGTTATTTTAATTGGCCATATAACCAAGGATGGCAGCATTGCGGGACCAAAAATTCTGGAACACATGGTGGATACGGTTTTGCAGTTTGAAGGAGACAGAAACTATCATTTCCGCTTGCTCAGATCTCTCAAAAATCGATTTGGCAGCACCCACGAAATGGGGATTTACGAAATGAGCGGAAGTGGTTTATCGACGGTTAAAAACCCTTCGCAGGTGTTTCTGGTGGAGCGTGATGAAGACATTTCCGGCGTGGCCATTGCAGTTGCCATGGAAGGCGTGAGACCCATACTGCTGGAAACACAGGCATTGGTGAGCACGGCAGTATACGGCACGCCACAGCGATCCTGCACCGGTTTTGATTTGCGCAGGCTGAACATGCTGCTGGCAGTGCTTGAAAAAAGATGCGGCTTTCGTCTGGGCGCTCAGGACGTGTTCATTAACCTCGCCGGTGGTATCCGCATTGAGGATCCTGCGCTGGACCTCGCCGCAGTTGCCGCTATTATGAGCAGTTATCAGGGTATATGCGTACCATCAAAAACCGTTTTTTCAGGTGAAATTGGCCTCAGCGGGGAAATACGGGCCGTACAGCGCGTGGAACAGCGTATTGCCGAAGCAGAAAAACTGGGATTTGAGGAAATCATTGTTTCTAAATACTGTAAAATCCCTGAATTGAGGGGAAAAATAAAGGTACGGCAGTTTGGCCGGGTAGATGAAATGTTCGCCTGGCTATTTGGCTAAATCAAATTGCTGCGCGCATCATGCGCTCTTTCACATAGCTCTTGGCCAGTAAAATAAGTTTTTGGCTATTGGGAATGCGAATACGGCTTCCGGCAATTTCCTCAGCTGAACTTCGCTGAATTTTTTCCAGTAATTTCAAATAATATATGTAAGCCGTGTAAACGCCCAGTCTGCAGCCCACAGGAAGTTTTTTAATGCCTTCCAGTGCATGGGAAAAATCTTTTTTCACATCGGCAATAATCAGATTTTTATCTTTTTCGCTGAAGGCGCT
>CAYSIK010000196.1:0-2731 GCA_964431045.1 uncultured Flavobacteriaceae bacterium
ATTAAACAACATAATGCAAGGGCAGGAATTTTCATACTTTTACAAAGAAAAGGAAACTTTGGTTATTGTGCGGCACAGGCAAAATAAACTCCGGTTATTCACCCTGCATGCTTTTGTACAACTGCCTCTCCACCTTCTTCCAGTAGGCGAAAAACGAGGGAAAATAGCCGGTTACTTCGGGCACAATCCAGTCGCGGGACTCCTCGGTGCCTTTGTAGTGTTTGTTGAGGGGATGCTCTTTGTAGTGAATTTTACCTGCGCCGTATTGCGAAACCAAATCATGAAAGGAACCCACAAAAACCTGCAAGCCGGGTATGTTTTGGGCCAGCGACAGCATGAAACTGATGCAGTTGCTACTGACGGGATATTGCGCAAAAAATTCTGGCTCCAACAGCAAAATGCGGTTGCCGGGCTCCTCTTTGTGCCAAAGCGGATCGAGGTTGTAGTAGTTATAAATAAAAGTTGGCAGTGAAGCATCCATTTTCATAGGTGTGACAGGAGGCAATTGGGTTTTCAGCTGCAAAGATTCGGTTTGTGACAACACTTCGGGAATGGGCATCTGCGCCAGGTTTTCGTAAGAGGTATCGAGAAAAGTGCCGCTTTGAATAGTGCCGGTATAACGGTTTATGTTTTCCTGATTAGCGAAATATTTTTTGCTGCTATTGGCCCCGGCCACCCATTGCCAGCTGGAGGCATTGCTGGCCCAATCGCCATCCAGCAAATGGTAATACATCCACCGGGCGGGCTGCAGCCAGTGGGCCTGCCCCACATTGCAAACCACAGTGGCGGTGTACATGCGGCAATGGTTGTGCATGTAGCCGGTTTGGTACAGTTCCTGTATGGCGGCATCAATGCCCTGAATACCGGAAGCGGCGTTGATTATGGCCGAAGGCATTTGACGGTGCAAAACGGGCAACTGAGGCTGACGGATGTCTTCGTTCAGGTTTTTGTGTTGTCCCACCCGCTGAAAATAATCGCGCCAGCAGAGTTCTTTTACAAACGATTCTATTTGTGGCAGTTTGTAGCCGCGCTGCAATACATTTTCCAAAACCTGTCGGGTGCTGATAACCCCGCGGGAAATGTAGGGCGAGAGCCGGGTAACAGCCCCATAGATGTAATTACGCGATTTTCCGTAAGCAACGGGATCAAGATTTGCGATTTTCCGTAAAACCTCGTTATAGTCTGCAGTAAATGGGGTTTGCATTAGCGTTTGCTGATTTTGTTGCCCGAAATACTTCTCTGGCGGGTGCATTTGAAACGTGTGATTTCGGGATTGCGCTTGTGGGCGTGCTTTTGGCTTACGCCGGTGTTTACGCGTTTGCGCCACAGGTTGAAACTGCTGCGCTTCAGTTCCCTGCGCATCAAAGCAATTACCCGCGATTCAGGCAAGCCAAACTGGGCTTCAATGGCTTCAAAAGGCGTGCGGTCTTCCCAGGCCATTTCGATGACGCGGTTGATTTCATCAACTGTTAGTTTAAACACAGGCTTGTCCTTTTAATAAAATTTTGTTGAGCCAGTTAACAATATTTTTAAATGAAACAACTTCATTAAACTAACCCGTTATCATCCTAAAATGTTTGTGGTTATCTCAATCAATGAGCAAATTCATAAGGTAAAATTGACTGTAACGATTGCTTATTTCAGAATAAAATTTATGCAGCTTTATAAGCATTATTTGAGAGCATTCGAGTTATCTTAGTATATTTTTTGTTGTAATTTATTATTAAAATATAACTACTAAATAATTATTAGCATATCGAACATTTAAAACTATTACAACAGAAGCGTAAACTTACACTAATGCAGAAAAGATTGTTTTGAATACTTTATTATAATAACACAATGAAAAATTCAACATTACTGCTTTTGCTGTCATTTATGATGGCATGTATGGGAGTGCAAGCCCAGATCACCCCCCAATTTATTGGGCGGTATTCAACAGGAATTTACGACAAAGCTGCGGCAGAGATATCTGCGTATGATGAAGTATCCAAAAGAATGTTTGTAACCAATGGGCCCGATACTACCATTAGAGTAGTAGACATTAGCAAACCCGCTAATCCTGTTCAAATCAACACCATTTCCATCAAGCCATATGGTATAGATTTGACCTCCGTTGCATGTATGGACGGGGTGCTGGCAGTTACTGTTATCAACCAACTGGGAAAAACGGAAAACGGACATGTGGTATTTTTCAATGCTTCCACACTGGCATTTATGAATAAGGTAGATGTTGGTGCCAACCCCGATATGCTAACTTTTTCGCCCAATGGTAAAATGGTGTTGGTAGCAAATGAGGGAGAACCCAATAGTGATTATACCATCGACAGAGAGGGCTCCATCAGTATTATCGATATATCAAATGGCATTGCATCCTTAAAACAAACTGATGTAAAAACTGCGGGTTTTACTGATTTTAACGGAACTAGTATTGACTGGAGAATTAAAATTACAGGCAAAATTCAATCCGGTGGAACTTTTTTGCGCAATTCAACCATCGCTGAAGATTTAGAGCCGGAATACATTACCGTATCAGACGATTCAAAAACTGCCTGGGCCACTTGTCAGGAGAACAATTGCATTGCAGAGATTGATTTAACAACAGCAAAGGTGACTAAATTAATACCTTTGGGATTTAAGAACCATAATTTAACCGGAAACGGATTGGATGCCTCTGATAATGGAGCTACTATCAATATTAGAAATTTCCCTGTGTTTGGCATGTACATGC
>CAYSIK010000197.1:0-2655 GCA_964431045.1 uncultured Flavobacteriaceae bacterium
TAATTTCTTTTACAAGCGGTTCTTCCTCTTTTTTGATGCGATAATAACGAAGACCTTCTCCAAATTTCACAAAGGGTCTGGCCAGCGTCCAAAGCAGATTATTGCCGGCGATAAAGCGGGAAATGGCGTGAATCATAAAAAATGCGAAACTATGCGGATTTCACAGTCAGTGGTTGCTGATATTTATTGCCATGTTAACTATCAATGCATGAAATACCTCATTTCTGCATTAACCCGCTGAATATGAATTCACTAAAATTTTTATGGTTGTGGGTAATTTCAGATTAAGCATCTGAAGTTCCCGGTAAAATGAGCATTTTGAACGTATTCTTATTTCAATCAATCCGATTTAAAAGGTCGGTTATCTTAGATAATAAACACACCCTTAGTATCACTTTGACACTTACTCTCTTTCCCTTATTTTTGACACCGTGAAACGGCTTTCGGTATTTCTGTTTTTCATTGTCAGTGCCTTGCCCTGCAGGTTGTTTGCGCAGAGCGACATCCGCGAAGAGAGCATCTATTTCCTCATCACTTCCCGCTTTTTTGACGGTGATCCTGCCAACAACCGCCCCACCGAATGGTGCAGCTGGTACAAAGGCGCCTCCAACAACATCAAAGATACCCAGGATGTTACCTGGCGTGGTGATTTCAAAGGACTGGTGCGCAAACTCGATTACATCAAAGACCTGGGCTTTACCGCCATTTGGATTACCCCCATTGTGCAAAACCGCAGTCCGCTGGATTATCACGGCTATCACGCCTGGGATTTCAATAAAGTAGATCCCCGACTGGAATCGCCGGGCTACACGTTCAAAACCGTGATAGACTCTGCCCATGCCAAAGGCATCAAAATCTTTTTGGATGTGGTGCTGAACCATGCAGGCCGGTATGGTGTGAAAGGCCGTGCCGAAATTAAATACAACACCGATCCCAACCAGCCATGGGGTAAAGACAAAGACGGCAAAACCCTGGCCGATAACCCCAACTGGCAATATGATGGCATGACCGCCAATCCCCTGGACGGCAAAATATGGAGCCGCTCCAACCTGGCCAAAATGCCCGCCCCGTATAACAGCAACCTCGCTGCCTACAACTGGCCCGGCATGGAAAGCTATGTGAACACCAGCGATGGTAAATGGTACAATAAGTCCGGCAACGGCTTTGCGCAAGGCTATGACGATACCACCAATCTTTACTACCGCGCCCTGGCCGGTGATACACCCGATTTTCTGACCGGTGGCGACAGCGTGCGCAACTACCTGTTTCAGGCCTACAAGAAGTTCATAGATATGGGCATTGATGGTATGCGTCTGGATGCAGTGAAGCACATGCCCAAGCGAGATGTACTATGGTTTGTAGATGCCTTTAAAAAAGTGAACCCCAACCTGATGGTGTTTGCAGAAGTGGCTCAGAAACGCCACGAGCTGCACCAGATTGAAGAAATAAACCCCCACTGGTATACCTGGCGAGGTAAAACAGGCAGTTCGGCCAACAGCGGCATTGCGGTACTGGATTTCTTTGCCATGGGCACCTTTCATCTGTTTGGCAAAGGGGAATCCTTTGCGGGTGTTAAGGCCGCCGACCGCTACGATTACCTTTACGCCGATCCCGGTACCAACGTGATGTTTCTGGACAACCACGATTTTGGCCCCAACAACGACTGGAACCGCCGCTACGATGGCTCTCCGGAGAACCTGGCCGCAGCCCTCAATTTCATGTACACCTGGCGGGGACTGCCCTGCGTGTATTACGGCACCGAAATGCAGTTTAAAAAAGGCGCTTACTGCGACATCCACAGCGCCAACGACATCAACAACTCCATAGACCTCACCGGCAGGGCTTATTTTGGCAACGATATTGCCAATGCGCCCAACCACAAGGTATACCAGCACCTGCGGCGGCTCAATGCCATACGCAAGGCCATTCCGGCCCTGCAGAAGGGCAGCTGGCGCTGGGATGGTACCTCCGATGGAAACGGCGTGGGCTTTGTAAGGCGCCACAACGGCACGGATGTGGCGGTGGGGCTGGCCAAAGATGGCAGTGTGAATTTCAGTTTCAGCGGGCTGAACAGCGGTACCTACCGCGATGCGGTGAGTGGAAGGGAAGTGTCTGTGAGTGGCGGGACCCTCAATTTTACGGTAGAACCCGGCAGTGCGGGTATTTATGTGTTAAACGGTCCCGGCCGCATCGGCAACCCCGGCGACGGTTATTTTCAGGGTGGCAGCAATGGCGGCAGCACCCCGGCTTCAGTGGAATATGTACCTGTGAATCCCTTGCCGGGGCAACCCCTGAAGGTGATATACAATGGCTTTCTGGCCTCGGAAAGCAAGGTGGTAATGCACCACAGCTGGGACAACTGGACCGTGGGCGGTATCAACGATGCCCAGATGAGCAAGGTGAACGGCAAGTGGGAGGCCACGGTGACGGTGCCTGTCGCGGCGCGCATCAATTTCAGTGCGGCTTTCAACAACGGGGCAGGGCGCTGGGATAATAACAACAACCAGGATTACAAAACACTATTAGGCAAGCCTGCCATGGGTGTGGCAGGTGCGAAGCTGCCCGGTTTGCAGGTATATCCCAATCCGTCAAACGGGCAATGGAGGATAGCAGGGATACATATTTCGGCAGATGCAATAGCGGTAGTGGACGCGT
>CAYSIK010000198.1:0-2648 GCA_964431045.1 uncultured Flavobacteriaceae bacterium
AAATAAAACGTCAAAACAATAACGACACCTTAGACTTAAAAATAAGAGAAATAGACAAGAATACGGGAATAATTACTTTAAATCACCTCGGTTTTAGAGTACTAATGAAACTAAATACAAGTAAAAAAAGCATTTACTGGAAATGGTCTAGTACAGATGAGGGTGAATTCTATTATAGCAAATTACAGGCAAAACAAACCGATTACTTTGAATTTATCGTAGATGACGACCAGGATTTCACCATCAGCACCGATACCCAGTACTGGAAACGCGAATACTACAAAACCATGAAGGTGGAAGGGTCAGACCAGAATGCAGCTTTTGCCGCCTACCAGAATGGCCGCGTGGACCTGGGTATTGAAATTGCAAAGCTGGACGAGAGCATCAAAAACGAGAAAAACGAAACAGCCAAAAAGGCAATGGAGGCCCGCCAGAAGACACTGTACGAGAAAAAGGAAAATTACGACAAAGACTATATTGCCGCGCATCCCGACCACCTGCTCTCCCGTTTCCTCTATGCTATGATGGATGTGGATGTTCCTGAAGAATTGCCCACAAAATCAGATGGCACTAAGGACAGCACCTTCCCCTATCGCTTCTATAAAGCCCACTACTGGGACCATGTGGATTTTGGCGAAGACGGATTGGTGCGCATGCCCCTAAACTTTATCAAACAAAAACTGAATTTTTATTTTGATAAGTTGGTAAGCCCCGATCCTGACAGCTGTATCAAAGAATGCAACATGATTCTGGACAAAGTGAAAAACACCATCGACATGGAGCACTTTGTCATTTACCACCTCACCTACAAGTTTGAAACCAGTAAAATCATGGGGCAGGATGCGGTTTTTGTAAACCTGGCTGTGAACAATTACTGCAATGGAAAAGCCTGGTGGACCGACAGCACAACCATTGATAAAATGTGTGAAGCCGCCGTGCGCAAATCATCCACCCTGGTGGGAAGAATTGCCCCACCGCTGGAACTGCTTACCCCCGATAGCACCTGGGTAAATACGGCTGCCATCAAAGCGCCCTATACATTAATGATTTTCTGGGACCCCACCTGCGGGCACTGCAAGGAGGTAATGCCCAAGCTCGCCAAAGTATACGAACAGAACAAACACAAAGGATGGAGAGTGATTGCGCTTTCTAGCAGCGATAAAAAAACGGAGTGGATTCAGTACCTCGCCGAGCATCCTGAAGTGAAAGAGTTTACCCACCTGCGCCGAGGCATTGTTCGCTCAGAAGAAATGGCCCACAACATGCAATCCTACTACATTGTAGCCAGTCCCACCATTTTTGTACTGGACAAAGACAAAAAGATTCTGGCCAACCGCATCGACAGTGAGAAAATAGAAGATTTCATCGGCCATTTTGAGAAGGAAGAGGCAGAGAAGGCCGGCAACAAGAAATAACTACCGGTAGTTTTTCTTCATCCACTTTTTGGCATCGCGGTACATGGTGCCTGTGAAGTACGTGAGACCGTATGACCAGTAAGGCCCCGTAAAATTGGTGGTTTCGAGACCCGATACCCGAACACCCACACCCGCATAAAAACCAAAATACCGCAGAAACCTTACCGTACCGCCAATCCCGGCCTCCAGCGGCACAATCCAGCCAATATTGGCTTTTTTGATATCAGCGCCACTTTTACGGTATTCCCAGCCTGTGCCAATACCGGCCTGAAAAGAAGTAACCACTTCAAAGCGCCAGCTCTGATGAACATAATACTCCAGGGTGGAGCTTGTATACCCAAACCCCTGGTTAAGGGTATCCTGATCCAGGGTTTGCAACAGCCGACTATTATAGTAGCCCGTCCATACGGCCACCTTCCCAAAATCAAGTCCGTAGCGCAGTCCGTTCACATCCACTGGCACACCGCCCATAATGGATTTACGGCTGTCAAAACCCAGCCTGAGCCCCGGTGTTCGCATCAGGTAGGTTCGCACCGTATCCACCGGATTCCAGCGAACGCGGGTACTGTCCTGCGCCTGCAGGGCAAATGCAGCAAGGCTAAAAACAATTGCGGCAATGCGCATGGGGCGAAGTTAGAGAAGGCGCATGTAAATACCATTTTCTGATATTTCCCCGATTGTTGATAAACAACCCTACCTCCATCCATCCCCAAAATTCCCCTATTTTCGCATTAACCATGTCTTTTCCCTACCAGTTAAAAACCCTCGAGGCTTACCATTATGCCTACCGCCAAAGCCAGGAAGACCCTGAAGCCTTCTGGGCCGGTATTGCGTCGCACTTTACCTGGCACAAGCCCTGGCATTCTGTGGTGAACTCCGATTTCCACACCGCCACCCACAGCTGGTTTGAGGGCGGTAAACTCAATATCACCGAAAACTGCCTGGACCGATACGCCGCCTCACAACCCGATACCACCGCCATTATCTGGGAACCCAACAATCCCGGGGAACCAGACAGAACCCTTACCTACAAACAATTGCTGGATGAAGTAATGTTATTTGCCAACGCACTGAAACACCGCGGTATCGGCAAGGGCGACAGGGTTTGCATTTACATGGGCATGGTGCCCGAACTGGCCATAGCCGTACTGGCCTGCGCCCGCATCGGAGCCATACATTCCGTTATTTTTGGCGGCTTCAGCGCCAACAGCATCGCCGACCGTGTGCAGGATG
>CAYSIK010000199.1:0-2585 GCA_964431045.1 uncultured Flavobacteriaceae bacterium
AAAATTGACGCGTAAGCAGCATTACTGAAATTTAATGGATTTGATGGGGCTGAGACGCCATATGACCCTGGCGGGCAAATAGAGTACCAACCAGCATGCAACAACGGTACCTATGTTTACCCACATGATATGCGAGGGGTTAAACTCTATGAGTACCTTGTTTACATAATAGGTTTCTGTGTTTAGGGTAATCCATCCGTATTGGTGCTGTAGCCAGCACAATCCGAGTCCAATGGCATTTCCGAGCAACAACCCGGCTCCGGTAATTAAAATTACCTGGTACTGAAATATGCTGCGAATACGGGATTCCCTAGCCCCCAGTGCTTTGAGCGTTCCAATCATATGGGTGCGCTCAGTAATCAGGATAAGCAATGTGGTGCACATTCCAATAACCGCTACCAGCAGCATAAGGGTTAAAATGATTATAACATTGGTGTCCAGCAGTGCAAGCCAGTCGAAAATCTGACGGTTATAGCGATCAGCCGGTTGAATATTAAAGATTCCAGGAGGCAGTTTTCTGCTCAGGCTTTCTGAAACTTCCGTTGCAATGGCTTTGTCATTCATACTTATCTCCCACTGGGTAAAACGCGCAGCCGGAGGCAGAACTTTTTGTACCATCCCGATATAGGTAATGAAATGTACTTTATCGTAATCATCAAGTCCGGTGGTAAAAACACCCACAATACGTGGACGAATTGCGCGCGGTCGCGTGTTTCCGCTGCTGTCTTCCTTAAAAAAAATGGCCTGAAGAAACATTCCCGTATCCAAACCCAAACGGTTTGCCGTTAGTTCAGAGATCAGGGCTGTGGATGTATCTTTCGAAAAATCGGGTACTATGCCACGTTTAAGCTGATTTTTAAGAAACGAAAAATCATAGCTGCCGGAAACGCCCTTTGCCACCATGCCTTCTATTTCATTCTCTCCTTTCACGATGCAGGGCCGGACTGCACATACTGAAACCGATCGAATCCCTTTCACAGATTGAATATCGGGGGTGAATGCAAGTTGTTTTGCACCCATGGGAATGGGTTCTGATCCCTCGGTATTGGAAATATCGTCGATTACAAGGTCGCCGTTTATGCCAATAACCTTATTTTTGATACCGGATTGGAAACCTGAAACCGTGGAAAGCGCTATGAACATGACGGCCGAGCTGAGTGCAACTGCCACTATTGCAAGTCGAACGATGGACCTTGAAAAGGAGCCGCGTCCGTTTACAGACAACCTTCGAGCAAGAAACAAGGGCCAGTTCATTTGTGCCTCAAAAGTACAGCGAAAGTACTTTACTGCATTCATGCTTTTTGCAATACTGCTGCCACTTACCGCAGTATCACAATCCGTAATTACCGGGGCCGAACGTACGGAAGCCTATTTCCCCTTGCTAAAAAAGAAGCGCATTGCGGTGGTTGCCAACCAAACTTCAATTGTGGGAAATCAGCACCTGATAGACACATTGCTCGCTTCTAAAATACGGGTTAGGAAAGTTTTTGCTCCCGAACACGGTTTTCGCGGGCACGCTGCCAATGGTGAAAAAGTAGCTTCAGGTATTGACCCTATAACACAACTTCCCATTGTTTCTCTGTATGGAAAACACGTAAAACCCAGCAAAAAAGACCTAAAAGGGATTGATTTTGTGGTTTTCGACATACAGGATGTGGGGGTGCGCTTTTACACCTATCTCACCACCTTGCACTATGTGATGCAAGCCTGCGCTGAAAACGGAAAACCTTTGATTGTTTTGGACAGACCCAATCCCAATGGACACTATACGGATGGCCCTGTGCTTAAACCGGGCTTTGAAAGTATGGTCGGTATGCATCCTATTCCATTGGTTCATGGGATGACATTGGGCGAACTGGCCCGCATGATTAATGGCGAGCGATGGCTAAAAACGGCAGACACGTGCATTTTAACTGTAGTACCGGTGAAACACTGGGACCATAACACACCTTACATACTGCCGGTTCCACCTTCGCCAAATTTACCCACACAGGAAAGCATCATGCTTTACCCTACGCTAGGTCTTATGGAAGGAACCGTTATGAGCATGGGGCGAGGCACGGAAAAACCTTTTGAATGTTTCGGCGCACCCTGGCTAAAAGATGGGCATTATACTTTTATCCCTAAAAATATTCCTGGTAAAGCCGTAAATCCTCCATTCCTGGGTGATACTTGCAGGGGATTTCTGCTGACCGATTTTGCCAGAAACTACATTGCCGGCAGCCGACAACTTTACATTGAGTGGTTTGAAATGCTGCTGAATGCCTGTCCGGACAAACAGAAATTTTTTAACCCCTTCTTTGATAAGCTGGCCGGAGGAACAGAATTGCGAACTGCCTTGCTAAGCGGAACTTCCATTAAAAAAATACGCGATTCCTGGAAAGAAGATTTGTACCGGTTTGAATATAAACGCAACCGCTATCTGCTGTATCCCTGCATTCCCGGTGTTGGGCATATAAAACTATAAGTGCGGATTCTTTGTTTTATTTGCAATATGAAACCAATAATCTTAAGCATGATTGCCCTGGGCCTATTTGCCTGTGGCAGCAAGAGCAGCAGCAATGAATATGGCCAAAAGATAGATA
>CAYSIK010000200.1:0-1402 GCA_964431045.1 uncultured Flavobacteriaceae bacterium
ACGGAAAATGAAACTTACCTATTACCGCTGTTGCTGAGCTTATGGGGAACGCTGTTTTTGATAAAACACCAAAAAGCAAACAACATTGCGAACCTATACGCCGGATTCGGCTTGCTGGCAATGGCGGTATTGTTTCACCAAATCCATTGCTGGTGGTGGCTTGCGGCAGTTTTGTTTTTCCCGGCAGGTAAACAAAAATGGGTTGCTGCAGGAATTTCTTTGGGCATTATACTGCTTGCCTATGTTGGTGCTGCCGCCTATCAGCATAAAATCTGGTGGCAATATCCATTTTCGGATGCCGTGAATGGCACCGTTTCCTTAATTCCCGGATTTGACAACCTGAAGTTCACCTTCATTAACAGCATACGCACGTGGATTCAGGTGCATGGCAATATTCCTTATTTTCTCGATGCATGGACATGGTTATGGGCTTTCCCGACATTGGCATTGGGCTTTGCAGTTGTTGCGATTTTTGCAAAAAATCAAAATAACTTCAATGAAAAAACGCAAATCAACCTCACAGGCTTTCGCTGGCTTCGTTTTGCCTTGATATTGCAGTTTCTGTGGGCCGTGTATTCTGTGGGCAATGCCGAATTTATGGTTATGATTCCGTTTTTGATGTTACTGTCCTTCCCTGCTTTGCTAATAAAATGGCAACACAAAGCGTTGCCTTTGGCAACAGCCATGCTATGTTGGAACCTGGGAGTTTATTTGATTCCAAACGCCAATATCAAAACCATCCGTTATGGTGCTGAATTGAATTTGTTATTGAAAATTGCGGAAGAAGAAAAGGCTGAAAAGGTAATTTTTATTGCCAGAGAAAAGGTTATGCTGGAAAATTATCTGTCTATACAATCGCCCTTTTATCAGAAAAAATTCAGGGAAGCTGGCATCATGTTTATGGATGCAGACTCACTGAAAACCGTCCAAAAATCACCCGTGTATACGGATGTATATGACTACCCCATGCCGGTGAGCCGAAACAGCATGCTCAATAAACAACAACAGTCGAAGCCAAAAAGTGCTACAGTGAATGTATCAATACCTACACTGTATGGTGAGCTTTATATTTACAAACTCTCTTCTGAAAAATGAGCACCCAAATTCTTCGCAGCGCCCTGGCTTTAGGAGCTCTTATTTTCTCTTCGGGAAAAACCTTTGCCCAGCAAGCTGTCTGGCCGCTTAACGGAACAATTTTCGATAATAAAACCCACCGTATCGATATTTTTTTACCCAAGGACAGCTGGACGAAGATGAATAAAAACGTATGGGACAATATTTATTTCTCTTCATTGTTCATTTACGATCAAAAAGACACACTGCGCAATATTGGAATGCGGGTGAAAGGAAATTCATCACGCGAAGCGGAGAAGAAAGGCTACCGCCTGGATTTGGGCGCATT
>CAYSIK010000200.1:1420-2264 GCA_964431045.1 uncultured Flavobacteriaceae bacterium
CTCGGTGCACGGTTTCTGGCCCGGGCCGGAATTATTGCAACGCGCAGTAATCCTGTAAGGTTGTATGTAAACGGCACATATCAGGGCTTGAGAAACCATTCGGAATACATCGATAAAACATTTCTTCAATCCCGGTTTGGCGAAAGCATAGGAAACCTCTACAAATGCAGCTGGCCCGCAGATTTGGGCTGGCTGGGTTCATCACAGCAGTCATATAAGGACCTTATCAATCCTTCTCCACTGAATGAACGGGCATATGAACTTAAAACCAATACCATTGCCGATGATTACAGCGATTTGGTATATTTCATTAATGTGATCAACAATAGCCCAAAAGATTCCTTTGAAACATGGATTGAGCAGGTATTTGACGTAAATGCCTATTTGAAAGTGCTGGCCGCAGAGGTATTGATGGGGCACTGGGACAATTACTTTTACAATAAAAACAATTACTTCCTTTACCACAGGATGGCGGATAACCGCTTTGTATACATACCCTATGATATGGACAATACATTCGGTGTGCAATGGGGTGTTCCCGATATCCAAAAACGAAATATTCATGCCTGGGGCAAACTGTCTAACTCAAAAGCTCCCCTTACGTACAAAATACTTGGTGTAACCCGTTGGAAAATGGCTTACGAACAGGAATTGCGCAACCTGATTGACGGGGCTTACATGGCAGACAGCCTGTTTGCTATAATTGACTACCATAAAACCATAGTAGCGGATGCAGTGGCCACGGACCCATATTATACAGGATCGCGAACTTCCGATTATGACTTCACAGTTTCAGACTGGCAGCAGGCCGATACCAAAGCATGGGGCAAACATGTCAGTTTTG
>CAYSIK010000200.1:2274-2580 GCA_964431045.1 uncultured Flavobacteriaceae bacterium
CAAATTATTTATCCTGCAGGCAATACAATGGATATAAAACTGAATATTGCCCTATTCCCCAATCCTGCACAAAATGAAGTTTATTCGCCGGCCTTCATCGGCAAGGATGTACGCATTTTCCAGATCAATGGGACTTTGGTTAAAACAATCAGATCGGTTTCAGGAATTATTTCCGTTTCAGATTTGTCAGACGGAACCTATATGATTGAAGTAAAAGATAATGGCAGAACTTTACTGCTGATTCGGCACTAACTCCTTGAGCGAATCAATTTTATTGACCTTACCGTTAGCAACGCGGTAAATGGT
>CAYSIK010000201.1:0-1546 GCA_964431045.1 uncultured Flavobacteriaceae bacterium
CTTCTTATGCCTTGGATCTTTTGATGGTGCCTACGCGTTTTATGGCCAAAATCCCCGGCGCTTCCTATACGGGTTTTGGTTTTGATGCCTGGGATATGCTGCTGGTATTTGTGTTGGTTTTCGTTCTAGGATATGCGCTGTATATGGGTTTCACGGCACGCAACAGCCTATGGCTGGGACTGGCACTGGTGGTGTATTTTGGCAAACGAACAGCATTTTGGCTGCATGAAAAAAAGACAAACGAGGTAATTGTATTTGAAAATCGCGGAGTAATGGCCTCTGTAGTTAAGACCGGACAAAGAATAGATGTGCTTTCGCCACCCATCACCGACGGCAGAGCGGACACCTTGCGGCAGCTGATGCGCAATTATGAAAATGCCCACAGAATCAGGGAGGTTCACTGGCACTTTTTTGAACCGGGGAGTTTGGTGTCTTTGCCGGAAAACCGGACCTGGAAGCACGGTAGCAGGAGCAGTTGTCTGTATCAAAACGGAAAGCCGTTGGCAAATCTTTTGTGGTTGCCCGATACTTCGGCGTTGATGGCAACACAAAACCTGTCGCGTCAATCCTACCACCGTTTTTTGGAAGCAAAAGATGTGAAACTCCTGAAAAACGAATTTGTGGTTTTGCCCTATGATTAAGACCTGCGTTGGATTCAAACAGGGTTAATTACCTTTGTGCTGTGGAACTGGTTATAACCGAAATCAAAAACCGCGTGGGGTATGTGGTGCTCAACCGCCCCGAAAAACGCAATGCACTGAGTCCGCAGCTGGTGGGCGAACTTACCGCTGCCATTCAGCATTTGCTTCACGATGATGCCGTTAAAGTGATTGTGCTGAAATCGGCAGACAAGCCCTTTTGTGCGGGCGCCGATCTGGCCTATTTGCAGGAACTCAGGCATTTCAGCCGCGAGGAAAACCTGGCCGATTCCCGCCGCCTGCGTGATTTGTTTGACTTGATTCACCGCGGCAACAAGGTGTTTATTTCACAGGTTGAAGGTCCGGCGCTGGCGGGTGGATGCGGTCTTGCCACACTCTGCGATTTTTGCTATGCCACACCCGAAGCTACTTTTGGCTATACCGAAAGCAAGATTGGGTTTGTGCCGGCGCTGGTGGCGGTGTATTTACAATATAGAATTGCCGGTCACCACATGCGCGAGCTGTTGCTAACCGGAAAAGTGATTGCCGCTGAAGAAGCGCATGCGCTGGGGCTGGTGAATAGGGTGGTTTCGGATGACCACATTGCACAGGAAGTTTCGGCATTTGCCGAACAGCTTTGCGATACCACTTCAGGCGGCTCGGTAAGCTATATCAAGCAGTTGCTTCGCAAACTGCCCGGAATGCCCATGGATGAAGCACTGGAATATGCTGCCTCGCTCAATGCGGAGGCCCGTGGCAGCGCCGATTGCATCAAAGGTATAGATTCCTTTCTGAACAAGGAGAAAATCAAATGGTGAGCTTAATTGATACGCATTGCCATGTGTATTTGAAGCATTTCGATGCGGATTTGGAAGAGGTGATTCAGTCGGCGAAAAGGCAGGGCGTAC
>CAYSIK010000201.1:1556-2499 GCA_964431045.1 uncultured Flavobacteriaceae bacterium
TAGGGATTCGCAAGCAGAAAAATCCCCAGCGTTGCTTTGGTAGGCTTTTGCTTTTACTCCCAATGCTAATAGTTTTTCAACAAGTACATTTGCTTTTTCTCTACTGTTGTCACTTATATAAGTAAACGCAATATTTGCACCGTGTTCAGCAAATTTTAATGCCCAATGTGGACGAAGAAACGGTGGATCGTTTGCACCACCTGGCCGATACCTATCCCGGCTACTGCATTCCTATGATGGGTTTGCATCCCTGCGATGTGGAAGAGGATTGGCAGGAAGAGCTGGATCGATTGCTGGCATGGTTTGACAAGAGAAAGTATATCGCCGTAGGTGAAATTGGCCTGGATTTATACTGGGATAAAACCACGCTGGACCGACAGGTCCTGGCGCTGAATCGGCAGATTGAATTTGCCATAGAACGCGATTTGCCCGTGGTGCTTCACACCCGCGACAGTACGGATAAAACCTTGGATGTGCTGGCAGAATACAAAGGAACCAACCTTCGTGGTGTGCTGCATTGTTTTAGCGGCAGCATGGAGCAGGCCACACGGGCCATCAAACTGAACATGATGCTGGGAATTGGCGGTGTTTTAACCTTTAAAAATGCAGGTATTGCCGAGGTGGTGAAGCACATCGATTTAGAAAATATCATACTGGAAACCGACGCGCCTTATTTACCGCCCGTACCGCACAGGGGAAAGCGTAACGAACCGGGCTATGTTTACCACGTGGCCACTTTCCTTGCCGAACTGAGAGGGCAGGGGCTGGCGGAGATTGGCAGGGTAACGACCGAGAATGCGAAGCGGTTGTTTGGGTTGGATTTGGTTTAATTGTTTATTGGTTTATTAGTTTTTTCATTGGTTGGTCTTTGCGGAGCGAGACCGACCAGTATGCCTATAGTCCGCAGATATGTACATGTCCAATAAGGGTTGGTCTCACTTCA
>CAYSIK010000202.1:0-2483 GCA_964431045.1 uncultured Flavobacteriaceae bacterium
ACTACCACTACAATGAAACCGAAGAGCTTTTCTACCAGCTGGAAGGCGAAGCCCTTATCAAAATTCAGGTAGATGGCAAATGCGTGGAAGTGCCCCTCAAGGCCGGCGATATGTACCTGCATCCTGCCGGAGTGCCGCACAGTCCCGGGCGTATGGCCGGTGGTGTGGGCCTGGTGATTGAGCGTGTGCGCGAAAACAAAGGCTACAAGGATGGGCTGCTATGGTTTTGCGACAAATGCAACACCAAGCTGCACGAAACCTATTTTGAACTGCAAAACATAGAAACCGATTTTCTCCCCCATTTCAAGCATTATTACGGCTCTGAAGAGTTGCGTACCTGCAAAACCTGCGGACACGTCATGGAAGCAGATCCAAGATTTGTGTAGGTCTACAGCACGGTGAAATTTCGCGTATTATTAGCAACATGCCTGTTGGGCCTTTCATCAAAGGCACAGGTAGTCAACACGGGTTTTGTAGATACCGCCGGCGGTGAACATCTGGGTAAAATCACCCTGGGAGCCTGTGTGGATGTGTATGCCAACAGCAGCGGGGCGGGGAATACATTGCCCTATATGGTTTCATCTGCTCAAAACAACACGTTTGCCGTAAACCTTGCCATGTTGGATATCCGCTATCAAACGTCCGGAATACGGGCGCGGCTGGTGCCTGCTTTTGGCACTTACATGAATGCCAACCTGGCCAATGAGCCCGGTACCCTGAAAAATCTGCTGGAAGCCAGTGTGGGTGTTAGAATTTCCAAAAAGCACGATATATGGCTGGATGCAGGCATTCTGGGATCGCCGTATACCAATGAAAATCCCGTGAGCAAAGACCAAATCATGTACTCAAGGTCATTGTCTGCCGAGAATTCGCCTTACTATCTCAGCGGCATGAAACTGGGATTGCCGTTGCGAAAAAACCTGCGTTTCTACACATACCTCATCAATGGATGGCAGCAAATGCAGGACAACAATGAGCAGTTGGCGCTGGGAACCCAGCTGGAGTGGCAGGTGGGCAAAAACCACCTCATCAACTGGAATACCTACATAGGCAATGAAGAGAGCAAAGCACAGCCGCAATTCGATACCCGCTTTTTCACCGATCTGTATTGGATTGGTAAGTTTGGGAAAAAATGGGATGCATCTGTTTGCCTCTACGCAGGCAGGCAGCGGTATTCCACGTATCGCTATGACAGCCTGATATCACCGCCTGACCATGCCACCTACCGAAACTATACCTGGTGGAATGCCAATGTGCAGCTTAAGTATAGTTTCACCCAAAAGACATCCCTTTCCGGTCGTGTGGAATGGTTTGATGATGGCAACAACATATTTCAAACACCACTGTATAAGCCGGAAAAGGGCTACCGGACCGGCAGTTTCGGGTTTTGTCTGAACCGCAGGGTGGAGAATAATGCCATGCTGCGTCTGGAATACCGCCGCTTTTTCACCGGAAGTGATGACAGGTCCATTTATCCCTTCGGCAGCGGATACCGCGATAACCTGGATGTGGTGAGCGCGGCTATGTGTGTGTGGTTTTAAGCATAGCTAATAATAAAGAATACCGGTCCCTTCTGGAGACGGGGAAATGCGCCCTGTTTTTCCCTCACCCCGGCTTCGTTACCGAATCCACCCCTCTCCAGCCCGGCTGGAGAGGGGAAGCTGACCTCGGTCAGCAGGGGTGAGGTAGAAATGTACATGTGTGTTTTAGATTCCCCTTGTTGGTCTTTGTGAAAGGCCTGCGCTGGGCGAGACCAACAGGACTGCATGCAGAAACTCGGCAGTAATTACTTTTGAAATCCGCAATTAATCGCATATATTCGCTAAAATATATCTGTTTAAAATTTTAACAAAACATTATGAAATTAGTAATAAGTAATTTAAAAAATAAAATCTATACCATTCGTGGCGTTCAGGTGATGTTGGATAGTGAATTATCAGTTTTATACCACACAGAAACAAAATATATAAATAGAGCAGTTAGCAGAAATCCGGGCAGATTTCCTGAAGATTTCGCTTTCCGGTTAACTGAACCGGAATGGGAATCTTTAAGGTTCCAAATTGGCACCTTAAATCATAAAGCAGGCAGACGGCAGCATGGTATGGCCATCAAATAATTCTCAATTAATATAATTTAAATGGATTTAATCGCACTAGATAGAATACAAGATAGAATATTTACCGTAAGGAATACCCAGGTAATGCTAGATAAAGATTTAGCAGCATTTTATGATATAAAACCGATTAGACTTCGAGAACAAGTTAAAAGAAACCCCAATCGTTTCCCTAATGATTTTGTATTTCAATTGAATGAAGAAGAGGTGGGATACATGGTATCGCAAAATGCGATACCTTCCAGACAAAGTCTGGGAGGAAGTTGGCCTTTGGTGTTTACAGAGCAAGGAGTAGCAGCCGTTTCAGGCGTGATAAAAAGCGAAAAAGCGGATACGATAAGCGTTGCCATTGCCAGAGCCTTTGTCGCCA
>CAYSIK010000203.1:0-2454 GCA_964431045.1 uncultured Flavobacteriaceae bacterium
GTAAAAATTTTCCAAACATTCCTGTAAAGATTCAGCGATTTGGGAAAAATCTAAAAATTCTTTTTCACGGGTTACAAATACAAATGCCGGCCAAGGTGCAGTCACTTCACTGATTTGTCGGAATTCTCCTCTTTCCACCCATACCGCAGTCATATATTTTTCCCAAAGAAAATAATCTGCAAAACCTTCTGTCAGTGCCTTTCTGGCTCCATCAATATTTTGACTTTCCACAAACTGATCTTCCCTAAGACTTATCCCTTCTTCTCTTTGGGCATAAAATTTCGCCATTAAGTGGCTTCCGCTCTGCAACCGACTTACAGCAAACCTGGCTTCTGACAATGTTGGCAAATCCTGGTCAGTTCTCTTGGCACTCGCAAAAACACCCCAGATCAGCGGAGACATTACAAAAGGCAGACGTATACTAAATTTTTCTCCGCCTGCTATGGCTGCAATCGAACCTTCAGTAAGCATGATCGCAACGTCTATATCCTTATTTCGGAGGGCTTCTGACATGGCTCCGGTTCCTCCCGGAAAATCCGTCCATTCATACGTGATGCCCCTGTTTCGAAACACTTCCCTTGTATATGGCATTTGCCACAGCAGGTTGAAATGTTCGGGAACACCCCCAATTCTTAATCTCAATGATTATTCTTTAATGAACCGATAAGCTTTACCGGAGCGGATTTGAATAATATAGCTGCCGGGAAGCAATTCTTTTATTTCAACCCTAAAGGTATTATTCATGGCGTTTTTAAGGCCAATTTCTTTTACCGGACTGCCTTTTCTATCGATAATAACGGCACTGCCATTTGTAAAAAATTCTGCAGGCAACATCACAAAAGAAGAAGCCGGATTTGGAAACAACACCTGCAAATTAGACAATTCATTCAGCCCAAGGCTGTTAAATAAAATGGTCTGGCTGGTATCACTTGCACAACCGTTTTCTGTATACACACAGCGGTAGTTTCCGTTGGAATTTGCACGAAATACCCTACCGTTTCCGGCAAGAACTGCTCCTTTGAACCATTGGTATGTTCCACTGCCCATATTCTGTGCAAACAAGGTATCAAAATTTCTGGTTACCTGCGGTGTCATTGGTGTATTGTTTACCAGCAGCGTGGCCGTATCAGAATTTATCAGATTGTTTGGACGCACACAGGGTCCGGCTACATTAACTGTGGCCCAGTATTTATCGCCGTTGGAAGGTGACGCAATCGATAAAGCAGCCGCATTGCCGGATTCCGGATTTCCATTTTTGAACCAGTTCCAGCTTGGATTGGCTCCGGTATTGGTTCCGGAAACAGTCAATGTTAACGGACGGCCGGAACATGCGGTACCAGCAGAAATTTTTGCAGATGCATTCACAATATCATTCACAGTGGGTTTAACCACTGCTGTGCGAAACGATGCTGGTGACACACACTTTTTATTACTTGTAAGCAACACACTGAAACTGTCGTTCTTAGCAGGTGCAAGATTATAAGATGCCGTAGCAACCGTATTATTGAGGTTTCTGCGCCAGGTATAGGATGTTATAGAACCCTGCAGTGCAGAAGGAACATTTACCGACAGTGTAAAAGTATCGCCTGAACAGAAACTGCTGCGGCTCATTGCAACTGATGCAGTAAATGGAACCGTATCGGTAACGGTAACCCAGCCGGATTTGGTGATGAAATTGCTCCCTATAGCGTTTGTGGAGGTCAGTTTAATCTGATATACACCGCCTTTGGTAAACCTAACTACCGGATTCTTTTTGGTACTGTCTGTTCCTGAAACATACACCATGTTGCGGGGGGTAATCGCCCAGCTCCATGATGTTGGATCATTCAAAGTACTGTCGGTGAAGGTTACTGTTTGGTTGGTGCATACATCCCTGTTGCTGGTTCCGAAAGCGGGAATGGGAAGGTTTTTGGCCCATGCATCGCTGGTAAAGACCCCTCTCCCGTGCGTTACTGCCATAATTATTTTGTCTGCGGATCTGTAGCGAAGGTTGCGCATTTTTACGAAACCAATCCCTGTAGTGTATGCAGTCCATACCGGGCTTGCGGCGAATATGTTATCCGTACCGTAAATTCCCGCTTCTGTTCCTACAATGGCCTCCCCCAGTTTGTTGGGATTCAATAAAATACTCCACACCGGAATGTCGGGCAGGTTACCTTCTTTCTGTGTCCAGGTGGTGCCGCCATCCAGACTGAGGTAAATATTCCGCATACCCGACCCATAGTTTGAAAGCGTTACGGCCAGGGTATCTCCTCCCCTAAGTGCATTGATATCAGAAATGTAACCGGCGTTGATGCTGCCCGTTTTGTCTGTAAATACAGGCGTTGTAGCCCACGCATCATCCGTCATGTATAGTTTTCCCGCCTCATTCCCTACCCACAATCTTGTTTTTCCGGTTACAAGCTTATACGCTTTAATGGCACTGGCAAAATTAGCTCCACCAAAAGTGATGGT
>CAYSIK010000204.1:0-2405 GCA_964431045.1 uncultured Flavobacteriaceae bacterium
AAAATGAAAAACCGACAAGGTTTAAAGATTAGTTATTCTGCCTGTTAATTGAGTGTTTTTATTAGAATAGACTTTAACCGCATGTATTCAGGTTGCAAATATTCGTCCACGTTAAACAATGTCGCACCCGGATAGTATCGCATTTCGTGTACTTTCAAATTACTTACCCTATTACGGCATTTTTTAACCTCCCGGCCGTGCAATAGTTCACTACAAAAGTAACTCCCCGGCCTTTGGCCTGAAATATCCCTCCCACACGTTAAACATTGCCTTTGAGTTGTTGTCCTTAATTCACCCCCTATATGAGTGTGAAAATGGGACATTTTGAAACAAAGTATTGAACTTCACAGGGTTATTAAAGTAACCAAAGAGGACAATACTTTTGTTATCGATTATGTAATTGAGCCCTCTTACAAACGCGAATAAAGATAGCTTTGTTAATGTTGTACGAGAAGAATGGTTTTACTTCTTTACCAGCGAAGTAAACGCATTTCTCAGCCCTTCGTATGCGGTAATGTCTACCTTCAGTGAACCCACCTGAATGGCGGTTTGCACGCGGACGGGGATGTGGTTGGCATCATCGCTCACCCACACGGTCATGTCATTGCTGCTTTTGAATACCCTGTCCACCACCAGCTTGGGTCTCAGTTTGATGCATTTGACCTTGCCAATATCCGTGTTTAGGGTTTCTTTACCCAGGTAGGTAAAATTCAGGTTGTAAATTTTATTGTCGAGGTACAGGTCCAGTGGGAAGACCTGGTTCATTTTTGCAGTTTCAAAATTCAGGTTGCGTGCATAATACAACGATGAGGCAATGTCCTGGGTATACATGGGCATATTCAGTTCCCCGTCGGTATTGCGCAGTTTCTTTTTGTCGTGCATATAAATGGCGAGGTCTTCGTCAAAGTACTTGTTTTCCCTAACCGTTTTGGCATAGCGAATAGGGGCAAGGGCTTCGGCATCAATCCAGCTTTGGAATTTGTCGCGCACTTTGTAGGCCCAGTCAAAACTTTTCAGGGTTTCGCCCTCACAGCGCACCGCCAGGGCATCGCGGCCATTGATGGTAGTAGCCTGATCCACAGACATGGTAATGTTGGCGGCATTGATGAGGCCGTAATGCACACGGAATTTGAGTTTTTCACCCACCTTGAATGCCTGGTTGTTCAACTTGCGGAGGTTAAACGGATCTGCCTGGGTTGTTTGTGTCTGTGTGCTGAATGACTGAACCAGCACGGCCAGTCCGGCGGCAAGGGTAACGATGACAAAACTGCGTTTCATAATGTGTTTTTTAAGGTCTGTTTCATACATATACACATAACGTGTGCCAAACCCCCAAGCCACATTAAAAATTAATTTGAGCTCATATTGCATATTACTTTTGCAGTATGACAACCCCCGATTTACTGTCCTTTGGCAAAGGCAGCGGCTGCGGCTGCAAACTGCCGCCCGAAGCGCTGAAATCGATGCTTGCCGGACTGTCGTACAATTACGATATGGAAAATGTGGTGGTAGGCAATGATCTTTCCGACGACTGCTCGGTTTATGATCTGGGAAACGGGCAGTACCTGCTGCAAACCGTTGATTTCTTTACACCCATGGTGAATGACCCTTTCATATACGGTTCGGCGGCGGCAGCCAACGCCCTAAGCGATATATGGGCCATGGGAGGTAAACCCATTATGGCCAATGCGGTTTTTAGCTGGCCTGCTGAATTGCCCGTTGATATGGGCCGTGAAGTGCTTCGCGGAGCCGGTGAAATTTGCCGTCAGGCCGGCGTGGCACTGGCCGGCGGGCACACCATAGACGGCCGCGAACCTTTGTTTGGCCTGTCGGTAACCGGACTTTCCACGCCCCACAACCTGAAACGCAATGCCGGAGCGCAACCCGGCGATGTCATTCTGCTGAGCAAGCCCCTGGGCACCGGTATGCTGGCAGCTGCCTATAAACGCGGCATAGCGGATGAAAATCAGAAAAGTGCACTGCATACCGCACTGGTAAAACTGAACAGTATTGGCGAGCAACTGGGAAATAACACTGCGGTACACGCCATGACCGATGTGACAGGCTTCGGGCTGGCCGGACATTTACTGGAAATGATGCGGGCCGCAGGCTGCGGTGCGGTAATCCGTGAGGAACAACTGCCTAAAATACCTGAAACTGTTTCCCTGGCCGCCTCTTTTGTGCTGCCTGACAATGCTACCCGCAACTGGAATGCATACGAAACAGAAATTCAGATGAACAATGCGGCTGCTTTCCCGTGGATATCAGATCCCCAAACCAATGGAGGACTGCTGTTGGCCGTTGCACCGGAAGGTGCAGAAAAATTAAAAAATGAATTTTCCGAACTCTGCGAGATAGGTGCGTTTGCAGAGGCTCAGCATAAGCCTGTGCTGGTTGTCAATTAA
>CAYSIK010000205.1:0-2392 GCA_964431045.1 uncultured Flavobacteriaceae bacterium
TTCAATATTCCCACACCCAAGGATGATATTGATGGCTCAATGGTGGGGGCGGTGTACTGGAAAGACAATGATTTGGACAGAATTGCCCGATACTGCTGCAAGGATGTGCTGACCCTAGCCCGGGTGTTTTTAAGGTTCCGGGGGGAGAAAAACATATCAGATGAAGATGTGGTTTTTGCCTGACTGATAGCCGTTTAGGATTTTTTTATATTCCAAAGCAACCCAATACAGCCCAGTTACGTCATTTATAAAGCTGAGTAAGCCTAAAACCTTAATACTTAGCTATTATCTTTGCAACAACTTGTCCATGCGCTCCTTTCTGCTGTTTCTGTTTGTCCTTGTCGGAATTTCCCCGTCAGAAGCGGCTGAGCCCACAGTGCCGGCAAGCAATCTTCAGTTTGGAGGATTAACATGTATTGCTGTCAATCTAACGTTTACCAAAGGCGATGGCTCCTGGCGGACCGTTTTGATGAAACAGGGAAGTGCCGTGGATGCAGTGCCTGCAGATGGAACCAAATACACCGCCTTTTCTGCGTTTGGCGCAGGCACACAAATTGGAACAGGCAATTATGTGGTCTATGACAACATTGGAAACAGTGTCACCATAACCGGTTTGTTGCCCGGAACCACGTATCATTTTACCGTTTTTGAACACGATGGTATCGCGCCCAATTACCTTACTTCAAAATCAGCCAGTTTATCGTTTACCACACATTCGCTTAAGCTGGATTTTAGTTTTAGCCGAACGGACAGCTGTGAAAAAACGAACAAAGTTACTTTTACCAATAAATCACAGGCTAGTTTTGGCTGGATTACCTATACATGGTTGTACAGAGACGGGAATAAAGATACCGGCGTTAACACCACCTATACCTACAATGCCGGAGGAAATTATGCAGTTCAGCTGATTGCTTCGCCATCTATGGGTTGTAACAATAGTTTCACGAGCCCTACCAGCGTTTTTATTGTTCCGCGTCCCAAAAGCAACCCCACCGTCAGAAACTGGGATACTGCCCAATGTTTAAATGGCAATCACTTTTATTTTGAAGATAAAACAACCATTCCTGCCATACCACGCTGCGGAAAAAAAGTGATGTGGTACCTGGGTGGGGCTGACAGTACTACATTTCCCAATCCTGACAGGTTTTTTGTGTCGCCGGGCAAATACCGGATTTTCTTTAGAAGCGAAACTACCTATGGTTTGAATGGAAATGTATTTAGCACAGGATGCACCGATACAGCCGCCATTTTCGTTCGTGTTATTGCCGATCCCAGCAGTGGTTTAAAAATTAACGATTCTATTCAGTGTTTAAAAAACAACAATTTCACATTCCAAAACTCAACCTCCAATCTGGTTTATTACCGCTGGTACTTTGGTGACGGAGATTCCTCAACCTTGCAGAATGCAACCCATTCCTATAAAGATACCGGGGTTTACAGGGTTATTCACAGTGCAAGAAGCAAAGAAGGTTGCTCCAGTACCGATACGGTTTATGTTAAGGTTAGAGCCAATGTTTCTGCTGCTTTCAGCGGTTTGCCCAGTTTTGTTTGTGAAAATGCACCTGCTATTACCCTTACTCCGGGTACTCCCGGCGGCGTTTTTACAGGTGGACCTGTTTCAGGAAATGCCTTTACCTGCTCACCTCCGGGTAATTACACGGTAAAATATACCATACCCGATTTAGATTGTCCGGATTCCACAACGGCTGCTATCACAGTTCATCCATTGCCGAGGTTTAATCTTGGCAGAGATACGAATTTGTGCAACGGCAGCAGCCTCATATTTAATGTTACGGCGCCTGGTACTATAAGCTGGAACACCGGACAGTCCGGCAATTCGATTACGGTTAACTCAGGCGGTGTTTTCCGTGCCGGCGTGGACGATCTGGGATGCCTGTGGACAGATTCACTGCGTATTTTTCTGGGAGATGCCCCCATTGTAAAATTACCATCAGATACGCTGCTCTGCCGCGGTGGTATGCTTAAGCTTACGGCAACCTGGCCACAAAGCAGGTATCAGTGGAGCACCGGACAAACCGATTCAGTCATTTATGTGACCAAGGCCGGGAATTATAGTGTTACGGTTACCAATCCCTGCGGCGTTGCGGCAGATGCCGTTAATGTTCGCTACCAGGAAGAATTGTGCGATTTGTTTATTCCTACGGCATTCACTCCCAATAATGACGACAAAAACAACGATTTTCAAATCTTTGTGAGGGGCGGAAAGCCCATTCTCATGCTGATTTATGATCGCTGGGGCGGAAAAGTATTTGATAGCAGGGATAAAGGCATATATCAGTGGAATGGCAAAACAGCCGATCAGGACTGTATGGAAGGTGTGTATCATTACGTGTTTCAGTATGAAATGCCTGTAGGTAGCCGCGTAAGGCGT
>CAYSIK010000206.1:0-2387 GCA_964431045.1 uncultured Flavobacteriaceae bacterium
CTGATCAAATTTGTATCAACTGCCGGCGTAGATGAAGTTGAAATCAACCGCAAAGATTTTAAACTGGTTATCAAAAAGAATGCTGTTCAGGTAACAGCCGTTTCTCCTGTAGCGATACCTCAGCAGATTGCTGCACCTGCTGCACAGCCTGCACCTGCCGTTGCCGCCACACCTGCAGCACCTGCTGCTGCGCCTTCACCCAAAGCCGATAATCTCATTACCATCAAGTCGCCGATGGTAGGCACATTCTACCGATCTTCCAATCCCGATACCCCTGCTTTCGTAAATGTAGGCGATGAAGTTAAAACCGGCAAGGTGGTTTGCATCATTGAGGCGATGAAGCTGTTCAATGAAATTGAAAGTGAAGTGAGCGGCCGTATTGTAAAGGTTTTGGTTGAAAATGCCACACCTGTGGAATACGACCAGCCCTTGTTTTTGGTTGAGCCCGCATAACCTTCTGTAAAAACAGATTCTTATGTTTAAAAAAATCTTGATTGCCAACCGTGGCGAAATAGCCTTGCGTATTATCCGCACCTGTCGCGAGATGGGGATAAAGACGGTAGCAGTTTATTCTACTGCAGATAAAGAAAGCCTGCATGTTCGTTTTGCGGATGAAGCGGTTTGTATAGGTCCGCCTGCCAGCAAAGACAGCTATTTGAATATGCCCCGCATTTTGGCGGCAGCAGAAGTTACCAATGCAGATGCCATTCACCCCGGTTACGGATTTTTGAGTGAAAACTCCAAGTTCAGTGCCCTGTGCCGCGATCATGGTATTAAATTTATTGGAGCTACTCCCGAACAGATAGATTCTATGGGGGACAAGTCCAATGCCAAAGACACCATGAAAAAGGCCGGTGTACCTACCATTCCCGGCAGCGATGGTTTGCTTGACAGCATCGAGCAGGGGATGAAAATTGCCAAGAAAATTGGATATCCCGTAATTATCAAGGCTACGGCCGGAGGTGGAGGACGCGGCATGCGTATTGTATGGGCCGAAGATGAGCTTGAGAACGCCTGGAACAGCGCCAAACAGGAGGCAGGTGCCGCATTTGGCAACGATGGCCTCTACATGGAAAAATACATTGAAGAGCCCCGCCACATAGAAATCCAGATTGCCGGCGACCAGTATGGCAAGGTTTGTCATCTCAGCGAACGCGACTGTTCTATTCAGCGCCGCCACCAAAAACTGATTGAGGAAACCCCCAGTCCATTTATGACACCCGAACTGCGCAAGAAAATGGGCAAGGCCGCTAAGGCAGCCGCCGAAATCATCAAATATGAAGGTGTCGGAACCGTGGAGTTTCTGGTGGATAAGCACCGCAATTTCTATTTCATGGAAATGAACACCCGTATACAGGTGGAGCATCCCGTAACCGAGGAAGTAATCAATTACGACCTGGTGAAAGAGCAGATCCTCATTGCGGCGGGAGTTCCCATCAGCGGTAAGGATTATGAGCCCACCAAATGTGCCATTGAGTGCAGGGTGAACGCAGAAGATATTTACAACAATTTCCGTCCCAGCCCCGGCAAGATTACCTCTATGCACAAGCCCGGCGGGCATGGTACACGTGTAGATTCACATATCTATGCAGGTTACAGCATTCCGCCGTTTTATGACAGCATGATTGCCAAATTGATTGTATCTGCCCAAACCCGGGAAGAAGCGATTGTGAAGATGGAGCGTGCTTTAAGCGAATTCGTGATTGAGGGTGTAAAAACCACCATACCGCTGCATCAGCAGATTATGCAAAACGAAGATTTCCGCAAAGGGAACTTCACTACGGCTTTCATGAATTCTTTTGAGATAAAGTAAGGTCTCTTAATGAAGGTATAACCGGTAATATTCAGCTTTCGGAATTCCAAAGAAGACCTCGGTTTAACTGAGTGAATGGAATAATTATAATTGAGGTAGTTTTTTATTACTGTTTTAAAAAATTATTGGTTTAGCCCTTAACGCACCACTATCCCCACTGCAGAAAACTGCACAGAGATTTTTTGGGTTGTTATTTTAGCCGCCTCCGCCTCACTCAATCCATCACGCTGTGCTTCTACACTCTGGGTATCGCGGTAAAAACGGCCGGATGCCACACTGCGCTTTCCAATGATTTCTTTTGGAACCGTAAACTTTTCAAACCCAACGAATTGCTCAACACCACCATGTCTGAGTGTGTACCAGCAACCTTCGCCTGTGCAAACCTGACTGATCTGTCCTTCAATTACAGCTTCCGCCTGACCATTGCTTTCAAAAGCTTTCAATGCAACGTCAACGGTTACAGCTTTGGCAGTATCTATCTTTTGGCCATATTCATTGCTGCTGCTCTTGCTGCCACAGGCAAATAAGCCCAGGGCAATCATGCTTAAGATTATTGGTTTCATATTCAAATAAA
>CAYSIK010000207.1:0-2355 GCA_964431045.1 uncultured Flavobacteriaceae bacterium
GCTGAAAGTGCTGGGCACCGTGGGCGAGCCCATCAATGCGGAGGCATGGCACTGGTATGACCGCGAAGTGGGCAAAGGCAACGCCCCCATAGCCGATACCTGGTGGCAAACCGAAACCGGGGGCATCATGATCAGCAATTTGGCAGGAGTAACGCCGGCAAAACCCACCTTTGCCACCCTGCCCCTGCCGGGCGTGTTTCCGGTGCTGGTGGATGAAAACGGAAAAGAAATCAGCGGAAACGGGGTTTCGGGCAATTTGTGCATCCAAAAACCCTGGCCGGGCATCATCCGCAGCACCTGGGGCGACCACGAGCGCTGCCGGCAAACCTATTTCTCCACCTACCCGGGATTGTATTTTACCGGAGATGGATGCCTGCGCGATGAAGACGGACACTACCGTATCACGGGCCGCGTAGATGATGTACTCAACGTTTCGGGCCACCGAATTGGCACCGCTGAAGTAGAAAACGCCATCAACATGCACGCCGGCGTGGTAGAGAGTGCCGTGGTGGGCTTTCCGCACGACATCAAAGGGCAGGGCATTTATGCCTACGTCATTTGCGGCACCAAGCCTGATAATGAAATCCAACTGCGACAGGATATCCTGCAAACGGTTTCGCATGTAATTGGCCCCATTGCCAAGCCCGATGCCATACAGTTTGTATCAGGCCTCCCCAAAACCCGCAGCGGCAAGATTATGCGGCGCATACTGCGCAAAATTGCCGAAGGCGAAACCAAAAACCTGGGCGATACCACCACCCTGCTGGATCCGGGTGTGGTGGAGGAGATTTTGAGGGGGAAAAAGGCTTGAAGTATTGATTCTTCGGTTTACCTAAACCGGTGAATAGCAGGAAAGAACACCCAAAGTCCATGTATGTAAGCCCAGTATTTGTATGAAACACCCAACTCATTGCCTTTTTTTCGCAGATAGGTAACTTCATAAAACAACACATACGGTTGTAGCACATCATACACTTTCTTCATCCCACCCGCGTAATTTCCTTTACCCAGCTCTATATCCTGGGTAGAAAACACCTCTATCTTCACATCCTCAAACACCTCATTCTTCCTGTTTACGACTTCCGAATCCAGTCCGTTTTTAATATCACCCATTGCACCAAACATGGTGTAAGCATGCTCCGCTTTCAGTACCATTTTGCAATCTTTTAATTCGGGCAGGGATTTTTTACACAAATCGAAATAAGAGCGTGTGCTAAGGTATTTCGAGAAAAACACTTTGGCCTCTGCGGAATAATCCTGGGCAAGTACAGTATTTACCCCAAAAACAAAAAAGAATGTAAAAAATGCGTAATTCAAAGTGTTTTTCATGTTTCAAATATAATTGCATAAGTATTAACCCCGAGTTGTATACTTTTTTAAAATTGATTAAAACCCGGTCGAACTATGGTTTTTTTAAACCCTTTTTTTGAGGCATTTATCTTTAATAAAAGAATTGACCGGATTTTCAAATAATACATATAGCAGGATGGAAATCAACCATAACAGCACAAAATTTCTGTCAGGACCCAGCCAGATCCATTTTAGCCGGATATTGACGTAACTAATGTGAATCAAATAAAAGGCAAACGATGCCTTGCCCAGTAATATCAGAATTTTGCTGCTGAAAAATCGTTGAACTGCGGTAGGTTCCGAAATCAGTCCTGCCAGCCAAAGAACAACAAATAGCGGTATTATCAACGCAAAAATAATATACCCCACAGGATGGTCTGTTCCGTGATGGAAGATATCGGGTTGAAACAAACCAACGATGTATGATAAAATAAAAACCCCGGCAATGCCTATGTAAGTTTTGTATTTCATTTGCCAAAACCAGACATATTTATCCTGGCATTGCCTTAACAACCGCGCCAGAACAATACCCGCAAAAAACTCAGTCCACCTTCCAAAAAAAGTGCTTCCGAGAACAAATTTCAAGGGATAGAAAAACTGCCGGGGATTCCCGTTCAGCCAAAACCACACATATCCGCCCAACCATGTTAACAGGGTAATTGACAAAAGAAAAAGAACCAGATACACGATTTTTTTTCTTTCCATCAGGCATAAAAAAGGCAGAAGCAGATAAAAGGTAAATTCCACGCTCAAACTCCAGGCCTGTGAGATACCCTCTAAATTCATTTTGTTGGAAAATCCATGCGTGAGCGTATAAGTTAATATGGAAAAATCCAACTTGCCGAAACGGGGATCCAGATAATACAATGTCAAAACCAACCAGTAAAGCGGAAAAATTCTTGCCATTCTTCCTATGATATACCGTTTGTATTCACCAAACGATTGAGCCGGCTTATCCCCATAACCGTAGGCCAGCAAAAAACCACTCAAAACAAAAAACAAAGC
>CAYSIK010000208.1:0-2349 GCA_964431045.1 uncultured Flavobacteriaceae bacterium
AGCGTATTGTCTGTGGCTGTTTTAACAGCACAACCTGGCAATGAAGCGCTTGCCCGACAATACATGGAAAACCGCGAGTATGAAAAAGCGGCAGATTTGTATGAGGAACTGAGCAATAAAAACACGTCGGATTTCAACATCTACGACGCATACCTGACAGCACTGCTCATGAGCCAGCAAACTGACAAGGCAGAGAAGCTTGTAAGCAAACGCAAAAAGAAGTTCCCTCAAAACATGCAGTATCGGGTGGATGAGGCGTTTATCATGGAAAAACAGGGGCTGGTGCCCGAAGCGGAGAAACAGTATAAAAAAGTAGCGGACATGCCCGATTTGTCTATGCAGCAATATTATGAGGCCGCCGACGCATTCCGCCGAAGGGCAAAATACAACTGGGCCATTTATGTGTATGAAAAAGCAGAAGAAAACTTTGGATCAGCAGGCGATTTTTCAACCCGGCTGGCTCAGATGTATATGGAAACCGGCAACAAAACCAAAGGCCTCGAAAAATATGTGCAGATGGTTTTAACATCGGGTTTTGCTTATGAGCAAAGCAAACAGCTTTTTGAGATGAATGTGACCGACAGCGCCGATTTTGCCATTCTGCGCGGTATTCTGCTAAGGCAGCTGCAAAAAGCCCCTGATAACTATGAACTGAACGATTTGCTGAAATGGACTTTCATCAAAACCAAGGACTGGGATGCCGCCTTTTTGCAGACCAAAGCCCTGGACAAGCGACTCAAGGAAAAAGGGGTGCGCCTCATAGAACTGGGGGATCTGTGTGTGAGCAATGAAGCGTGGCCTGCGGCCACGCGTTGTTATGAGTACGTAAAGTCGCTGGGAACAGCCGGAGAATACTACTATGCGGCGGTGTCGGGTTTGCTGGAAACACGGTTTCAGCAGCTAAAAACAGAGGTGAAGCCTGCTCCAGAAACCCTGCTTGCACTGGAAACAGAAATGCTTCAGTTTTTGGCAGAAAACGGCTACAGCGATGGAACCTGGCGCATAGCGTCGCGGCTATCGGATGTTTATACCCAATACAAACACACCCCTGACAAAACCATTGAGTTGCTGGAGAAAGTGTACCGAACCCCGGGTCTGTCTGCCCAAAACACAGCAGAGGCGAAACTTGCGCTGGGCGAAGCCTACGTGGCCGGTGGCGATGTGTGGAGCAGTGAATTGCTGTTTGCCCAGGTAGAAAAAGACTTTCCCGAAGATCCGCTGGGGCAGGAGGCTAAATACCGCCGTGCCCGGCTCAGCTATTACCGCGGAGATTACGACTGGGCTATGCTGCAGCTGGATGTGCTCAAAGGCGCCACCACACAATTGATTTCCAACAACGCCATTCGCCTGGCACTGACCATAACCGAAAACCTCGGTATTGACAGCAATTATGACGCGCTGGAGCGCTTTAGCAAAGCAGAATTGTTGCTCGCGCAAAACCGCCTGGATGAAGCCGCGCGCGAGCTGGACAGTATACCTAAGTTGTATCCTGGCCATTCGCTATCGGACGACATTTTGTTGCAAAAAGCCATCATCCGGGAGAAACAATACCGTTTTGAGGATGCGGCAGAACTGTATAACACGCTTGTAGTGGCCTTTGGCCATGATATTCTGG
This sequence comes from uncultured Flavobacteriaceae bacterium, assembly GCA_964431045.1. Lineage (GTDB taxonomy): Bacteria > Bacteroidota > Bacteroidia > NS11-12g > UBA955 > RGEC01. Next base: position 1,616 of record CAYSIK010000208.1, read on the forward strand.
CCGATAATGGGTGGTACCGGCTGGGTTTGTTGTATGAATACAAGTTAAAAGATCCTGAAAAAGCGCGGCAGGCTTATGAAAAGATTGTGCTGGATTTTCCGGGCAGTTTCTTTGTCCCTGATGCAAGGGTGCGGTTCAGGAAGCTAAGGGGCGATAAACTGGGGTCGTAGTGCTAATAAATACAAATTTTTGGGTGAATAGTCTATTCGCTTGCTATAATTTTTGAAACTTCATCATATAATGAATCAAGGTCGTTCTCAATAATTTGCCAGACTATCGTGTAATCTACACCCATATAATCGTGAACAATCCTGTTTCTAAAACCCCGTATTCTAAACCAATTAACCTGTTGGTGTTTATCCCTAACCTCTTCCGGAAGTCTGTTTGATGCCTCACCAATAATTTCAAAATTGCGAATTACCGCATCGCTGGTTTTCGTATCATTTATAAAACTTTCAAATGAATAACCGGCAGTGTACGATTTGATTTTTGTAATGGAATCCAGAATGTCTCCGAGTAAAAGTTTGGATTCGCGTTTAGACATAGCTTAGTTCCTCTTCAATGTTTGCAAGATATTGGGGTTTAACTCCCTTTTTTGAAACCAAATCTACCTTGATTTTCAAAAGCATTTCCAACTCATTGGCCAGATCAATAAATTCTATGCCTATGGGTTTATAGAAGTCAACAAGAATATCAATATCGCTTTTTTCGTTTTGCTGACCACGGCTGTATGA
>CAYSIK010000209.1:0-2345 GCA_964431045.1 uncultured Flavobacteriaceae bacterium
ATGCGGGTATCTTGACTGTCATTTCTTCGCTCTCTTTTTCTTCGGCAGGTGCAGCCATTTTGGGGGTTACGCTTCTCATTGAGTTTGCCATACGCAGAAACTTGTTGCCGTATTTTACAGGAAGAAAATTGTTGCACCTGTTTGCTATCGGTACCACGGCATGGGTTATTGACAAAGGCATTGAATCGTTTCTGCTGGGAACCTTGCTGGTGGGCATGGGCGTTTTTCTTATGCTGATTTTGTTCAAATTTAAATGGTGGTTACAGCAGGAATCTTCCTATGGAATTGCATTGTTTCCCATTTCGCTGGGCGGGCTGTTGATGCTTGGGGTCTCTGCCGGCTGGGTTGCCACTGCCGCCTGGGTTTTGGCGGTGAGTGATGCCGCTGCTGGCTGGATCGGAAGAAAATGGGGTTCGCCGAAGTATGTTTTTTTATCCGAAACCAAATCTTATCAGGGAGCGATGGCATTTTTCGTAACAGCTGCCGTTTGCATGGGTTTGCGTTTCCCTGATTTAAATATAGGATGGTGGTTGCTGCTGGCCTTTCTGCCTGCGGTTACGGAACTATTTTCGTGGCGGGGCAGCGATAATTTTTTCCTTCCCATTTTCACGGTAGGCTGGATGGCGCTGGTGTTGCGCATGCCCCAAACCGGTTCATGGATATGGGTTTTGGTCGTTTCACTTTTTCTTGTGCTTCTGGGCTGGTGGGTTATTCACAAAAAGTGGCTGGACCAAAGTGGCTGGTGGGCAGCCTTATGGGTGGCAGCGGTATTGTGGATGAGCGGAGGCTGGAAAGCCTTGTCGGCTCCTGTTTTTCTGCTGGTAGCCGGATCTGTGGCGGGAAGGTTGTTTCGTTCGGGGCACACTTCGGAGAAAAGAACGGCGCAGCAGGTGTTTTCCAACGGCTGGATTGGTGTGGTTTTGTATATGTTGTATGGCATCACAGGCAACGATTCCTGGCAGGTGCTGGCCTGGTGTTCCTTTGCCATCAGCGTTTGCGATACGGTAAGCAGTGAGGTGGGCACGGCTGTGGGGGGCAAAACATACAACATTGCCAACTTCAGCGCCATGCAGCCTGGCTTGTCGGGCGGCATTTCCATGGCCGGCACGTTAGGCGGACTGGTTGCGGTATTGTTGCTGTTGGTTTGTTTGCGGCTTTTGTTGCCCGTCACATTTGTCCAATTGGGTTGGGTTTTTGCCACCGGCATGGCGGGAATGCTGTTGGATAGTTACATGGGAAGCAAGTGGCAGGCCTTGTGGCGGCAGGGAAGTGGTTTCACCGAAACATCAGGCGATAATGAGGAAGCTCATCTGGTTAAAGGTGCGGCCTGGCTGGATAATCACTGGGTGAATTTTCTGAGCAATGCAATCACGATGCTGGGGGCGGGAATGTTGTATGGGATTTTTGGGGTGTGAAGTCGGAACTATGTATGCGAATTTTGAATCAATATATTGGTATCCATCAGACATAAGATTTGTCCTTGGAAATCTCAAATAACTTTGTTAATGAAATGCTTCCCAAAATGTAATCTCTGATGATTTCTATGGATCTCCGACTCGGCTCAAACCCCCTCAAACATATTGCTTCCAATGGCATTGGCAGTGTTTTCCAAAGCAGCCAGGCTGGGAAATTGCACGCCCATAAGGGTAAGGTTTTCTCGGTCTATGTCAATTTCGCGATACATTTTCGGGTTTTGGTTTTTTTTAGGCTAAAGAATTCAGCAACGATACGAAGTTACAAAACAGGAAGCGCTTTGTCAATATGAAGAACCCCGTATTGCTTTACTGGAATGAAAGTAGCGCTGCTAGTCAGCCTTACATATTTCTTCACAGCAAGTAGCACAATCTTTACAGGTTTCCGAGCAAATTTTGCAACATTCCAGGTGCCCGGCGTGTTTTGCACATTCTGTGTGGCATGCTTTGCAAATGGCAGCGCAGAGCGCGTGCAATTGTTTGCTGTAACCTGAGCCCCGTGCTTCAAATCTTGCGCACAAAGCGCATATATCGGCACAATCGCGGCAAATGGCAATGCAATCTTTATTGTCTGCGGTCAAGCATTCGGTGATGCAGCGTTCGCAATCGGTTAAACACTGCAGGCAGGCCTCCATGCTTTTTTTTGACAGGGTTTGAATATCCATAATGGTATTCAAATTTTGTTTGGAGCCAGCAGAAAATTACTATCTCAAATCAATCGGTGATTTGATATTTGTCAGAGGAGGTTTTGAAATGCTCGTTTACTTCAATAATGAAAGGCAAAACTCTGCTGTATTAACTCGATGAAAGCTCATAGAATGCAGGAATTACTATTTTGTTAATTCATAAGAATACTGAATTAAACCGGTTTTA
>CAYSIK010000210.1:0-2341 GCA_964431045.1 uncultured Flavobacteriaceae bacterium
CTTATAACCTTTTGGAAATGCAGCAGGAATGGGGCCCAGGTTATCACCACAACTGGTGTAATTAAATTCTCCTGTGCCCGTGCCAACAAGAATAGAATTTTCACTGCCAATGAGATAGGGGTCGATAGTGGAGGGGGCGGAATAAAAGTTTCCGGTTTCGCTGCCGCCGCTGCCGACATAAAAACTTCCCTGTGGCACATACACCATTTCAATGCCAAAAACACAAACCTCCACTCTGTCATTGTCTGAAAGTCCATCAATGCCATAATTCCAGCGCAGACTTACGTTTGAATAGGTTACATTGCTTTGAGATAATGTGGCTGAAGCATGCAGGAACACGCCGTAAGCACCTCCACTTCCATTATCATCACTGCTGCTGATGTTGCTTCCGGATGGCTCAATGTGGCCATCACCGCTTCCGGTTCCGTCCACATAGTTTAAGGTGGCGTGGTGCCAGGTGGTTTGGCCCTGAAGGCGGTATTTTACAAAAATCCAGGCGGCATCCCAGTTGGAGGGTCCGGTGGTAACCCGCCATGAATTGTCCCATTTGGCATCAAACTTCACCAATACATAATGCTGGGTTTTGTTCTGTCCTTGAAGTGAAGGATTGTTAATAATCAGGTTGTTGGCGGAAATGGTTACAGCAAGCGCACAACAATATAAAACGGTGGCAATTTTCAATAGCGGGCAAATTGTGAAATTCATTTTTATCATTTACCTTATTAAATAGAAAGACTAAGCGCGTGTAAGTCAAATTTACAAAAATAAAATCATATAAACAATATTATACGTAGATAAAAATGAAATAATAAACCAAAGAATTCAGCAGTGCTGTATCCCTGTTTTGGATGTCTGTTATTTTAAATAGTTTTGTTGGTCCGGGTTTAGGCTGTGAAAATCTCTAAAATTCCGAAACTCATTTCAGGAAAAGCGCTAAAATTGGAAGTAGGATGCAGCCATTCTTCTGATTTATACGCATGATATTTTACTCCGTAATGTTCAGCTATTGCTTTGGCATCAAAATGATGTGGAGTGTGCACGAAATTGCGTAATTCGGGCAGTTTTTCAGGGCCATGCAGGCGGTCAAATATCATTCCGCCGCGGTTGTTGATAATAATGACCAGTATGTTTTTTGGCAAAGGGTTGCACCACCAGGCGTTTTTGTCATACAAAAATCCGATGTCGCCTGTTATGCAATAAACCTTCTGCTCCGGGTTGGCCCAGGCATAGCCTATGGCAGTGCTCACCGATCCGTCAATGCCACTGGTACCGCGGTTGCCGAAGATGGTTTGCGGAAGTTTGTAACAATCATTTGCATACCGCACCACCATGCTGTTTCCCAGCTGCAGGCAGGCATTTTCGGGTATGTGTTTCAGTATGCTTCTGATAATCTCTGATTCAAGATGCAGGTTAGGAACCTCGTTGCAAACCGTTTTCCATGCATGCAAAAAGTATGGGTCAGCCTTTCCGCCGTATTGTTGAATCCAATCGGCCAAAACAGCAGCTGCATCAGCCTGTAGGGTAACAGGCCGGGTGAAGAAGGGATCACCTGTAAAACCGCCGTCGCCCAAATGAAAGTGCGATGTGATATCTAACTTTCGCAACTGCATTTTCAGGTTTTTGCTTACCACGCCCATGCCCATAGTGATGAGAATATCGGGCCTGTGTACATCCGAAATCATGTCCATGTTTTCCGTGCAGCCAATCGTTTCCTCTGAATGCGCATTGCTGAGCACATCGGTCACAACCGGGAACATCTGTGAAACAGACCGCAAAACATGCCTCAGGTTTTCATCCGGCTTGTGTTGGCCAACCAAAAACAGGATTTTGCCAGTATTCATCCATTCAGCTGGAATGGGAATCTTTTCCAGTGATTTTTCCGCGTCCGACGGTAATTCAGGAAGTGTAAAAGTTGTTCCAACCGGAGTGTCGAGGTCTGCATAAATTGGCTCCTTCAGCGGGATGTTGATATGCACGGGGCCGCAAGGTTTGCCTGTGCTGATGGCTGTGGCGCGGGCCACATGGTTCAATAGTTCTTTTTCTGCGCCGGATTCGTGCAGATCTGAATCCAAATGAAAACTCTGCAGAATGTGCTTTTCAAAGATATCTTTCTGATGAATGGTTTGTCCGTCCCACTGGTCAATCAGGTTTTCGGGGCGGTCGGCAGATATGGCAATCAGGGGAATGCGTTGGTAATAAGCTTCGCAAATGCCCGGGTACAGATTTAAAACGGCTGTTCCGCTGGTGCAGATTACCACCGCCGGCTTTCCGGTAGCCTGAGCCGACCCCAATGCCATAAAGGCTGCAGCGCGCTCATCGGGTGCAGACAACATAGTAAAGC
>CAYSIK010000211.1:0-2262 GCA_964431045.1 uncultured Flavobacteriaceae bacterium
GTTTTATCAACCCCTGCGTCTGCGGTCCCTCCTGTCCTCCCTGCGGTCACGCACGTCTTCCTTGCGGTCTCTTACATCTTCCCTTCTGTCGCGCACATCTTCCCTGCGGTCTCTGCGACCACCATTGAATTTGGCGTCACGAACATCTTCCCTTTTGTCGCGCACATCCTCGCGGCGGTCCTTTCGGTCTTCGCGGCGGTCTCTTACATCTTCTGCCCGGTCTTTGCGAACCCTGCGGGCTGTCTGGGCGCTGGCGAACATCATGCCTCCAAAGGCTAAGGCTAAAAAGCTGACAATTAATTTAGAATTTTTCATAAGTGTTTTGTTTTTGGGTTTAATGATAAGATGAAGAATAGGGGTAAAGGTTTAATTGGTTATTGGTTTATTGGTTTATTGGTTTATTCGTTGTCATGCAAAGCCCGTCGAACGCATGGCAACCGCGCCCTAACTACTGACTCTGCACTTCTAACTTTTAACTAAAATGCGCTGTTTTACCCTACTTTTGTGTTTACCAAAACATGAAAAAATGGTTCATTTTTCTTTTTGCAGTGCTGCTTTCCGCAAACTGGGCCTGCAGAAAAGACCCACGCAAAGACCCAACCGGCGGTAACCCGAACCCCGACTGGACCGATGCCAGCCATGGCAATTCGCCACACGATTATTCCGTCGTGTTTCCGCAGGAATCGGTAAACGAGCTGGAAATACACCTGGGTGCAGAAAACTGGACTGCTATGCAGGCCAATATGAAAGCGCTGTACGGAAGCACATTTGGTGCCGGCACAGGCGGCCTGCCTCCCGGGGGCGTTTCGGCCGAGCCCGATTATTTTCCCGTTACCGTAAAATTCCGAGGCAAAGCATGGAACAACGTCGGTTTCAGATTAAAAGGCAATTCAACCCTTAATGCGGCCTGGCGTGCGGGCATTTACAAACTTCCGTTCAGGCTCAATTTCGATAAGTTTGCCGCACAGTTCCCCGAGATTACCGATCAGCATTTTTATGGATTTAACGGCCTTTCATTTTCGCCGGGTGCCAAAGACAATTCCCTAATCAGGGAAAAAATCACGGCCGATATTTTCAGAAAGGCCGGAGTCCCCACACCTCAAACAGCCTTTTACAAGGTTTTCATTGATTTTGGCGACGGCCTGAAATATTGCGGTGTATACTGCGCCGTGGAGTTTCCCGAAGACAACATGATCAAGGCCCAGTTTGGCCAGGAAAGCGGAAATATCTATAAACCTGAAAGTAAACTGGCAACGTTCATCATGGCAGAATTCGACAAGAAGAACAATGAGGTTGCAGCAGACTTCAGCGATGCATCCAACTTTATCAAAGCCCTTAATGCACCCCTCAGAAGCACTGATACAGCAGCATGGCGCAAAGGCGTCGAAACCTGGTTCGATATGGATCATTTCCTGAAATACCTGGCAATCAACAACAGCATCGTGAACTGGGACACCTACGGTTTAATGGCGCATAATTACTATTTGTATAACCACAGTACCCGCAAACTCACCTGGATTCCGTGGGACAACAACGAGGCGCTGAGCAAAAGTCCGGGTATTACGGGAACAACAGGTGGTGGCGGCGGACCGGGTGGCATGACGGGTCTTTCCCTGCGAATGAACGAGGTGAGCCCAACCTGGCCCTTAATCAACTTTGTGGCCAATGACGGTGTCTATTTTAACCGCTACAAAACACACATGCGCGATTTCAAAAACACATTCTTCAAACAGGCCGATATGGACAATCTCATTGAAAAGTACCACACCATGATCACCCCGTTTGTGGTGGGCGCCAATGGAGAACAGCCCAAATACACACACCTGAGCAGTCAGAATGCTTTTGTGGCTGAAAAAGCCAATTTGAAAACCCATATCAGCAACCGTATTTCATTGCTCAACCAGTTTGTACCCTGATGGGTTTTCCGCTACAGACTTTTGAAACCCTGAATCTGCAGGCCCTCAACCATAGAACAGCCTGGGAAAAACGCAACGACAGCAAATTCGTGGCGCATGATTCCGTCATGGATGCAATCTTGCAAAGGCTCTCCGAAGATTATTGCATACTGGAAAATGAGGGAAACCGCGTGTGGCATTATACCACAGAATACTGGGATACCACAGACCGCAATATGTTTTATGAGCACCACCGTGACCGTGCACACCGCTATAAAGTTCGCAAACGCAAGTATGGCAGCGAAAATGAATTTTGGCTGGAAGTAAAGGAAAAAACACCCGTCGGCAGAACCGTAAAACACAGACT
>CAYSIK010000212.1:0-2247 GCA_964431045.1 uncultured Flavobacteriaceae bacterium
AATGCTCTTTGTTGGCTACAGGTTTTGATTTAGAAATGTCGTTCTCCTGAATGTAGGTTTCCGGCCCGCGGCGCTGCATCCACTCATTCCACTCGTCATAAGTGCCGGGGTACTCTCGCAGGATGCCATTTTCAATCCACCAGATTTTATTGGCAACGTTGCTCACAAAGGTTCGGTCGTGGCTAACGATTACGCAGGTTCCTTTGTATTGCGAAATGGCATCGGCAAGCACGGATGTGCTAAACATATCCAGGTGGTTGGTGGGTTCGTCCAGCAGTAGCAGATTGGCACGTGTAAGCAGGGTTTTGGCCAGTGCCACACGGCTTTTCTCTCCACCTGACAATACTTTTATTTTCTTGAAAACTTCATCGCCCGTAAATAGGAAACAGCCCAATACGGTGCGCAGTTCAGCTTCTGTATATTCCGCATCGACCGTGCCGAGTTCATTCAGCAAATCCCTCTGCAGGTTCAACGCTTCCAGCTGATGCTGCGCAAAAAACGAGGTTTCTACGTTCCATCCGGGTTCCACAACACCGCCATGCGGCTCAGAGCCGTATATGATGCGCAACAATGTACTCTTTCCCTTTCCATTCGCGCCGATGAGGGCAATTTTATCACCACGCAGTACCTGCGCATTTGCTGAACGGATAATTTCCGTGTTATCATAGCTTTTGCTCACGTCTTTCAGTGTACAGATGGTCTTTCCGGGCGTGGTGCGAATATTGAAGCGGATGTTCATTTCACGCTTTTCATCGTCCTTCAGTTCAATTTTATCCAGTTTCTGCAGCATCTTCACCCGGCTTTGTACCGCAGTGGCTTTGCTGGCCTTGGCTTTGAACCGGCGGATAAATGCCATTTGCTGTCTTATATAATCTTGTTGATTATCGAAACGGCGCTGCAACATTTCATCTCGCTCTTCCTTCTGTTCCAGGTAGTCGCTGAAATTGCCCTTGTAGTGGTACAATTGCTGGTGGGCTACTTCGGCGATGCGGTTTACGGTATTGTCCAGAAACAGGCGGTCGTGGCTCACAATCACAAACGTGCCTTTGTAAGTTTTCAGGTAGTCTTCAATCCATTCAATGGTAGGCAAATCCAGGTGGTTGGTGGGTTCATCCAGCAGCAGCAAATCGGGCTGCATAAGCAGGAGTTTTGCCAGCATGGCCCGCATGCGCCAGCCTCCGGAGAATAAATTCAGGGGTTTTTGCAGTTCTTCGGTTTTAAAGCCCAGTCCTTCCAGCAGTTTCTCGGCCTCTGCGTGCCAGTCGTATCCTCCCAGGTTGCCAAACTGATCCTGCAGCTCGGTAAGGCGCTGAATGGCGTTTACATCGGCTGTGCGCTCAATTTCTTCCAGCAGTCGGTTGATTTCCTTGTCCAGCGCGGCCAGATCGGCCCTGCCCTGCAAAACCACTTCCAGCAAAGGGTCCTGGTAGTCGATACTCAGCAAATCCTGGTTTAAAAATCCAATTTTCAGATTGGAGGGCCTGCTCATGTTTCCTTCCCGCAGTTCGTAATCGCCTGAAATCAGGCGCAGCAGGGTAGATTTTCCGGTGCCGTTGAGGCCTACCAGCCCGATTTTTTCTCCGGGCTTAATGTGCCAGTTGGCGTTTTTATACAAATATCTTCCGGCAAATTCAAAGGAAAAATCTACGAGGGCGAGCATGCTACAAAGGTACGGCAGACAGGCCCTTTAAGGTTTGACAACTTTCAAAAAGTTGTCAAACCTTGTTAAAGGAAAAGTTGTCAAAATGCTGCGCAATAAATGCCGTGCATTTTCCCCATCTTTGAACCATGCCTGCCAAAGCTGTGTTGTTTTACAATCCAAATTCGGGTCGCTACAACGCGCGGCAAATCGAATTATGGCTAAAGGAATTTGCAGTCTGCGGTCTGGAAGTTCAGGGGATCAGCAGCCCCGGGGAATTGACTTCACTGTCGCCCACGCATATCATTGCTGCGGGAGGAGACGGAACCCTGCACATGGCTATCAATAAAGCCGGGCTGAAACATTCATTCTCTATTTTACCGATAGGGAGTGGCAATGATTTTGCGGCCAATTTTCAGAGGCTTTCAATTGCGGAGTTGGCCCAAAAAATAGTATCAGATTCGGTTATTTATTGTGATGTATTGCGCATTAATGATGCATATGCACACAATGTATGCGGCACCGGATTTGAATCTTTTGTGGCCGGAAAAGCACGTAAAATCCGATGGCCGGCGCTGAAATATATTTTACCCATTGCACGCCACATG
>CAYSIK010000213.1:0-2245 GCA_964431045.1 uncultured Flavobacteriaceae bacterium
TAAAAACAAAACTGTTAATCAACCTGCCCAGTTTGTTTTTGGATAAAAACCTCCTCAGCGGGGCCGCAATAGGCTTCTTTGAATACGTATCAGCTGATTCCTGCAGATTGTGTTGCACCATTGAGGTTAAGGTTGGGTTGTGTATAATCTGCAATTATATCTGTAAAGGTGATTAAATCGCTACTTTTAATGCAATAATAACCGCTTTTTCTTCTTTACTTAAAACATCGGTTATTGAGTCAACAGTTTAAATTGCTATTATTGGGACAACAGCTTTTTTACACATTCGCTGATGAGTTTACCATCTGCCACGCCTGCCATGGCTTTCATGGCTGCGGGCATCACCTTGCCCAGGTCTTTCATGCCTTCTGCACCGGTTTCGGCAATGATGGCTTTGATGCGGGCTTCAATGTCGGCTTCGCTCAACTGCGCAGGCAAGAATGTTTCAATGATTACCAGTTCTTCTTTTTCCTTGTCTGCCAGGTCCTGGCGGCCTTCTTTCTCAAATATTTCAATGCTGTCTTTGCGCTGTTTGGCCATTTTTTGCAGGGCTTTCACGCGGTCTTCATCGGTCACGTCGCCGCCTGCTGTGTCCAACAGCAAAAACGCACTTTTAATATTGCGCAGTGCGCGCAGGCGCACCTCATCACGCGCCTTCATGGCCGTTTTTATGCCTTCGTTGATTTGTTCAGCGAGATTCATGAAGCAAATGTATGGGAGTTTTGGGAGTGTTTATCATAAAATGAAACCGCCTCAAATGAATTATTTCTGTTTCCTACACATAAATATGAATGACTTTTGCGTTTTGAAGATATGCCCGGCCTCAAACATCTTTTGACTATTACTTTCCTGGGTATTCTATGCCAAAGCTGCGGAATCAATAATAATATCAAAGCCAAAAGTCTGAAGGAAGAAATAGTATCCGAACAAAGAAAAACCCAGGGCCTGATGAAAAAACGGAATGCCGAATTGAAACGGTTACAAACCGTAAAAGACAGCATAAACCGGTACCATGAATTGCTAAACACAGCCCGCCCATGAAGTACCCTATCTTTTTATTGTTTGCGATGATCACATTGTTCGGTTGCATGAGCCGGCAAGAACTGGCCAAGGTGGAACAAGAATTGTTGGAGGTGCAAAACACCAACAAAACATTAAAAACAGAGGCGCGGCTTTTCAAAGATTCACAGATTCTGTATCAGGATACACTGGAAAAATTGCGCCTGCAATGGAGCCGGGTTACGGAAAACCGCAAAAACAAAGCAAGACAGGCGATGCGTTTTGCTGATTCAATGAAAATTGAAAATTGCACTTTTGCTACCCGTGAAGAGAAAAATGCCTACCACTATCTGAATTATGCCCGGACCAGACCCCGTGAGTTTTGCGAAAGGTTTGTGGTGCCCAACTGGAACAAACGCAACAACTATGAAAACTCGCTGGTACAAACAATGCGAACCATGGCGCCTGTTCCCCCGGTATTTCCGGATAAGGATTTATATGAATCCGCTCTTTGCCATGCAAGGGTATCCGGAAAAACTGGCTACACGGGCCATGACAGACAAACCGATCCAAAAACCGGCAAAAAATGCAAAAGTCTATTCATGGGCGAATGCTGTTCCTATGGTTATGATGATGGGTTAGGTGTTATTCTGCAACTTCTAATTGACAATGGTGTGCCCAGCCTCGGTCATCGGAAAATCTGTCTGAGTGAAGGATATAGCGTTGTTGGTATATCCATTCAGTCCCATGAAAGGTATGGGTTCAATTGCGTGCTGGACTTTATTTGATAAGAAGATTTGACTACGTTTAAAAGTTGTCAAATCTATACCGCGCTATCTTTTCCCAACATGCTACTCCGTTCCTATCTTTGCAACACATGCGCATTTCCTATTCATGGCTTCGTGATTTTGTGGGTGATACCCACAGCGCTGCTGAAATTGCAGACAGTCTGAGTGTTTCCGGTCTGGAGGTAGAACATCTGGAAGCCGTGGATTCCATTCCCGGCGGACTGCGTGGCTTTATTATCGGGCATGTGCTTACCTGCGCAAAACACCCCAATGCAGATAAACTGCATGTTACTACCGTAGATATTGGTACCGGCGAGCCCCAGCCCATTGTTTGCGGTGCGCCCAATGTAGCCGCAGGACAGAAAGTGATTGTGGCGCTCCCCGGAACCGAAGTAACCGTGCCCGGAAAAGGCACATTTACCATTGGCGAAGCCAAAATACGCGGAGAAATAAGCCGC
>CAYSIK010000214.1:0-2218 GCA_964431045.1 uncultured Flavobacteriaceae bacterium
CCATTGCTGTCATTCATTGCAGCAAGGGGAGCCGGAATGCTGATGAACAGCCGTTTTGCGCCATGGATAATACTATTGGCGCTTGCACCCGTTTGGGCATGGATTCGGATTGTACCCAATAACTGGACTCCAGGTAATTACAGGGTTCCTGAAGAATTTGTAAATTCAAAACAGGCAGGACTTCTCAGGGAAAACAACGATACATCTGAGCGCTGGATTGTAGGTCCGGATGTGAGTGGCTGTGTGTACTTTTATTACACCGGAGTCAAAGGCTTTCCCTGGGATACAGCCGTAGAAACACCCGTAACGCTTTCTCAATATCACGACAGAGGTGCAGTGGGTTTTGTAACGGATCGCCCGGAATTGCTAAATGACAGTAACCTTGCCTATGCGCCGGGTTACAAACTCAAGCTCGAGAAGAAGATAGGCAATATTGGCTGGTACCGAATCATACCATAAAAAAAGACCCGATGAAACGGGTCTTAAATATTTTTAGGTGGTAATTAACCCCTTCTTTCTTTGATACGGGCAGCCTTACCGATTTGCTTGCGCAGATAGAAAATACGTGCACGACGTACCTTGCCGCGACGGTTAACCTCTACTTTATCGATGAAAGGGCTGTTCACAGGGAAGATACGCTCTACGCCTACGCCATTGGAAATTTTGCGAACGGTGAAAGTTTCTTCCACCCCGCTGTTTCTGCGCTGAATTACATCGCCCTGAAACTGCTGAATACGCTCTTTGTTTCCTTCTTTAATTTTATAGTGAACCGTAACGCGGTCACCGGCTTTAAAATCCGGAATATCGTTGCGCAAATACTCGCTCGTGATGGATTTAACAATCGGATTCATGTTCTTAAGAATTGGGGTGCAAAGATAAGGAAATGTTTGTGTTTTTCAAATAGAAGTTTGCCTTTTTCAACAAAGTCCTGTTTTTTGGTCATTACGTTACATCTTTGCAGCCCCATTCGAATGAGAAAGTTGCGTTTGCAGGAATTGAACCGTTTAAGTACCGAAGATTTCCGGCAGGCATCCAAATTGCCCATGGTGGTAGTGCTTGACAACATACGCAGCATGCACAATGTGGGTTCATTTTTTCGCACCACCGATGCTTTTCGCTGCGAAAAACTGGTTTTGTGTGGCATTACGGCCCGGCCGCCGCACCGCGATATCACCAAAACGGCTCTTGGGGCCGATCGTTCCGTGCTGTGGGAGTATTTCGCAGATACACAGGCCGCTGTTTTGGAATTAAAAAAACAGGGTTATTTTATTATTGGGGTGGAACAAACCACGCAATCCTTGCCATTGCAAGATTTTTCTATGCCCGAAAAACCGATTGCTGTTATTTTTGGCAACGAAATTGATGGTATTCAGTCAGAAGTTTTGGAACTTTGCAACGCATGTATAGAAATTCCACAGGCAGGCACCAAGCATTCGCTCAATGTATCCGTAGCGGCAGGTATCGTACTGTGGCATTTCTGCGCACCGCATTTGTCTTCATTGCGATAGCCTATTCAGGTAGTTTAATTGCCCAAAAAAAAGATGAACTGGCAAAACGCTGTGATGCCGAACAGCGCCGTATTGATATGCTGGATGGAAAAAACGATACCAGTGCCGGGTATGCATCCCGCGTCCAGTTCGAACGCGCGCGGCAGGTTTATTTTAACCGTGTAGACCTAATTCAGGCTGCCCTTGATAAAAACAGTTTTCCCAAAACAGAGTATGAATCATTCTATCTGCAGCTTATAGCTTCTTTACAGGGGATAAATGCCGGCACCGTAAGGTTTTTGGGTTATTATGACCAATATTATGCTGCTGTGCTGGAACTGGCTAAAAATCAAGGTGCACAAAAAGACCGGGAATTGCTGAAAAACAACCTGTTTGTGACACTGGAAATTATTCCGTACTTCGTAAAAAGGGCCTGTGCACCGGAAGTAATGCTATTTGCTGCTGCCAAAAGACCCTATGATGTGCTCACCAAACACGCGGATTACCAACGCGAAAACTGGGTGCTAAAAGTATTGGAAACAGTAGCAAAAAATGATCCCAATGCCATCAAACAGTTTATTGGAACCCTGCATCCGGTAAACAATGTGCTCATCAGCAGCAAAGATTCTGTTGTGGCTATGCTTTATGATATTTACCGCGCCTATGGCAGAAGCAGCACAGGCTACACCAATATTCACATGGTTTATCACGGGGAACTGACGGTTGCCCAA
>CAYSIK010000215.1:0-2198 GCA_964431045.1 uncultured Flavobacteriaceae bacterium
GCCTGTTACCTCGGTCTCTTTGCCGTGGTAATGGATGTGGGCATGGGAAGCCCCTTTTTCCAGCGGCATCATGGACATCCACCATTGCATCACGCGGTCGCTTTTGCTAAAAAAACGATGTCCGCCAATATCCATGCGGTTTCCCTTGTAATTCACGGTACGCGAAATGCCGCCCATGTAGGTGGAAGATTCCAGCACTGTTACGTCATATTCTTTGCTGCGCGAAAGCAATTCGTAGGCAGCCGTAAGCCCTGCAGGCCCGGCTCCGATAATCACTGCGTGTTTTTTGTTGCTCATACCCACCTAAAAACCAACAGCGATAAGAATTTAATAATTTACTTGCTGAAAAAATTGTATTTCAAAATGCACCAGATGGCCCGGAAACCGTCTTTCCAGCCAATCTTCTTGCCTTCCTCGTAGGTGCGGCCGTAGTAGCTGATGCCCACTTCATAAATGCGGATTTTTGGGACACGCGCCACCTTGGCGGTAACCTCCGGTTCAAAGCCAAAACGTTTTTCTTTGAGCTGAATTCCCTGAATGATTTCGCGGCGAAACAACTTATAGCAGGTTTCCATGTCGGTAAGGTTCAGGTTGGTGAACATATTGGACAGGAAAGTGAGCATTTTATTGCCAATGGAGTGCCAGAAAAACAGGATGCGGTGGGGATTTCCACCCATAAAACGGCTTCCGTAAACAACATCCGCAAACCCGTCCAGAATGGGCTGCAACAGAATGTTGTATTCATTGGGATCGTATTCCAGGTCGGCATCCTGAATGATAACGAAATCGCCGGTCGCTTTTTGAATGCCGGTGTGCAAGGCTGCGCCTTTGCCCTGGTTAACTTCGTGTTTGTAGTATTGAATATTCAATTCCGGGTTGTTGCCCATATAGGCCTGAATGGCTTCCTCGGTATTATCCTTGGAGCAATCGTTCACAATGATGACCTCTTTGGCAATATTGTCGCGAAGCGATACAGCCTTTACCCTATCCAGAATCAGGTGTATGGTTCTGCCTTCGTTGTAAGCCGGAATAACAATGGAAAGTGTTGACATTGCACAGCAAAACTAATTAAACAAACCCAAAGGCGTGATTATATTTTCAAACGGCACTGCATAAGGCCCGGCACCAGAAATATCTTTCCGGTGGCCGATTCCACACAGCGATAGCGGGTGCGCATGCGTTCGCCTTTCACAAAGGTGCGCCCGTCTTTGGTTTCAAAGGCTGTATTGGCGGGCACTTCTTCTACCAGCACCCAGGTGGTGTCGGCATCGTATTTGCGCAGGGTGCGCACCAGCTGCGGACTGCTGCAGCTGCTGGCCTTGGGGTTTGACAGGTAAATATTGAGCGACTGGTGTACATCCTGCGGCAACACATCCACCTGAAAAACGGGTGTACTTACCTCGCGGAAAAACCACTTCCACTCTTGTCCGTGTGGCTGCACGCGGCCCCGGTGTTTTTCAAAATTAAGGAGGTGCGCAACCTCGTGCAGAAAGGTGATGAGAAAGGCATACGGATTTAAATCCTTGTTTACGCTGATGCGGTGGTTTTCGCCTGCCGCAGGCGGACGGTAATCGCCGTATTTGGTTTGACGCGGGCGCTTAATATGCAAATGAATGCGGTGGCGCAGCAACAGTTCGGTGGCGTATTCCTCCGTACCAACAGGTAGGTACTTCTTCAAAACGGCCAGCAGTTGTTGCTTTTCAGACATCAGAAGTTTTTGAGGGCCAGTTCGCTGATGGTTTGGCCAATGCTAAGGCTGCTGGTAGCCGCGGGCGAGGGCGCATTGAGCACATGCACGCAGCCCGGCGCTTCACGGATGTAGAAATCATCGATGAGACCGCCGTCTTTGTCGCAGGCCTGGGCGCGCACACCCGCACCGGCCGGCTCCAGGTCCTGCTCCCTGATTTCGGGAACCAGACCCTGCAGCGCTTTGGTAAATGCCGCTTTGGAGAAACTGCGGTAATACTCGCCCAGTCCGGTTTTCCAGTACTTCAAAGCAACTTTCCTAAAACCGCGCCACAGCAGGCTTTGCCAAAATTCAGACCACTTAAACGACGTGCGGGTGTAACCCTCGCGGCGGAAAGCAAATACGGCATTGGGGCCCGCTTCTAGCTCACCCGTGATTCTGCGGGTGAAATGCACGCCCAGAAAGGGAAAATTGGGATCCGGCACCGGGTAGATGAGGTTTTTCACCAAAT
>CAYSIK010000216.1:0-2088 GCA_964431045.1 uncultured Flavobacteriaceae bacterium
CTCCAGCGAAGTAATAATGGGCAAACGGCCTATAATTTCAGGTATCAGCCCGAATTTCTTGAGATCGGCAGGGGAGATGTGCCTCAACACTTCATCCTTCGCCACCTCGGAGCGTTCTCCGTTTTTGAAACCCACGGCCCTGCTCTGTATGCGACGCGAAATGATTTTTTCAATGCCATCAAAGGCACCACCGCAAATAAAAAGAATGTTGCGGGTGTCAATTTTCACGTATTTCTGCTCAGGATGCTTTCTACCGCCTTCGGGAGCTACATTGGCTACGGTTCCCTCCAAAATCTTCAGCAGGCCCTGCTGTACGCCTTCTCCGCTCACATCGCGGGTAATAGAGGGGTTATCGCCTTTGCGGCTGATTTTGTCAATTTCATCCAGGTAGATGATGCCTTTTTCGGCAGCTGCAGCATTGTAATTGGCCACCTGCAACAAACGGGATAATATACTCTCCACGTCATCGCCAACATATCCGGCTTCGGTAAGCACAGTCGCATCGGCAATGCAGAAAGGAACATTCAGGTATTTGGCAAGGCTGCGTGCCAGCAGGGTTTTACCCGTACCGGTTTCTCCCACCATCAGAATGTTACTTTTTTCCAGTTCCACTTCATCGGCTTCCTGGGGGTGCATTACACGCTTGTAATGGTTGTAAACAGCCACACTCATTACCTTTTTGGCCTCATCCTGACCAATTACATACTGGTCCAGATATTTCTTGATTTCATCGGGGCGGGGTAGGGTAAAAGCAGTAGTATCTGCTGCGCCTTTCTCGGGTTCTGATTTATTAAAACCCAGTTCCTGTTCCACAATTTTGTGCGCCTGGTCGGCACACTGCTCACAAATATGCGCCTCCAGACCTGAAATTAGCATCAGGGTTTCGTCTTTTTTGCGTCCGCAAAAAGAACAGGTGGCGTTTTTCGCTTTCATCTAAAGGGTAAACAACTAAAAGAAACGGAATGTTTCGGTTATTTGTTGCGCTTCATAAGCACTTCGTCAATCATGCCGTAGTCTTTGGCTTCCTGCGCGGTCATCCAGTAATCACGATCGCTATCTTCCCAAACCTTTTCATAGGTTTGTCCGCTGTGCACGGCAATGATATCATACAGTTCTTTTTTCAGCTTGCTGATTTCTTTGTATGTGATTTCGATATCAGAGGCCTGACCCTGCGCACCACCCAATGGCTGGTGAATCATGATGCGAGAGTGGGGAAGTGCGGTACGTTTACCTTTTTCGCCGGCACACATCAATACGGCACCCATGCTGGCGGCCATACCGGTGCAGATGGTGGCTACGTCCGAGCCAATAAACTGCATGGTGTCATAAATGGCCAATCCTGCATATACACTGCCTCCGGGGCTATTGATGTAAATTTGAATATCGCGGTTGGGGTTGCTGCTTTCCAGAAACAACAACTGACCAATGATGATGTTGGCAACGTCATCATAAATGGGTACACCTAGAAAGATAATACGGTCCATCATCAAACGGGAGAAGATGTCCATGGCTACTGCGTTCATCTGCCTTTCCTCAATGATATTGGGCGTGAGGCCTGTAATCTGAGGAACCATGCCAGCCTGCGGGTTGCCGGCCTGCATTTCCATGTATTTATCTACATAAAGGCTGTTTAAACCCAGGTGCTTTACAGCGTATTTGCGAAATTCTTTTCCGTGATCCATGCGTATTGATTTATAATATTCGAAGTTACTGCTAAAAAATGAAATCTTATTCTCCGTGCTCGTGTTTATGTTCGTTTACGTGCTTGAAATAATCTTCCACGTTCACTTTTTTCTCTTTCAGGGTCACAGTTTCTTTTACCTTGTCATACGCCATGCGATACATAACCCTGTCGGCCATCTGGGTCACAAATTCCCTTTCGGCCATGCGTTTTTTGATGGTTTCGTCTAAAAATCCATCTTCGGGATTAATGTTCATGCCATACTGACGGTACATTCCCACGTAATAGATGCGTGCTTCCTGCATGATGGCTTCCTGGGTGGGCTGCAGTTCGTATTGTTCTGCAATTTTATCAATCACCAGGCGGCGCATAAGTGCTGACTTCTCCTCGGCGTATTTCTCCTCAAT
>CAYSIK010000217.1:0-522 GCA_964431045.1 uncultured Flavobacteriaceae bacterium
GAGCAGGCTAAAGAAAAACCAAAGCCCATACCACCAGATTTTGAGCAATATATTAAGCAGAAAAACAAAGAAAAAGAACTGCAACAAACAATTCCTCTTCAGCTTCAGCCTTATTATAAGGAAAAGGCCAAGGCCTACTTTAATAAAATCGGAAGCAAATAGATCTCGCCCCACATATAAGAAACCCGAGCATTATCGCAACAGGCTTTTAACAGCACAACTAAATTATTAGAAGCGCTCAAATGCGCTGAAAAAGAAGGAAGCCTCACGTGCTGCATTCTCATCGCTATCGCTGCCATGTATGGCGTTTGCGTCTATTGATTTGGCATACAGGTTTCGGATAGTGCCCGCTTCTGCTTTTTGAGGGTCGGTTGCGCCAATTACATTTCTGAAATCAGCAACTGCGTTTTCTTTCTCAAGCACTGCCGCTACAATAGGGCCAGAGGTCATAAACGATACAAGGTCCTTAAAGAAAGGACGCTCGCGGTGAATATCATAAAACTCTCCGGCTTTTTCATCAGA
>CAYSIK010000217.1:532-2046 GCA_964431045.1 uncultured Flavobacteriaceae bacterium
AACGCACCAGCCATGTCATTGCTCAAATGAATGTACTTCATGGCTACAATTTTGAAGCCCTTTTGAATGATGTGGTCAATAATTTTTCCGGTGTGTCCGTTGTCTACGGCATCCGGCTTAATCATGGTAAAAGTGATTTTTCCGCTCATGTTGTGTTTATAAATTTCTGGCGCGCAAAAATAAAATAAATGTGCGTATAAACAGTAAAAAGTCTTTAATAAATAAGATTGGGCCTATTTATTTAACCTTTGAGCTAAGCGGGTTTCTTATGCCCTTCATCTCAATCAAATCAGCCTTGAGTGAGCCTACCCAAATTTCTGATTGAACGCGCAGCGGTATTTTATTTTCATCATCGGTTACCCACATGGTAATGGCTTCCTGGTCTTTAAACACACGCCCTTCTATTACCTGTGGCTTAACCTTAAGTGCATTAAAGCGGCCCATTTCGGTGTCTATGGTTTCGCGACCTAAAAACTTGAATCTAAATTCATAGTTTTTATGATCAAGATAAAAAGTAACCGGAAATACATCACCCGGCCTGGCGTTGACCATATCCATCGTGCGCGCGAAGTAGATTGACGAAACCAGGTCTTTGGTTCCTTCTGGTATGGTCAATTGGCCCCTGCGGCTACTGGCAATGCGCCTGCGGTGGTCAAACATAATAAAATCAGTATCGCGGTACCCGCCCTCGCGCACGTTTTTAGTCGCCTTCCAAGGTACCAGTGCATCCACATCCATATACGATTCATACTCATCTCTAACTTTGAACATCACATCTACCAGGCCGGCTGATTTTCCATAAACTTTAATGCGATAGGTTTGCCTGTCGTTCACTGCATGGGCTTTATCATCAACTTCAAAGTATGCATTGCCTCCATTAAGCATTCCATAATGTATACGATATGTTAAGCGCTCGCCAAAGGTAAATGCTTTGTTTGGCAGGGGTTTAATTTCATATAAAACCTCATCGGTTGGGGCATTTTGGTTTTTACCAATATGTCCAGTTGCCAGCAGTGCGGCTATAAATATTACCTTTTTCATCTGTTGCAGATTATGGTAGACATATCTAAAACAATATGTGTTCCAAAAATAGTAAAACCACCTTTGTGATTAAATATTAAACTCAATTCCTTGTGCTAGCGGCAACTCTTTGCCATAATTGATGGTGTTGGTTTGCCTGCGCATATAAGCTTTCCAAGAGTCGCTTCCGGATTCCCTGCCACCACCCGTTTCTTTTTCGCCACCAAAAGCACCACCAATTTCAGCACCGGATGTACCTATGTTCACATTGGCTATACCGCAATCAGATCCTGCGGCCGAAAGAAAGCGCTCTGCCTCTTGCAAATTATCGGTAAATACGGCCGAGCTGAGACCCTGTTTAACGCCATTTTGTAAGGCGATGGCTTCTTCTATGGTTTGGTATTTCATAATATACAATATTGGAGCAAAGGTTTCTTCCTGCACGATGTGAAAATGGTTTTCTGCTTCGCAAATGGTTGGTTTTACATAGCACC
>CAYSIK010000218.1:0-2039 GCA_964431045.1 uncultured Flavobacteriaceae bacterium
TACCACTCATAACGTAAGGGCTCA
Source organism: uncultured Flavobacteriaceae bacterium (assembly GCA_964431045.1). Lineage (GTDB taxonomy): Bacteria > Bacteroidota > Bacteroidia > NS11-12g > UBA955 > RGEC01. The sequence continues at coordinate 25 of CAYSIK010000218.1, forward strand.
TCGTAAATAAAATAGTGGGTTAATCCTTCGGTCTGGTTCTCCAGCATTCGGTCGAGGTGTTCTTCATCAAAACAGCCCAGTGTGCGCAGTTCTTTTTGCAATGCAAAAATGTGGTGCAGTTCCTGCATAAAAGCCCATGGCGGATAACGCATGTCGTCCTGCCTGTTTTTGGCCCTAAGCTTTATGTAAACATCGAGGTATTTGTCAATGTAAAATCCCTTGTTTTTCATCCCCGAAACGCAATATACAAAATTTTAGGAGAAAAGTCAAGGGGGAGTGGCAGAATGCGCGTAAATATGGGCAGTAGTAGTGACAGGTCGCGACCTGTCACTACTACTGCACCCCCATTCTCCGCAGGTTCTCCAGCATATCTGCTGTCATCCGGTCGAGGTCGTAATCGGGTTTCCAGCCCCAGTCTTCGCGGGCGCGGGTATCGTCAATCACAGCGGGCCAAGAATCGGCAATCGCCTGGCGGTAATCGGGTTCATAGGTGCTGCTGAACGAAGGAATGTGTTTTTGGATAGCCGCCGTGATTTCTTCGGGCCCAAAACTCATGCCGGCCAGGTTGTAGCTGGTGCGAATTTTTACTTTTTCTGCAGGCGCATGCATAATGTCCAGCGTGGCTTTCAGGGCATCGGGCATATAGAGCATGGGCAGTACCGTGCCGGGTTTTAAAAAGCAGTGGTGCTTGCCCGTGGTGAGGGCGTCGTGGTAAATGGCCACCGCGTAGTCAGTAGTGCCGCCGCCGGGCGCCGATTTATAGCCGATGAGACCGGGATAGCGCAAACTGCGGGTATCCACACCCCAGCGGTTGAAGTAATACTGTGCATACAATTCGCCGGCCAGCTTGCTGATGCCATAAACGGTTGTAGGATCCATGGCACCATACTGAGGTGTATTGATGCGAGGTGTATTGGGTCCAAAAGCCGCAATGCTGCTGGGCCAGTATACTTTTTTCACAATACCGGTATCGCGGGTGGCATCCAGCAGGTGGAACAATCCGTCCATGTTGAGTTTCCAGGCGAATTCGGGCATTTTTTCGGCCGTGGCGCTCAGCAGGGCTGCCAGGTGATAAACCTGGGTGGGCTTATATTTTTCCAGAATTTCCAGCAGTTTGGGCTTGTCCAAAATATCCAGTACTTCAAAGGGGCCGGTTTGAAAAACCACATTGTCGCTTTTCTTTACATCGCTCGCTACCACATGATTTTCGCCATATATAGCCCTGAGGGCTTCTGTCAACTCAGTGCCCAGTTGTCCGCAGGCGCCAATGACCAAAACTGTTTCTTTTTGCATTTCAGTGCAAAGGTTCACAAATGGCGGTAATTTACAAAATACATTTATCGACGTACCTTTGTCTGCTTTGAACGCCAGGCAAATCATTATCACGGCACATAGAGGCTTCCGGCATTTGCTCACAGCCGCACAACTGGGTAAAACCCGGTTGATTTTGCTGTTGCAGATATTGCTGGCTTCAGCCGACATCATTGGTCTGGGAAGTATGGTACCCGTTTTGATGCTGGCACTGGACCATTCCTTTCTGGAAAAGAGCAGCAAGCTGCGTTTTATTTTTCATCAGCTGGGATTTACTTCGGAAGCCAATTTTCTAAAAACCCTCATTTTCATCATATTGCTGTTTTTTCTTGTTAAAGGCATTCTTGCCTTTTTTTTACAGAAATTCATACGCAAAACGGCCTCAGAGATTGCCTACAGCCTTTCTCACCGCGCCTACAACCGAGTGTTTGAGGAACGTTCCTATGATCGCCTGAACCATGACGGGCCCGGGTTCAATGAAGTGGTTTTCTTTTCCCCGTTTTACTTTGTATCCGGCACTTACATTCCTTATCTGACATTGATGAGCGAACTGGCCATTGTGGTGCTGCTAACCGCATTTTTCACCTGGTACAATCCGTTCATTTTCTTTCTCATAGTAGGATTGATTGGTGGTGGATTTTTTTTGGTGAACCGTTTTGCCCGAAAACGCATTACAGAGCTGGGAGAAGCCGGAGCCCAATACA
>CAYSIK010000219.1:0-743 GCA_964431045.1 uncultured Flavobacteriaceae bacterium
TGATAAGCATTGCAGGTGCTGTTCTTTCAGGTGATGCTTTTTGGATTTTAAACCATAATCCCTATTACAAAGCTGAGGTGGAAAACCGTTTTCAGATAGGCCATGGAGACTTTCTGCATTACCTTCATGCCCAAAGACAGATTTGGGGCATTGCCGTGACGGTTTTAGGTGCAATGTCACTTTTGTGGATTGCTGCGCATATTGTATATCTTATTCAGAGAAAGACTCCGGAGGAAAAAAGTCGGTTTTGTCTGTGGATAGTAGCTCCTATGTTCATATTGTTCTTCCTGATTCATTCATGGATATGGTATGCAGGGTCTTTTGGATCACATGGATTGCTGCGTGTTTTCTTGCTGACAGCACCGCTCGCTTCACTGCTTGCCCAGTATGCTTCCGATAAAATATTATCTCTCGACATAAACCCCCTCAAACGGATTTTTATTGCAGGTTTAATTGTTGTTATGATTGTAGGAAGTTATAACGGCAACAAAACGCCGTACCCCTGGCAAAATGAGCCAAGTGTAGCTGCTTTCCCCGGTGAACCTCAGTTGGAAAAAGCTTTGAGTTTCATTCAAAAGGAAAGATTAACAGATAAGGTCCTTGTGCATCAGTTGCCCTGGCTGAACGCCCAGCTGGGTTTGGATCCATGGGCAAAGCCGGAAACAGCAAAAACCTTTTATATCTGGAGGAGAGACAAACGTCCGGGACAAGACTTGATGCCGGACAGTTGTGTGGTGATATTG
>CAYSIK010000219.1:753-2004 GCA_964431045.1 uncultured Flavobacteriaceae bacterium
ATGCGCCCATGACGCTGTCGGATATGCGGAAACTTAATCAGTATAAGGAACTGGCCTATTTCCCTGCCAAGGACAGTGTATACGATGTTCGGGTCTTTATCACAGCCCGGTAATAGCCTTTTACAATTTTAGCAAATCGCGCATTTTGCGCTGTATGGTATTTGCCGCAAATTCCGGGCTGATGCGGAAAAGTGTATTCATCCATTTGGAATCGCTGCCGATATACATGTGGTAAGTGTTGTTTTCTATTCCTTTTACAATGATTTCTGCGACTTTTTCAGGAGAAATGCGCGCAAAGCTTTTCAGTTTAGATTCGGGAACATCGGGTGGTTTTACTCCCGAATGCAAGGTGATTTCTGTTGCGACTGCCCCGGGAAACGCAACTGATACACCGATTCCGGTGTTTTTTAATTCGAAGCGCAACCCTTCTGAAAGCAATTTAACTGCGGCCTTGGAGGCCCCATAAAAAACTTGTCCGGGAACCGGGACAAATGCTCCCATACTGCACACATTCACAATATGGGCTTCATTTCGCGGCAACAGGTTTGGTAAAAATGCCTTTATCATATTGACGGTTCCATAGAAATTGATGTTCATTACCCTTTCTATGTCTTGCATTTCAATGTCTTTTACTGTGACAAAAGGTTGAATAACTCCGGCATTGTTGATGAGGCCATCAATACAGCCATGCTGATGCAGAATCTGATTTACAAGTCCGGGCATTAGTTCTTTCTTTGTAATATCCATAGCATGACAGGAAAGGCGCACGGCCAAAGAGCCAGCCTCCATCTCGGTTTTATGCAGGCCTTCCTCATCCTTGTCAATACAGGCAACACGGGCTCCTTTATTCAGTAAATGCAGGGCAAGAGCCCTGCCAATGCCATTTCCGGCACCGGTAACAGCAATGGTTTTTTGTACAACATTCATTGATGTTGCAAAGGAGTAATGAAAAATACGCTGAAAAGCTGATGCAGGTCAATCAACCGGCTGATATTTCCATAAGGGCGTTTACCAGGGCATCCAAGTCCTCCAGTGAATTGCTTAAGTGGGGTGTGATTCTAATACCGTTAATGGCAGGATGTTCTATGGCTACCGTGAAAATTCGGTATTTTGAAAACAGGGTTTCCGCAAGTTTAGCAGGGGTAAACCCCTCTACGGCAACATTGGCAATTGCTCCGCAGCGTGCAGGGTCTCCCCAGGGTGTATTGATGATTATTTTAGGTGTTTTTGAATTAAGCTCTTGGATGCCGG
>CAYSIK010000220.1:0-2000 GCA_964431045.1 uncultured Flavobacteriaceae bacterium
GCCCTATCAGGTGTAGATCTCGGTGGTCGCCGTATCATTAAAAAAGCATTTCATTATCGGAAAGGCTGCCGTCCGCAAAAGCCTTGTTGATGCGCACCAGCATTTGCCAAACCACGCGGCCGGCACCGATGTTCATGTGCCCCACCTCGCTGTTCCCCATTTGTCCTTCAGGCAAACCGACGTACTCTCCGTCGGTTCTGAGCTGTGCATGGGGAAAGGTATCCCACAGCATATCGGTGAAAGGCGTTTTGGCATTCCATACCGCATCACTGCGGTCATGCTTGCCAATGCCCCAGCCGTCCAGTATCACAAGTGCTGCTTTTTCAGGCATGATGCAAAGTTACATCATCCCCGCGGGTAAGGGATAACTTTTCTTTTATAAACGGCTCATTCATTGTAGGTTTGTGTCATCAACAAGGCAAATGCGGTTTAGCACACTTTTTGCGACGGTTTCAACTATGCACAAAACCTGGATTTTGGCAGCAGCCATGCTGTTGATTGGCTTTAAGCAAGAAGTCAAAGCGCAAGGGCATGTGGTGGTAGATGTGGAACCCTCGGTGAAAGAGATGGAAGAAACCCGCACCGCCCGCAGAAAAGCCAATTCTGATAAAGTGCGTGGATACCGCATTCTCATTGGATTTTTCTCCTCCAGGGCCGAGGCCGAAGCCCTCAAAGAACAAGCCATAGAACCTTTTGGCGGCAAATACGGGGTTACGGTTATCTACGACGAACCCAATTTCAAGGTCTATGTGGGCCAGTTTACTTTATCGGATGATGCCGACGCCGCCCTGGTGGAAATTCGCCGAAAATTCAGTGGCGCCACGCGCATTTCCGACATTATTCGCAGGCAAGCAAAATAAGTGTGGTTTAATTCGCTGTGTTCAATAAATTTGCGGTTTCGCTGAAAAGATATGCCCGGTAAACTCGATAGCAAAACCTTGAAAATAAAGGAGGAAGTGCGCGAAATTTTCACGGCATACCTGGAAAAGAAAAAACAGCGCAAGACACCGGAACGCTATGCCATTCTGGATGAGATCTACACCCACAAACAACATTTTGATGTGGATGCGCTGTACTTGAAAATGAAAGACCGCAACTACCACGTGAGCAGGGCCACCGTTTACAATACGCTCGACCTGCTGGTAGATTCCGGCCTGGTAAAAAAACACCAGTTTGGTGAAAATACCTCTCATTTCGAGCAGGCATACGGCTTCAAGCAACACGACCATCTCATTTGCATCACCTGCAAAAAAGTGGTTGAGTTCTGCGATCCCCGTGTTCAGCAAATTAACACCACCATGGGTAACCTGCTCAAGTTTGATGTTACCCACCACTCCCTGCACCTTTACGCACAGCCGCAAATCCAAAACGGCGACTGTCTGCACTGTGGCAAAAACCTCACTAACAACGATAATTTAAACCCGAATGGTTGATGTAATTTTAGGCCTTCAATGGGGCGACGAAGGCAAAGGCAAAATCGCCGATTTTTTAACCCCGCAATACGATATTGTTGCCCGTTTTCAAGGCGGACCCAACGCAGGACACAGCCTGGAGTTTGAAGGCAAGAAATTTGTACTCAACACCATCCCTTCCGGAATTTTCCGCAAGGGAATCCTCAATATCATCGGCAACGGCGTGGTGGTGGATCCCATTCGCCTGCAGGCTGAAATAGACCGTATCAAAGACGAGTGCCCCGATTATGCAGAGCGCCTGCTGGTTTCCAAAAAAGCCCATCTCATTCTGCCCACGCACCGCATTCTGGACGCCGCTTCTGAGGCTTCGAAAGGCGATGCCAAAATCGGCAGCACATTGCGTGGTATTGGCCCTACCTACCGCGATAAAACAGGCCGCAGCGGCCTGCGCATTGGCGATGCACTGGAAGCTGATTTCATGGAGCGCTACAGGCAAACCGTGGACATGCACCTGACCCAAATTGCATCACTCGGGTACACGCAGTTCAACCTGCAGGAAGAGGAAACGGCCTTCTTTACAGCGCTTGA
>CAYSIK010000221.1:0-1960 GCA_964431045.1 uncultured Flavobacteriaceae bacterium
TCACCCCAAGATTGCTTGGCGACTCACTAAATAATCCCAAGGACATTCCCTTTGCAGCCGGTTATATCATAGGTCTGTACTATGCACTGCTCTATTATGGAAAAAATGGCGGCCGCATTGGGCAGGCAGTTGGTATTGTTTTAGGCACCGGACTTGCCATCAGCATCCGTGTGGGTGGTTTTGTACTGATACCCACCATCGCTTTGTTTGCAGGACTGCGATATATTGAAAATATAGGTTTCTCAAATTTTATAAAATTGCGCTGGAAAGGCCTTTTGCCTTACCTGCTTTCATTTATTGTGATTGGACTGGCATCATTCATTGTGGGAATTTTAGTTTGGCCTTACGGCTTGGAAGACCCATTCAGCAATCCTTTCAAGGCTCTGGACGCATTTACCAAATTTCCGGTTACACTCAGACAGTTGTTTGAAGGCACACTTACCGACAGCAGTACACTTCCACCCTATTATTTGACCAAGTACCTGCTCATTACGACACCCTTAGTTACTCTACTGGGCCTGGTTTTATACTTTGTTCTGGGACTCTTTAACCGTAAAAACTACAACCATGCGCTAATGATCATATTTTTTGCAGCGGCTTTTCCGGTGTTTTACATATGGTATCAAAAATCCAATGTATACGGGGGAATGCGACAAATTATGTTTGTTTTACCCTGCCTTATTGTATCCGCTACCGCCGGTTTTGCCATGCTGGAAAAACTGTTATCACGCATCCGTTTCATAAAATGGGTACTTCCCGGATTGGTTGTGGCAGGCAGCATCCCTCCCGCCATTCATACCTTTAAAAATCACCCGCTGCAGTATATTTATTTCAATGAACTAATTGGGGGCACAAAAGGGGCATACGGTGAATATGAGATGGATTACTACCTGGCATCACTGCGGCAGAGCACAGAATGGTTTCTTGAAAACGTAGCCCGCAAAAACCCGGATAAAAAGTATACCGTTCTTTCCTACGGCATGAACCATGTTAAATATTATTGCCGTAATGATAAGAATGTGCATGTAGGCTTTACCAGGGCTGATGAGCGCAGCAGCTTTAATTGGGATTATGCCATATTCTATAACGGATTTACAGACAAATCACGCCTCACCAATGGTGCATACCCGCCGGTTGGAACCGTTTATACACCTATGGTTGATGGTAAACCTATGGGATGGGTAGTGAAAAGACCCTCTTTTGAGGATGCAGAAGGATACAGCGCCATGGAAAAGGAAAAAAATTATCCGAAAGCTGTCCAAAAATTCAAATCTTATCTTGCTGTCGACGGTAAAAGTTCGGAAGTATACTTTTATCTTGCCAATGCCTATGCAAACCTTGGCAACTTGGATTCTGCCATTTGGTCAGCTGAAAAGTCCCTGGAAATATACCCGGAATCCAACAGAGCGTTGCTGAGTTTGAATTCCTTTTACGCAGGAAAAGGCCAATGGGACAAGGCGGTACAAACCATGGTGCGCTACACCAAGTCACGACCTGCGGATCCGGATGGCTGGTGGATCAAGTCCCAGATGGAATTTAACAAACGTGATTTCACGGCTGCTGAAAAAAGTTTGAGAAAAACGATATCCCTGGAGGCCCAAAATCCTAAGTATTATGAAATTGGGGTGAATATTTATCAGGCACTGAAAGACGATGTAAATGCCCGATTGTATTACAATGCCAGCAGGGTTAGTTCTAACAATCCCAAAGAACAGCAGGATGGGGTATCCGCAATTCAAAGTATTTACCTGGACATAACCGGTGAAGAACTGGATTTAGGGAACCCTGATTCAGAAGAAGAGTAGAGAAATCAATTCAATAAATCAGACAAGTTTCCTTTCTCTGCTATCTCCATTTGTCCGCGCTCATTGCGCTGCAACCTTGCGCATTGCATGGCTACATCGTGCTCAAAGAAATATAAGGTTTTGTTTGCTTCCATTTCAGCATACAATTTTTCTTT
>CAYSIK010000222.1:0-1883 GCA_964431045.1 uncultured Flavobacteriaceae bacterium
CTGTATGCCATTACCAAAGAATTTGCCGGCCTTACCGGAAAAGAGCTGGTGTACGATTTATACACCGGAACCGGCAGCATTGCTTTGTATGTAGCAGACAAAGCCCGCGAAGTGGTGGGCATAGAATACGTGCCAGAAGCCATCATGGATGCAAAAGAAAATATGCAGATGAACGGGATGAGCCACCTGAAATTTTATGCGGGAGATATGAAGGAAATACTGACCACCGATTTTATAGCGCAACATGGCAAACCCGACGTGCTCATTACCGATCCGCCCCGCGATGGCATGCACCCCGATGTGGTGAAACGCATTCTGGAAACCGAACCACCGCGCATTGTATATGTAAGCTGCAATCCTGCTACCCAGGCCCGCGATGCAAAATTGCTGGATGAAAAATACAAACTGGTTAAAATTCAGCCGGTAGATATGTTTCCGCACACCCAGCACGTGGAAAATGTGGGACTGTGGGAGCTCCGCTGATTACACCGAAAAAAGATACAAACCGGCGAAGGCCAAAATCAAATATGGCATAATGCCTGCAGCCCCGGGATAATCACCCGCTATGCGTTGACCTGCCAATAAGCCGCTTAGGGTAATCACAGACATTATGAAAGTATAATATCCCAGGGTATCATCGCCCTGTAACACCAGCATAAATATACCGGCTACGGCCATTATACCGCAGGTAACTTCCAATAGCAGCAACAGATAAAACAAAATACCCGAAATTGAATTTAAAAATGTCTTCTCAAAAACCGATATGATGTAGGCTTTGTTGCCTTCCGGCTTGAAAACCTTATCCAAACCCGATTGTAAAAAAATCACCGCCGGAAACAACAGCAACAGGCATTGCAAAACCATCATTTTATCCATGCTTGCAATATAGCAACAAAACCCAACAAACACATTTTGATGCCCATCGGCCATAATGACCGTAACTTCGCAGCGTGGAAGAAGAAATCCTGAACGAAGACGGCGCCCTTTTTGAACATTACCACTTTGTAGCCGACCCCGGTCAGGAACACATGCGCATTGACAAATGGCTGATGAACAAGCTTCAAAACGCCAGCCGAACCAAGGTGCAGGCCGCTGCAGAAGCGGGTTGTATTCAGGTGAACGGCAAGCCTATCAAAAGCAACTATAAAATCAAGCCCGGCGATGATGTGCGCATCCTGCTTCCCGAACCACCCCGCGACACGGAAATTTATCCCGAAAATATTCCGTTGGATATTATTTACGAAGATGAACACCTGCTGATTGTGAACAAACCCGCAGGCATGGTGGTACATCCGGGTTGCAACAACTACAGCCACACTTTGGTAAATGCCCTCGCCTATCACGCCGGTACTTTGCCTCAGAAAGATACCTCACACCGCCCTGGCCTGGTGCACCGCATAGACAAAGACACCAGCGGCCTGCTTGTGGTGGGCAAGAATGAATTTGCCCTCAGCCACCTGGCCAACCAGTTTTTTCACCACACTATTCACCGCCGCTACCTGGCACTGGTATGGGGCGAATTTGAACAACCCGAAGGCACCATCCGCGGATACATGGCCCGCGACCCGGCGGACCGCAGGCGCAGCAAGCATTTTGAAAACGAAGAGGATGGCAAAATTGCCATCACCCACTACCGCACCCTGGAAAACTTCTATTTTGCTTCGCTGGTTGAGTGCAGGCTTGAAACGGGCAGAACCCACCAGATTCGCGCCCACATGACCTCGCAGGGCCATCCCATTTTCAGCGATGAAATGTATGGCGGAAGGCAAGTCCGCAAAGGCTCCGCATTACCCAAATTTAAGCAGTTTATCGAAAATGCCTTTGACATGATGCCGCGTCAGGCGCTACATGCCGCAGCACTGGGCTTCATTCCTCCCGTTTCC
>CAYSIK010000223.1:0-1867 GCA_964431045.1 uncultured Flavobacteriaceae bacterium
GCCCACGCGGTAGGTGCGCGATAGGCCCAAACCCCACTGCAGTCGGTCGTGCGGGCGTTTTCCATAAATAACCGCACCGGAAACCCTTGTTTTATTCAGATAATCGCCGATTTCAGAAATACCGAAATTTCCGTTCACATCGCCCTGTGCCTGCATCAGTACAAATCTTTTGGCATCAAATGGCACGAATACGGTGGTAGCCAGGCCGGCACTCATCAATCCCTGATTTAATGCACCCACGAGGTAATCTGTGTTTCTCACCGGCCATGTAGTTAGGTTGTCTGTTCCCCTGTAGTTATTTGCCAGATAATTTCCCGCAATGGTCCAGGTAAGGCGGTTTTTAGAGATAACCGGAATATTGAATCCCAGCCTCAATCCCTGACTGCCTTTAGTGGACAATGTGCCTAAAGTGTCGGCTGCAACCTTCGGAAAACCGGGCATTACTTTCATGTTGATGTCATACGCTCCCTGCACATCATAGCCAATGGAAATGAGCTTTTGGGGCGACAAATCAAAGATTTTGGTACTGGCCCAGGGTGCGGCAGCTGTTTCTTCGGGCACCAGGTTGTCGTAAAGGGAAAAGTCCTCTTCAGCGGCAGTGTCTGAAGGTGTTTTCAGCGTGTCGGTCTGGGCAAACAGCGAGCCACCAAGCAAAAACAAAGTAAAGAGAGCTGTATTTCTCATGAAGAAACGCAAATTGCTGTTAATTATTCAATAAACAAAAAGTAAGGGATAAAAACCCTGATAATATTGTTACACAAAATTCAGGTAAGGGCTTTTTTCAGCATCCGCTCAATGCGTGCTTCCAGCGTTTCATTGCTCATTTGCTCTCTCAGGCGGTCTACCATAATCGGAAAGGAAAAAGGTGTAGGTTTTGCCGGAAATCTAACCATGATTTTTTGTTGGTTTATTCGGGTCAATGCTGCGCGCAGCCGGTGTTCTTCCAGCTGATTGTAGAGCACTTCTTCTTCAGCCTGCCGCAATAAAAGATTTTCCGGTTCGTACTCCTTAAAAACTTCAAAAAACAGACGGGCATTGGCCTGCAGGTGCCTTCCTTTAACCGGTTTTTCGGCCGTCCCCTTGAAAACCAGTCCGCTGATACGGGCAATATCGCTGAACCGGCGCCGCGTCATTTCGGTGTAATTGGTGCTGCTGAAAAGGTCCGTAATCAGGTTTTGCGTGTTGAATATTTCCTCCTCCAGTGCTTCCTCCCACGGTATGGGTTCCGGACACAGCAGTTCAAATCCGTAATCGTTCATGGCGATGCTAAAGGAAGACGGCCAGATTTGCCCGAGCCTGAAGGCCAAAAGCATGGCCATGCCTTCATTCACCATGCGACCTTCAAACGGAAAAACGAAAAGGTGAAAACCTTCATTGCTTTCAACATATTCAATCAGCAACTCATTGTTTGCCGGAATATGGCTTCGCTCCTGTTGCAGGGCAAACAAGGGTTTCAGGGCAATTACCTCTTCATCTGCGGGGTTGCTGTGGGTTTCTATTTTTTGCCTAAGGGCAAAACTCAATTCGCTGGTCAGGCTCATTCTGCCTCCCTGCCAGCTGGGTACAAGACCTTTGGTTTTATTGCTTTTCCGCACCAATGCCATGTTGCCTTCCAGCTTTATAAATTCAAGCATGCGCCCGGCAAACACAAACACATCGCCTTCTTTGAGTTTACTGATGAAATACTCTTCGATGGTACCCAGCCTGGCGCCCCCCAGTATTTTAACAGAAACGTTGGTATCTCCTGCGATGGTGCCTATGGACAATCGGTGCTGCATGGCAATGCGGCGACTGATGACTTTGTAACAGCCATTTTCATCCACGATTACTTTGTGAAAATCGTCGTATTGCTGCAAACCCGATCCAC
>CAYSIK010000224.1:0-1846 GCA_964431045.1 uncultured Flavobacteriaceae bacterium
ACGCTGGATGAAGACATTAACAATATGCGAAACAATGAGGATTTGGGCTATATGGCGCCGATTGCTTATGACAAGGTGCGGAAAGGGTATTATTACGAAACGGCAGATTATTCGATAACCGGTGTCCCCATCAGCCGCGATGATATTGAAAAACTGAAATATGCTGCGGATATTTTAAACCAGTTCAGCGGGGTTCCATACCTGGCCGAAATTCACCGACCCATCGAGCAGCTGGAGCGCATAATCCGCGTGGGCAGCGCAACGGGTAAATGGCTCAACCGTCGGGTTATTCAGATGGAGGTGCCTGCAGAATGGCCCGATAAAGGCATATTTGAAACGGCAGTGGAAGGTATTTTGCAAAAAAGGACCATGACCGTGCGCTACAAACCCTTCGGTGGTGAGGAAAGCCAACCCTTTCGCATTCATCCTTATTTGCTCAAGGAATTTGACAACCGCTGGTATCTGGTGGCTTTTGCCGAGCACCGGAACGAGGTTCGCAATTACGGTCTGGATCGCTTTACGGAAGCCCTGCTGACCGCGGCTGTGTACGAGGAAGATTTTGATGCGGAGCTGTATTTTGCCCATGCCATGGGTATTACGGTGGTGAACCATACGGAGCCTGTGGCGGTGGAATTGCTGTTTGCTCCCGAAAGTGCCGCCTATGTACTTTCTACGGGTTTGCATTCCACCCAGGAAATTATCGAAAACCATCCCCTGAAGGGCTTGCATATGCGCATTACTGTCCACCTTTCCGAAGAATTAAATATGTTTATACGCAGCTATGGCAGTCGTGTGAAGGTGTTGCAACCACTATCACTGCGCAAGGCCTGGCTTGAGGATATGCGGAAGGTGCTGGAGCAAGCCGGTACAGAATAAAATTGAGATTTTGGCAGTCAAAGTGTTAAGTCAAAAAATAGGGATTTTAATCACTTTTTCTTTTTTGCTTCGCAAAACAACCATTCCTGAACACTGCCCCTGCCCTCTGAAAATAGCCTGATGCGCGCTTTTTCTGATAAACCTGAAACTTCCGGATAATGATATTGGTTGAGCTTTTGATAATTGTCTGTGGATGTGACCCTGCTGATGCTGTGCGTGGCTGAAAACAAATCAGCCAAATACACCGATACCCCATGCCGCTTTGAATCGTGTGTTTCAATCAGGATATCGCAAAACTGCAAATTATCCCGGTTTTCCGGCGTGAATAATTCTCCCTCAAAACCTTCACAATCGCAAAAAATAAAATTCCTTTTTCCCGCACAGGCAACCCCAATCTCCTTCGCATCCATTCCGTCCTGTACCGTTATTTTATCAGCTACACCGTTCAATGCAGCAATTTTTTGCAGCAACTGCAAGGCGTTTTTATTAATGTCTACCGCCACAACAGGGTATGGGTTTTCTTGCTTTAAAGCAAACCCTACTGAATAATAGCCTTCCGCCGATCCTATATCAATCATGGTGTCATATTTGACGGATAAAGCAGTTTCTACAAACGGATAAATTTCACGTTCGTAGCATCCCAGAATTTTTGGGTAAATGGCACTGCCAAAAGATGTAAAGTCAGGATACTGCATGTTTTTGAAAGGGCCATTTAATACACGAGGTTCGGTAAGGATGGATTTAATTTCTTTTACAAGCGGTTCTTCCTCTTTTTTAATGCGGTAATAACGAAGACCTTCTCCAAATTTTACAAAGGGTCTGGCCAGCGTCCAAAGCAGATTATTTTCGGCAATAATGCGGGAAATGGCGTGTATCATGTGCGGTTGTGCGAAACTAACCTTTGTTCATTACTGCAGGAGCAGAAATTTTCATCAGCGTGTAAATATGTACGGCTTAAAAACTTTTTTCT
>CAYSIK010000225.1:0-1426 GCA_964431045.1 uncultured Flavobacteriaceae bacterium
CAGTGGCCCCGATTTCTCCGAAGCCCGCATCCGCATCGGCAACATCGACTGGGTAGGGCAGGTGGAAATTCACATCCACGCCTCAGACTGGCTGAAACATAACCACCAAACCGATGCCGCCTACGACAACGTTATCCTGCATGTGGTGCTCCACCACGATACGGATATTTTCCGTACAGACGGCTCCCTCATTCCCTGCCTTGAACTGCGCAACCGCATTCCCGCAGGCTACCTGCACACCTGGCAAAGCCTCAGCCAAAGCCTGGCTTCCGTGCCCTGCAAACCACATAAACCGCACACCTTCACCGCCGCTGCGATGAGCATGAAACACCGCGCCCTGGCCGAACGCATGTGGCAAAAAGCCGGCAGGGTAATTTCTCTGGGCAATGCCACCCAATTTCACTGGGAAGAAATGCTGTATAAGCTGATGGCGCGCTACCTCGGGCGGCTGGTAAACGGCGATGCCATGGAATCCCTTACCACCGCTGTGCCTTATGCGCTCATTCAAAAATACCGCCACAATCCCAAACAACTGCAGGCATTGCTGTTCGGACAAAGCGGACTGCTCACCGCGGCACACAAAGACGAATATGCCAAACAGCTCTTTGCCGAGTACCGCTTTTTGCAAAAGAAACACAGCCTGCAGCCTTTACCCGCTTCGGTGTGGAAGTTTGGCCGGCTTAGGCCACCCAATTTTCCCACCCTGCGCATCGCCCAGCTATCGCCAATATTGGAACAAACCGGCCTTTTCAACGTGATGATGGAAGTGGAGTCTGTTGCGGAACTCAAGCGTTTTCTGCGCCAAAAACCGCATCCATATTGGGAAACCCACTACCGCTTTGATTACGAATGTGCGCAACGCTCCGCCACCGCAGGCGATGATACCCTTGAGGGCCTAATTATCAACGCCATACTGCCGTTGCGCTTTGCACATGCCCATTACCACAACGATGCCGCCCTTCAGGAAAAAGCCCTGGATATGCTGTCGGCATTGCCACCCGAATCCAACAAAATCACGCGCAGCTGGCAGGAGATGGGCTTTGAAAACAACAGTGCCTACGACAGCCAGTCATTGCTGGGTTTGCAACAGCTCTACTGCGAAAAACGCCGCTGTCTGGAATGCAGCATCGGGCAAAAAATTGTTCGAGCTCAGCAAAACGAAGAGATTTAAAATTGAATTTTAGGCTGACTTTGTCAAAATGAGGAAAAATTCCCTGCCATGAATTAAAATCCTGCGGTTATTTTGCAACCAATAATATGCAAGCAGATATTGTGGTGGTAGGCGGGGGCATTGTGGGCCTCTCAACCGCTTTGAAAATCAAGGAACAACGCCCCGAGCTGAACGTGGTGGTGCTGGAAAAGGAAGCCGACATTTCATCGCACCAGACCGGCAACAACAGCGGCGTAATCCACTCCGGTATTTACT
>CAYSIK010000225.1:1492-1832 GCA_964431045.1 uncultured Flavobacteriaceae bacterium
GCGGCAAGGTAATCGTTGCCACCAAGGAGGATGAAATCGGGCAGTTGGAAAAGCTGTACCAGCGTGGGGTAGACAATGGCCTTGCCGGGCTGAAATACCTCACAGAAGCTGAAATCAAAGAGCGTGAGCCACACTGCATTGGCATCAAAGGCATTTTTGTGCCGCAAACGGGTATTGTGAATTATAAACTCGTTTCTGAAAAAATAGCCGCGAAGTTTATCAGCCTTGGCGGTCAGGTCCTCACATCCCACAAGGTTACCGGCGTGGAAGCGCAGGCGGGCCGCGTGGAGGTAATCACCCAAAACAAAACCTTTGTGTGCAAACTGATGATAAACTGCGC
>CAYSIK010000226.1:0-1747 GCA_964431045.1 uncultured Flavobacteriaceae bacterium
TTGATGCTGTGGTTGACGGCAATATGGTTAAGCAAACCAAACCGGATCCTGAAGTTTTTGTGAATGCCGCCAACCTGTTGGGATTGGAAGCGGCAAATTGTTTGGTTGTTGAGGATGCCGATGCCGGTGTTTCGGCCGCCAAAGCAGCCGGAATGCGGGTGCTGGGAATCAATGGTCACGGACAATTGAAGGAAGCTGACCTCTGTGTGGAAAGCCTCCTGAACATTGATCTTCAGTTTGTTCGTACCCATTTTTCATCATGATTGATAACCCATGAAGGATTATATAAAAATACATCCGTGGAGCATCGTTGAAGAAGGATTTGATGCCTCCCGGAATAAGGTTTCAGAGAGTTTGTTCAGCATTGGCAATGGCCGCATGGGTCAGCGTGCCAATTTTGAAGAGGCATTCAGTGGACCTACCCTCAAAGGCTCCTACATTGCCGGTATTTACTACCCCGATAAAACCCGCGTGGGATGGTGGAAAAATGGCTATCCCGAATATTTTGCCAAGGTGCTGAATTCGGTTAACTGGAACAGCATTGAAGTGGCTGTTGACGGTGTTCCGGTTGATATGGCGAAAACAGTTCCAACGCATTTTCGCCGGGAGCTGGATATGCAAAACGGATTGCTGAAAAGGCAATATGAAGTTAATATCAACGGCAATGTTATTCAGGCAGAAACAGAGCGTTTTTGCAGCATGGAGCGCAAAAATCTGGGTGTAATCCGCTATCAGATTAAGGCCGGGAAAGACTGTGTCATTGCCATCAGCAGCGGTCTGAACGGTGATATACGAAACCAGGACGCCAATTACGATGAGTTTTTCTGGCAAAATACAGAAACAGGTTTTCATGATTTTCAGGTAGCACGGCTTTCTCAGGAAACCCGTAAAACGAATTTTGGCGTTTATGCTTTGTGCCGCCACCGCTGGAATGATGGCCAGACTCCCGTGAAGTCAGATTCCGCAAAAACGGATCTGTATGCGGGTATGGATTACACTTTCGCGCTCAAGGCCGGCGAAACCCTAACATTTGAAAAATATTGCATTATCCTCAGTGATTTATATGTGAAGCGCGGGGAATTTGAGTTGCAGGGCATACAGGAGCTGGAGAATGCATACCATGCAGGTTTTGATGTGCTTAAAAAGGAACAGTCCTTAGCGTGGTCAGCTGTTTGGAAAAACTGCGATATCGAAATTGATGGCGATACATCAGCCCAGCAGGCCATTCGTTTCAATATTTTTCAGCTGTTTCAGACCTATACCGGCGATGACGCCCGATTGAATATTGGTCCCAAAGGATTTACCGGTGAAAAATACGGCGGCAGCACCTACTGGGATACCGAAGCCTATTGTATTCCCTTTTACCTTGGAACTGCCTCACCGGAAGTTTCCAGAAACCTCCTGTTATATCGCTACCAGCAATTGCCAAAAGCCATTGAAAATGCCGAAAAGCTCGGATTTAAAAACGGTGCGGCATTGTACCCAATGGTAACCATGAACGGGGAGGAATGCCACAACGAATGGGAAATCACATTTGAGGAAATTCACCGCAACGGTGCTATCGCCTACGCCATTTATGATTACATCAATTACACCGGCGATGAGGACTATATGGCATCTCACGGACTTGAAGTACTTATAGGCATTGCCAGATTCTGGGCGCAGCGCGTAAACTGGTCCAACGATAAACAGCAATATGTGATGCTGGGTGTAACCGGTCCCAATGAATTTGAAAACAACGTAAACA
>CAYSIK010000227.1:0-1706 GCA_964431045.1 uncultured Flavobacteriaceae bacterium
CGGCCACCAGGTTTTCAAAACCCTCATACACTTTTTTGGCCCGCTCCGCATCGCCACTAAAGCGCACAATGCTGAACTCCGTTTCCACCGCACCGGGATGAATGCCTGTAACCTTAATCCCTTTGGATACCAGTTCAATGCGCATACCCCGGGTAAGCGCATCCACGGCGTGTTTGGAGGCACAATACACATTGCCGTTTTCATACACTTCTTTGCCCGCGATGGAGCCAATGTTCACAATGTGTCCTGTACCACGTGCAATCATTTTCTCGGCCATGGTGCGGCTCACATACAGCAAGCCCTTGATGTTGGTATCTATCATGGTGTCCCACTGATCGGTATCGCCGGCATAGAAATGCGAGAGGCCAAGGGCCAGCCCGGCGTTATTAATGAGCACATCGGGCGCATCCATTTTTCCGAGGATTTCGTTTACTTGTGCTTTGTCGCGCACATCCAGGCAGAGGGTTTGGACAGAAATATTGTGTGATGCCGTCAGTTGGGACTCAATTTCTTTCAGCCTTTCCTGCCTGCGTGCGGTGAGTATCAAATCATATCCCTGAGCAGCGAGTAGTTCGGCACAGGCAAGGCCAATGCCGCTGGAAGCGCCGGTAATCAAAGCAGTCTTTTTCATTTGTTTTTCTGCGCAAAAATCAGTATATTAGGGGTAAGTACTATGCCGCGGCTGCTACGTGCAGTGGCAAACAGGGTAAGCTTCAGCTTCAGCTTTAGGCCGGCCCACAGCACTTTTCGCAGCATTTCCTTCAGCGTATTTTCGATAAACATCACAGAGGGCTTTACTTCTACCTTACTGAATCCGCAGGCCATCATCACTTGCTGGGCGCTGCTTGCATTTAGGTAGTTTTCGTGGGTGAAGTCGCCGTTGGCAAATGCGCTGCTGATGGGTGCATCCAGGTTGGGAGTACGAAAAACGGTTACCCCACCGGGTTTCAGGGCACGGTGAATGCCTTGCAGCAATTCGGTAAGTTCGTCTTTGGTAAAATGCTCAATGATATCGGCGCCAAGGATTACATCATAGGCTGAATTGCTGGTTTTCACGTGTTGCAGCGCATCGCCCAGGGTTACATTATTTACGCCCATTTCTGCCGCCACTTTCACCTGTTCTTCGCTGATATCCATCCCGGTGGCATGGGTAAAACCCGCTTCCTGAAGGGCTTTCAGCAAACTGCCGGATCCACAACCCATATCGAAGATGGCAGCATCTTTAGGCACGCTGAGCAAGGGTAATATTTCGCGGGCAAACTGCCGTTTCTCGCGCTCAAACAGGGAGCGCGCGTCGGTGAGTGAGGCCCGGCCGCTCTGGGTGCTGTGGTAATTGGCGTAGAGGGTGTTGCGGTAGTTGAGCATAATGGAAGGGCAAAGTTATTGGAAAAGGGGAATTTCAATTAATTAGTCCGGGCTCAAATCAAGAATTTTTTTAAAATAATTATTGTTATTTATACAATTACTTCAAATTAAATTTATAGGTTATAATATTGTCGTATAAATTGTATTTGTCAAAATTAAAATATTCCATATACTTAATTACATTGTTATTATCGGACTTAAAAACACAATAAATCGGAATTTCTCTTGAAATGGGAATTAAAATCTTCAAGAAATCAGAGGTTGTTTTTAGATAATACCTTGAGATCATGGAGCGGGAAGTGGGGAAAGCTATATGTAAATTCATTTCTCCCCAAGGAAAT
>CAYSIK010000228.1:0-1599 GCA_964431045.1 uncultured Flavobacteriaceae bacterium
GATAAACTTTATCGAAAGCCATCCCATTCGGATGGCTTTTTTTATGGGATAAACAGCCGTTTCCCTTAATTTCGAAGCCATGCAAATCAACTTTTTTGACGACGGACAGATTGAGCATTTATTTCCGCTAACACTGACAAGACCTGCAGCCGACCTGCGCTGTGGAATTAACACGGTAGCAGAAAAATGGACCGCCTTGCTGAAGCCATCTTCATGGGGATTTGAAACCCGTGCCTATTTGACGGTGAAATTTCCGGCCACCGAAAATGCAGATTTGCGTATCAACGGCAGGTTGCTGCCCAATGAAGAACTAATCAAAGCCATAGCGGCCCTCCAGCCCGGACAAACGCTTACAGCCGATGAGACTATCCTCGCAGAAAAAACGGGCAATCCAGCGCAAAATATACATTTTACCGGATCTTACAACATACTAAACCGTCCCTACGATATATTCATTCAGGCCGGCATTGAGCTTCAGCGGGATATGGCAACTCTTACCGCCGGGCGCAGTTCACAACCGCTTCATGCCTCTGTGCAGGTAATAGGCGAACACCCTGTGTTTATGGAAGAAGGCGCAAAAGCCTATGCCTGTGTTATCAATGCGAGCAACGGACCGGTTTATATTGGCCGCAATGCAGAAATTATGGAAGGATGCCTGGTGCGTGGTCCTTTTGCCATGGGCGAAGGCAGCGTGCTGAAAATGGGCGCCAAAGTTTACGGTCCTACGGCCCTTGGCCCCTACTGCGTAGTGGGAGGCGAGGTAAACAATATTTGCATGCAGGGCTACAGCAATAAAGGACACGATGGTTTTCTGGGCAATGCCGTGCTTGGCGAGTGGTGCAACATTGGCGCCGACAGCAATTGCAGCAACCTGAAGAACAACTATGAAGACGTGAAAGTGTGGAACTACAGCACCGGGCGGTTTGACCGCAGCGGACAGCAGTTTTGCGGCCTCATCATGGGCGATCACAGCAAATGCGGCATTAATACCATGTTCAATACCGGAACGGTGGTAGGTGTTTCGGCCAACATCTTCGGGGCGGGCTTTCCGAGACAGTTTGTGCCCGATTTTGCCTGGGGCGGCGCTTCTGGATTTATCACCTATAAATTAGATGCTGCCTGCAAAACAGCATCGCTGGTGATGCCAAGGCGGAAGAAGGAATTTGATGAAACGGAAAAAGGCATCATGGAAACTGTTTTTTCCCAAAGCTCTTCCTTTAGAAACTGGGAAAATTCTGAGAAAGAATAATCATCAATCTTCACCCGGCGCAAAGAAATCTCTCATCCGCTGCGCATTGATGTTTAGCACCACACCCAGCACCACCAGCAGCATACCCACGTATTGCAGCCACACATAGTGTTCATCAAAGATGAAGAGACCGGCAGCAGCACCCCACAATATGCCTGCATAACTGACGGCAGAAACACGGCTGGCCAAGTCTTCCTGGTAAGCGCGTGTCATAAAAAACTGTCCGATTTGCGTGGTAATTCCGGTGGCTATCAGCCAGCCATATTGTATTGCATCCGGCCATATCCATTCGCCGGGCTTGAATAAAAAATACGATAACGCAATGGGAACGCTCACCAGCGGAAAGTACA
>CAYSIK010000229.1:0-1580 GCA_964431045.1 uncultured Flavobacteriaceae bacterium
GGATGAATCGGCTGTTTTTATTGATTCCAAAAGTCCTTACACCCACAGTGCACTAAATCAGGCCCTTTTTGTGGACTATGACAGAATGACATTTTTGCACAAATCCCTGCCGCTGAAAATAACGCTGGACATGAACCTGAAAGCCAACAATGCTATTGATTTTGTTTCCTTCCGGGATTTGATAATACTGGAGTTAAAATCCGAGAAACTTCAGGCAGCCTCAGCTGTAGGAGTGATTAAACCGTTTGGCCTGAGACCCTGCCGATTGAGTAAATATTGTATAGGAATGGCTACCTTGCACCCCGAACTGAAACAAAACGCCTTTAAACCTACCCTTTTGCAGATACAGAAAATTACCGCCCATGGAAATTCTTAACCGTACAGATCTATTAAACGCCTCCGTGCTGCTAAGACTGCTGGCCAATGCAGCCGCCATTTGTATCCTGATACTGTGGATTTACCGGTCCAAGAAAAAGAACAACGGCCCTTTGCACAGTTTTTTTGCAGTAAACCTCATCATATTTTTTGTGGCGCTGGTGCTCAACAAGGTAAGCCTCAGCACCGGTGCAGCTTTTGGATTGTTTGCCGTGTTTTCTATGCTGCGCTACAGAACCGAAGGCCTGGATTCACGCGAGATGACCTACCTGTTTATGAGCATCAGTCTGGGACTGTTTGCTGCCATGAGTGCCGGCCTGCCCGATTTCGGACTCGCAGCATTTTGCCTTATTGGAATGTCGTTGTTGCTGGATGGCAATGCCCTGGTGAAGCACTACAAAAGCAAAGAGGTGGTTTACGACAACATCAGGCTGATTGTGCCGGAAAGACGGCAGGAATTGATAGACGACCTTCGGGTACGCACAGGATTAAATATTTCATCGGTGGAAATAAAGCAGGTAGATTTGATGAAAGATACCGCTCTGATAGAGGTGTTTTATGAATAAAACCGCTGCCTGGCTCATTGGGCTGCTTTTCTGCGCCACTGCGGCGGGACAAGCCACCTTCAACGACCCTGTGGATATGCAGGGATGGTATGCACTGTCCTTCAACTGTGCTCCCGCCAAAAAATGGAAGCTGGATGCCGATTACCAGTATCGTTCTATCAACAACCTGAAAACCTACAACGGTTCCTATATCAGTCTGGGCGCCTCGCGCAAGGTGGTAAAACAACTGGAATTGATGGCAGAATACCGGCTTGCCCTGGTAAATAAAGGCACCTATCACCGCGGCAGTTTCGGGTTTCAGTATGGAGTAGATGTAAAGAAATGGGAGTTTGGACTCAGGGGACTTTTTCAAAACCAGGTGCAGGATTTTGATGACACATCAAAGCCCAATCAGTCAGAAGGCTATGTGCGTTTTCGTTTCGGGGCAAAATATCCTATTGCAAAAAATGTTGTTCTGTACGGTTCCGTTGAACCCATTTTTAAGATTAATGGCATATTTATTACCGACAACTGGCGCGACCAGATTGGCATTAAATACAAAATCAACCGAAACTGGAAACTGGATGCCTTCTACATATACCGCCCCGACTACGCCAAGCGCACCTACAACCGCTACTTCCACATTCTGGGCCTGGGACT
>CAYSIK010000230.1:0-1538 GCA_964431045.1 uncultured Flavobacteriaceae bacterium
AAACTGGTGCAGGCGGTTCAGGCCACGAACGTGGGCTCCATAACTGCCCGCCTCACGGCGAAAACAAGGCGTATAACCCGCATTCTTTATGGGAAGAGTACTTTCCTCCAGAATCACATCGCGGTACATATTGGTAATGGGCACTTCAGCTGTAGGAATGAGGTACAAATCATCCAGCGGTGCGTAATACATCTGTCCTTCCTTGTCGGGCAGCTGTCCGGTGCCGAAACCGCTGTCGGCATTCACCACAATGGGTGGCTGAATTTCCGTGTAGCCGGCTTTATTGGCTTCGTTCAGAAAAAACTGAATGAGTGCGCGCTGCAGAATGGCACCTTTGCCTTTATAGACTGGGAAACCGGCACCGGCAATTTTTACGCCCAGTTCAAAATCGATGATATCATACTTGGCGGCCAGCTCCCAGTGTGGAAGGGCATTTTCAGGCAAGGAAGGTACCGAACCCCAGGTAAGCACAGTGTGATTATCATCTGCTGATTTGCCATGCGGCACAGATTCATGGGGTGTATTGGGCAAAGAAATGATAAGTTCTTTCACACGGGCTTCCAGTGTTTCCACATCGGTTTCCAGCGTTTTTAATCTCTCTTTGACGGCAGCGGTTTCGCTTTTTTTCTGCTCGGCCTCTTCCCTTTTGCCCGACTTCATCAGCTCCCCGATTTCACGGGCAATCTGGTTGCCACGGGCCTGGTTTTGCTCCATTTCGGAGCGGCAATCGCGGGCTTTTTTGTCGGTATCCAGAATTTCCTTAACGGTTTCGGCGGCATCTATACCGCGGATCGAAAGGCGTTTGATTACTTCATCGGCATTGGAACGAATGTAGGCGAGCTGTATCATGTTTGCTGAGTGCAAAAATACAAAGTAGCCCTGCTAAAAAACCGATAAAGTTTTCAGTTTCGTGCCTGCAGTCCCATTTCCTGGCCTTTTTTGCGTGTAAAAGCGAGTGCAGCTTCCTCTTCATTGGGAATTTCGCCATCCAGAATGGCATCCCGAACCGTGTTTTTGAGCACACCAATGAGTTTGGGGTCGCGGATATCAAACATTTCCAGAATATGATTTCCGGTAACCACAGGCTGCCAATTGCGCATGGCATCGCGCTCGGTTACGTCTTTGATCTTTTCGGCTACTTTTTCCAGATTGGCCAGGTGACGGGC
Source organism: uncultured Flavobacteriaceae bacterium (assembly GCA_964431045.1). GTDB lineage: Bacteria > Bacteroidota > Bacteroidia > NS11-12g > UBA955 > RGEC01. The sequence continues at coordinate 1,167 of CAYSIK010000230.1, forward strand.
CACCTTGATTTCGTTTTTACTGGTAATATCAGCCCTGCAAAGATTCAGCAAATCCATCACGTCTTCGCCAGCATCCACAATCAGGCGGCGCACAGCGCTGTCTGTAACAATCTCTTTACTCAGCACAATGGGACGCAGGTGCAGTGCCACCATTTTTTCTACGTAGCGCATTTTATCATCCAGTGGCAGGCGCATTTTGCGGAAGATTCCTTTCACCATGCGGGCGCCACGGTCTTCATGTCCGTGAAAGGTCCAGCCTACAGCCGGATCAAACCTTTTGGTGGCAGGCTTTGCAATATCGTGGAGTATGGCCGACCAGCGCAACCAAAGGTTTTCACTGAGCTCGCAAAGATTGTCGAGTACCTTGAGCGT
>CAYSIK010000231.1:0-1518 GCA_964431045.1 uncultured Flavobacteriaceae bacterium
TGAAGTAAAAACGCCCTATAACAGGCGTTTGGCACAATGGCGGGTTTAGTGCTTCGTATGACAGTTTTGTGGTAGGTTCAAGTGCAGGACTTCGATTGAACTTTTGTGCGAAAAATCCGCCAGTGCGCTAAGCCACAAACCGTTAGCGTTCATTGGTAAGATAAGATTAAAAAACATTAAATTTGACAGGCGAAACCCGAAAATCCTTCTAAACAGGGTGGGGGAATAAAAAACAAAGAATATGCAGAAAACGCTTTAAACTATTTGCACTGTTGCAGTAACTGCAATGCTATTTTCGTGATTTGGCAATTCAAATGAAATAACCATCGGCAAACAAGTGTGAATGACTCAAAACCTGAACGTTGACAAATTTCGCAATGGCTTAATATAGTATTTTTGGTTTTTTACGTAATCAGGATTCCAGATTAAAGTATACCCATTCGGGTATAAAATAAATGATTAAATCTATATTTATACCCAATAGGGTATAAAATAAACAATAAAACCTATATTTGCACCCAATAGGGTATAAATTAAATAATAAAACTTATATTTGCACCCAATAGGGTATAAAATGAATATTGCAGACTTCGTAAAAGACAAGCGCAAATCGGTGAAGCTCACCCAGCCCGAATTGGCTGAAAAAGCCGGTGTAGGCTTGCGATTCATTCGTGAACTGGAACAAGGAAAGGAAACCTTGCGATTGGATAAGGTGAACCAGGTGCTGCAACTCTTCGGCTACGAGGTAGGGGCTGTGAAATTACAAACCAGGAATCAGGAATCGGGAAATTAGGAATAACTCCAGATTCCGGATGAACACTTAAAATGAAACATTGCGTAAAGCAGCAATAAAAATAGAAGATCAATTAGCCGGATGGCTCACACAGGATGAGCAGGGATATCATTTTGTGTATGACCAGAAGTATGCAGCGCAGCCGGGTGCCCGGCCGGTAAGTTTAACCTTGCCGCTGCATGGAGCAACATACACGTCAAAAGTGCTCTTCCCTTTCTTTGATGGTCTGATTCCGGAAGGATGGTTGCTGGACATAGCAGAAAAGAACTGGAAAATCAATCCCAGGGATCGGATGGGATTATTGCTGGCCTGCTGTAAAGATTGCATAGGTTCGGTGAGCGTAGTGGAAATAAAAGAGGAGGATACACCATGAGCAACTGTCTGTGTTGCTATCAGTCCTTGGCCGCAAACGAGCAGGATTTTCATGCCTCTTGCTCAAAGAAGATATTTGGGCAGCCCACTCCACCAGAATTTCCCTATTCAGAAAAAGACCTGGAGCCATTGGCTACAGCAGTGATACAGAGCCAAACAGCTGTTACAGGAGTGCAGGCCAAACTGTCCCTGCACATCACCGGCAATAATAAAGAGGGAACTGAGCGTAGATTTACCGTTGTGGGCCTATGGGGTGGGTATATTTTGAAACCGCCAACCGCTTTGTATCCGCAATTGCCGGAGGTGGAAGATGTAACCATGCACTTGGCACAATTAGCAAAAATAAAAACAAC